>DASQDP010000087.1:0-2433 GCA_035634095.1 Nocardioidaceae bacterium | reverse complement strand
GGTGGTCGTGTCCCTCGGGTTGTGGCTGCCTTCCTTCGCGTGGGCCGGGACCGGCCACGAGCCGTGGGCATGGGTGGCGGGGTTCGTCATCGGTGCGAGTGCTCTCGCCGTTCCGCGAGCGGGTGTCGTGGTGGCCGTCGGCCTCGGCGTGATGGCGGTGCTCGGCGCCGTCGTCTTCGACGGCGCCGTGGCCGCGAACCTGGGGATCGCGAGCGGTTCCGGGGTGGTCGTGTGGCTGACGGGCGTGGTGCTCGTGTGGCTGCTCGGGCTGCTGTGGGCGGCCGAGGCGGGACGGGATGCCGAGGCAGGCCTCGTGATCGCCCAGGAGCGCCTGCGGGTGAGCCGCGAACTGCACGACGTGCTCGGTCACCGACTCGGCATCATCGCGCTCAAGGCCGAGCTGGCGGCAGATCTCGCGGCGAGCGACCCCGCCCGGTCCGCGGCGGAGAGCAACGAGGTCCGCGCGATCGCGGCAGCCACGCTGGCCGAGGCCCGGCGCGCGGTCCACGGCGAGACCGTCGCCGACCTGCCGACGCAGGTCGCGTCCGCCGAGCTGGTCCTCGGCTCCGCCGGGATCGAGACCACCGTCGACATCGACACCACGCAGGTGCCGGCGTCGGCATCCCGGCTGCTGGCCGCCGTGGTCCGCGAGGCGGTCACCAACATCCTGCGGCACAGCGACGCGCGCACGGTCTCGATCGCGTTCCACCGGACCGGGCCGCGCCCCACACTCGTGATCGTGAACGACGGCGCGGGAGGCACCCGGTCCGGCATCGCGGCCGACGCGCCCTCCTCCGGGACCGGGCTCGCGTCCCTGGCGGCGCGGTGTGCGGCCGCCGGGGCTCGACTGGTGTCCGGCCCCGTCGACGACGGCAGGTTCGAGGTGAGGGTGGAGCTGACACCGAACGGCGCCGAGCCGCCGTGACCGGCACGAGGATCCGGGTGCTCCTCGCCGAGGACGAGGAACTGATCCGGGAGGCGCTGGTCGGGCTGCTGGAGCGCGAGTCCGACATCGAGGTGGTGGCGACCGCGGCAGACGGCCGTCAGGCCATCGACCGCGCGCTCGCCCACCGCCCCGACGTCGCGGTCGTCGACCTGCAGATGCCGGTCGTGGACGGCATCGGCGTCATCACCGAGCTGGGCCGGGCGCTCCCCACGTGTGCGGGCGTGATCCTCACCGGCCACGGTCGGCCGCACGTGCTGCGCCGGGCCCTGACCTCCGGGGCGCGAGGCTTCATCGCCAAGGGCGCGCCCGGCACGGCGCTGGCCGACGTCGTACGCCGGGTCCATGACGGTCAGCGCTACGTGGACCCGATCCTGGCCGCTGATGCGCTCACCGCGCCTCCGTCCCCGTTGACCCCCCGGGAGAGCGAGGTGCTGACCGTCGCACTCGAGGATCGGCCGATCCGCGAGGTCGCCCGCACGGTGTTCCTGTCGCCGGGGACCGTCCGCAACTACCTCGCGGCGATCACCCACAAGCTGGGGGCCCGGTCCCGGGCGGAGGCGTACCACATCGCCCGCGACAACGGATGGATCTAGACGAGCACCGAGCACCGAGCTGACGAAGCACCTCCGGGGCAGCCACGCCGACGTCGAGGTGGGACGAACTGTCGGACCTCTCCGTGCAGGTCGCGTCGCCACGACGTCCGCGGGCGTTCGTCCCGCTCCGTGCCCGTGCGGACCGGGTCGCCGTACTGCTCGTCCGCGCCCGGATGCGGTGGAGCTGGAAGGAGCCCGGGTCTCACCCGTCACCCCCCTGGGCAGGGACACGGGGCACCGGTAGGACGTCACGGGCGCCCGAGAGCTCGTGCCCTGCGTCACAGACCAGGCTCAGGTGCACCAGCTCGCCGCAGTCCCGGTGCCGCAGCTCCATCGGCACGTCGCCGTCCTCGGCCAGGTACCTGTCCCCCCAGGCCATCAGGGCGA
This sequence comes from Nocardioidaceae bacterium, assembly GCA_035634095.1. Lineage (GTDB taxonomy): Bacteria > Actinomycetota > Actinomycetes > Propionibacteriales > Nocardioidaceae > Nocardioides_B. The sequence goes on along the minus strand of DASQDP010000087.1, from coordinate 507 downwards.
CCAGCGTCGGATGGAGGTCGATGCCCTTCTGCGTCAGCCGGTACTCGTGCCGCTGCCGCTCCCCCGGCGCCTGGTACGGGACCCGCCGCAGGATCCCGTGGTCCACCAGCGTGGTGAGCCGGTCGGTCAGCACCGCCTTGGGCGCGCCGAGCACCCGCTGGAAGTCGGCGAACCGGCGCACGCCGAGGAATGCCTCGCGCAGCACCAGCAGGCTCCACTTCTCGCCGATGACGGCCAGCGTGCCCGCGACCGAGCACCGCGACCGATCCCACAGGGCTTCGCTCACGCACCCAGCATAGTGCGCTGAGTTCACTTGACGAACTCCTCAGGAGAGGAGCACAGTTCATCAAGCGAACTCAGGAGGTCGGGATGGACGTGCCCGTGACGACCAGGCCGGTGCAGCCGGACGACGGCCCGCGCTTCTGCCGCCTCTGGAACCGGCTCTCCGCCGAGACGGTCTACCGGCGCTTCCATGCGCCGCTGCGCTCCCCGCCGGTCGGCGCCCGC
>DASQDP010000086.1:0-2033 GCA_035634095.1 Nocardioidaceae bacterium | reverse complement strand
CCGGGGGCCACACGCCACCTGCCCCGGAGGGGATCCATGGCGCTCGACAGCGCGACGAAGCAGCAGATCATGACCGAGTACGCGACGGTCGAGAAGGACACCGGTTCTCCCGAGGTGCAGGTCGCGATGCTGACCCGCCGGATCAGCGACCTGACCGAGCACCTCAAGCAGCACAAGCACGACCACCACAGCCGGCGGGGGCTGCTCCTGCTGGTCGGTCGTCGTCGCCGGCTGCTGAACTACCTGGCCAAGACCGACATCGGTCGGTACCGGTCGCTCATCGAGCGGCTCGGCCTGCGCCGGTGAACAGAGGGGACCGTCCCGGCCGGGTCGGTCCCCTCTCTCGTGCGGCACCCGCCGCGCGGGACCCAGGGCCTCGCGCCGCACCCCGGCGCTGGTCGGTCCTCGGTGGTGGCCCCCGGGCATGCCCTCCTCCGCGAGGGGGAACGTCATCCCGCGGGCTTCGATCGAAGACCGGTCACCCGGGCGCAGTCAGGCGCGAAGGCCACGAAGAGGACGTCGCCGCATGCGACGTAGGAAGAGGACACCGTGTCCGCACCCACCACCCAGAACACCCCCGCCGCGGAGTTCGACCCCGAGGACGGGGTCACCACCGCCACCGCGGTCATCGACAACGGCAGCTTCGGCAGCCGCACGGTCACCTTCGAGACCGGCCGGCTGGCCCGGCAGGCCGCCGGCTCCGTCGTCGTCACCACGGGCGACACCATGCTCCTGTCGGCCACCACGGCCGGCCGCCAGCCGAAGGAGCACTTCGACTTCTTCCCGCTGACGGTCGACGTCGAGGAGCGCATGTACGCCGCCGGGCGCATCCCCGGTTCGTTCTTCCGCCGCGAGGGCCGGCCGTCCGAGGACGCGATCCTCACCTGCCGGCTGATCGACCGCCCGCTGCGCCCGACCTTCGCCAAGGGTCTGCGCAACGAGGTCCAGGTGGTCATCACCGTCCTGGCGCTGGACCCCGACCACCTCTACGACGTGCTGGCCATCAACGGCGCCTCCGCCTCGACCCAGCTGTCGGGCCTGCCGTTCTCCGGCCCGGTCGGCGGCACCCGCGTCGCGCTGGTCAACGGCCAGTGGGTGGGCTTCCCGACCCACGCCGAGCTCGAGGACGCCGTCTTCGACATGGTCGTGGCCGGCCGCCTGCTCCCGGACGGCGACGTCGCGATCATGATGGTCGAGGCCGAGGCCACCGAGAAGACGATCGAGCTGGTCGCCGGCGGCGCCACCGCGCCCACCGAGGAGGTCGTCGCCCAGGGCCTCGAGGCCGCGAAGCCCTTCATCCGGGCGCTGTGCGAGGCGCAGAGCGCGCTGGCCGAGAAGGCCGCCAAGCCGGTCGCGGACTTCCCGCGCTTCCTGGACTACCAGGACGACGTCTACGCCGCCGTCGAGGCGCAGGCCGCCGCCCGGCTCGCCGAGGTGCAGGCCATCGCCGGCAAGCAGGAGCGGGAGACGGCCACCGACGAGCTCAAGGACGAGGTCAAGGCCGCGTTGGCCGGCCAGTTCGAGGGCCGTGAGAAGGAGGTCTCCGCCGCCTTCCGCGCGGTGACCAAGAAGGTCGTCCGGCAGCGCATCCTGCGCGACAAGGTCCGCATCGACGGCCGTGGCCTGACCGACATCCGGCCGCTGTCGGCCGAGGTCGAGGTCATCCCGCGGGTGCACGGCTCGGCGCTGTTCGAGCGCGGCGAGACCCAGATCCTGGGTGTCACCACGCTGAACATGCTCCGCATGGAGCAGCAGCTGGACACGCTCTCGCCGGTGAACCGCAAGCGCTACATGCACAACTACAACTTCCCGCCGTACTCGACCGGTGAGACCGGCCGGGTCGGCTCGCCCAAGCGCCGGGAGATCGGCCACGGCGCGCTGGCCGAGCGGGCCCTGGTCCCGGTGCTGCCCGACCGCGAGGAGTTCCCCTACGCGATCCGGCAGGTGTCCGAGGCGCTGGGCTCCAACGGCTCGACGTCCATGGGCTCGGTCTGCGCCTCGACGCTGGCCCTGCTCAACGCCGGGGTGCCGCT
>DASQDP010000085.1:0-6128 GCA_035634095.1 Nocardioidaceae bacterium | reverse complement strand
GCAGGCTCGCGCGGGTCGCCGCGCCCGGTCTCCTGGGGGTGCTCGCCCTGACCGGGTGCACCCCGAACAACGAGTTCTGGCGCTGGGGCTGGCCCGACGGAGTGACCGACGAGGCCTACGAGATGCGGACCCTGTGGATCTGGTCGGTCATCGCGGCCCTAATCGTCGGCATCGCGGTCTGGGCGCTGATCGGCTGGTCGGTCGTCCGGCACCGCAAGCGCGGCGACGAACTGCCCAAGCAGACGGCGTACAACCTGCCCCTGGAGATCGTCTACACGATCATCCCGTTCCTGATCATCGCCGGCCTGTTCTTCTTCACCGTGGTGGTGCAGAACCGGGTGCAGGAGCGCAGCACCGACCCCGACGTCACCATCGCGGTGAACGCGTTCAAGTGGAACTGGCAGTTCGTCTACCCGGAGACCACCGGGGACGACGGCGAGCCGATCAACACGGTCGGCAACAGCGACGAGATCCCGATCCTCGTGCTGCCCACGGACCAGGACATCCGCTTCGAGGTGGCCTCGGCCGACGTCATCCACTCGTTCTGGGTGCCGGAGTTCCTCTTCAAGCTCGACGTCATCCCGGGCAACGAGAACGGCCGCGACAACGTCTTCGAGGTGACCATCCGCGAGGAGGGTGCCTTCGTGGGTCGCTGTGCCGAGCTGTGCGGGACCTACCACGCCTACATGAACTTCGAGGTGCGGGCGGTCTCGGCGGAGGACTACGACGCCTACCTGGCCGCGCGCGAGTCCGGGCTGAGCACCTATGACGCGCTGGAGAGCATCGGTGAGCCGGGGGCGGCGACCAGCACCTCGCCGTTCGACCTCATCGACGATGCGCAGCGGGCCGACGGCTGACGTGTCCGCCACCCGCGCACCGCAGACCACGGAGGAGGGACGACCGTGAAGGTCGAAGCGTTCATCTTCAACGGCATCGGGGTCTTCTGCATCATCGCGGCCGCCGTCTACGGGATCTGGTCCCGTGAGCCGATCGGGACGACGGCCCTCGTCCTGTCCGGCGGACTGACGTTCCTCGTCGGCGGCTTCTTCTGGTTCGTCTCGCGGCGCATCGACGCCCGTCCGGAGGACCGCAAGGACGCCGACATCGCCGACGGCGCCGGCGAGCTGGGCTTCTTCAGCCCGGGCAGCTACTGGCCGTTCGGCATCGCGCTGTCGGCCGGCCTGATGGGCCTGGCGCTGGCGTTCTTCTATCCCTGGCTGATCCTCCTCGCCGGTGCGGCGATCCTGGTCACCGTCGGCGGTCTGCTGTTCGAGTACTACGTGGGGCAGAACGCCCAGGGCTGAGCCCCACCGCCCGACCTCGAGGGCCCCTCCCCGCTGCGGCGGAGAGGGGCCCTCGGCGTCTCGGGGGACGCCGCCGACCAGTGCCCCGTGCGCCTCCTGGGCTGCCCGGGCTTCCCGACCACCGGCCTGCGGCACGATCGGCGCGGACGCCCCCGTGAGCCCCTGCTGGGGTCCTGAGAGGGGTGGTGGCACCTACCAGCACGTCCGGCGGCGTCCTGGCGGCTGACGGAGCGGCGTGTACGCAGGCACCAGCGGCCCGCTGAGGTCTGGGCGAGCCAGGGCCCCACGCAGACCCCGGAGCGCACGGGCCCGTGCCCGTGGCAGCCCACGGCGCCGGTGCCGGCCCCGGCCCCCGCCCGCTCCTCGCACACGGCCACCGGCTGGAGCCCTGGTGAGGGCGCTCTCCCACCGAGCCCTCGCCGTCGTCAGGTCCTGCGGTGGGGACGGCGGCAGTGAGCTGCGACGGGTGCCGCGTGGACGGCACCGACCGCCCGTGGGGAGCGCCGTGTCGACGCCGACGAGGGGCGTCACAGGCACTGCAACTGCGCCGACCTCACCTGACGGTCGCCGTCCTCGTGTCCTGCGGTGAGGTCGGCGAGCGCGGCGCGAGGGTGGCAGCCGGACACGACAGGACGACGGGACCGCTCGGTCGCCGTCCGCCCGCCGTGAGCGCGAACGCAGCAGGGCCCCGACGGAGGATCCGTCGGGGCCCTGCTACGTCCTGCGGGTGCTCAGTCGCGCGGCTCCTGCGGCCGGCCACCATCGGAGGGACGACCGGAGGTGGTGAGCTCGCGGGACTCCGCGGCGGCGAGGCCGTGCTCGTCGCGACGCTGCTCGATCTCGACCTGCGCCGGCTCCTCGATCGGCTTGAAGAAGCCGCGGATGGCGCGGCGGGCGCCACCCACCTGGTTCATCCGCTTGGGCACCGGAGCGCCGCCGTAGGCGAGCTGGCCGTGGCCGTGCTCGTCGACCGGGCCGAGCGGCTGGTGCACCTCGATGAACTCGCCGTGCGGCAGCCGCCGGATGACACCGGTCTCCAGGCCGTGCTCGAGGACCTCCCGGTCGTGCTTCTGCAGGCCCAGGCAGATCCGGTAGGTGAGCACGTAGGCGAGCGGCGGGATGATGATCAGCCCGATGCGGCCGGCCCAGGTCATCGCGTTGAGGCTGATGTCGAACTTCTCGGCGATGACGTCATTGCCGCCGGAGATCAGCAGGACGATGTAGAAGGCCAGGGCCATCATGCCGAGCGAGGTCCGCACCGGCACGTCGCGGGGACGCTGCAGCAGGTGGTGCGACGCCTCGTCCCGGGTCAGCTTCCGCTCGATCATCGGGTACGCCGCCATCAGCGTGAAGATGATGCCCGGCAGCACGACGGTCGGCCAGAACAGCGCCGGGATGGTGTAGTCGCCGGGCAGGTTGATGTCCCAGGCCGGGAACAGACGCGTCGAGCCGTCGAGGAACATGACGTACCAGTCGGGCTGCGACGCGGCGGACACCTGCGCGGGGTTGTAGGGGCCCCACAGCCACACCGGGTTGATCTGCACCAGGCCACCGAGCGCGGCGACGACGCCGAACACGATGAAGAACAGGCCACCGGCCTTGCCCGCGAACGCCGGGAAGAGCCGGTTGCCGACCACGTTGTGCTCGGTGCGACCGGGGCCGGGGAACTGGGTGTGCTTCTGCTTGACCAGCAGCAGCAGGTGCACCGCGATCAGGGCCAGCAGGATTGCCGGCACGATCAGGACGTGGACGATGTACAGCCGGCCGAGGATCTCCTCCCCGACGTAGTCACCGTTGAACACCGCCCAGTGGACCCAGGTGCCGACGACCGGGATCGACAGGATGATCGCGCTGATGATCCGCAGCCCGGTGCCGGACAGCAGGTCGTCGGGCAGCGAGTAGCCGGTGAAGCCCATCGCGAAGGACAGCAGCAGCAGCGCGATGCCGATCAGCCAGTTCGTCTCCCGCGGCCGGCGGAAGGCGCCGGTGAAGAAGATGCGCAGCAGGTGCACGACGATGGCCGCGACGAAGAGCAGGGCCGCCCAGTGGTGGACCTGCCGGATGAACAGACCACCGCGGACGTCGAACGACAGGTACAGCGTCGACTCGTAGGCGGCGGTCATCTCCAGGCCGCGCATCGGCGCGTACGTGCCCTCGTAGACGACCTCGGTCATCGCCGCGTCGTAGTAGAAGGTCAGGTACGTACCGGAGATCAGCAGGATGACGAACGAGTAGAGCGCGATCTCGCCGAGCAGGAACGACCAGTGATCGGGGAAGACCTTGTTCAGGGTGCGACGGAGCGGGCCGGCGACGATGAGACGGTCGTCGACCTCCAGCGCCGCCTTGCCCAGTCGCGTGGTCGGGACACCCGGCGCTGTGGCAGTACGAGCCATCAGATGCGCTCCCGGTTCCAGTAGGTGGGGCCAACAGCCTCAATGTAGTCACTACGCGCCACGAAGAAGCCCTCGTCGTCGACAGTGATCGGCAACTGGGGCAGCGGGCGGGTGGCCGGACCGAAGACCGGCAGGGCGCCCTGCGTCACGTCGAACTGCGACTGGTGGCACGGGCACAGGATCCGGCTGGTCTCCTGCTCGTACAGCGAGACCGGGCAGCCGGCGTGGGTGCAGATCTTGGAGTAGGCCACGTAGTCGCCGTAGCCGAAGTCCTCCTGGCCCCCGCGGGGACGGTCGACCGACACCTGCTCCGGGCGCAGCCGGATCAGCATGGTGGCGGCGTCGGACTCGCGGTTCCCGCCAGGGACGGCGGGGAAGACCGTCTCCAGCGAGCCGGGCTGCTGGTCGCCGGGGCGGATCGGGCTGCCGTCGTCCCGGAGGAGGCGGACGCCCTCGGCCCAGCTCGTGGTGCCCAGCGGGTCGCCGGTGTTGGGGTTGCGGATCAGGCCGCCCAGCGGCATGAGCAGCATCAGCCCGACCCCGCTGCCCATGAACACCAGCGAGCGGGTGATCAGCTTGCGGCGGGCCAGACCGGTGTTGTGCAGGCCCCCGACGAGGGTCGCGCCGGTGGTCACCCGGTCGAAGTGGGACCCGTCGTGCTTGTCCTGCACCGCGGTCTCGTGCGGCAGCAGCTTCTTGGTGAACAGCACCATGCCGACGCCCACCAGCGTCAGGGACAGGCCCCCGAGCGCCCCGATGAGCGGCGTGAACAGCGCGCTCCAGCCGCTCTCGGTGATGTCCCACTGCCAGTCGGGCAGGAACCACCCGGAGCCGACGTAGATGACCAGCGCCGCGAAGGCGGCCAGACCGGCGAGGGCGAAGGTGAGCGCGACCTGTCGGACGGCCGCCTTCTCCACCGGGGAGCCGGGCTCGGGAGCGGGGTCGACGTGCAGGACCTGCACGCTGTCGTACCGGGCGCCGAGCAGGTCGAGCTCCTCACGCGACAGGGTCGCCAGGCGCTCGGGGGTGTAGTCGTCGTCCGGACCGCCGTGCAGCGGGCCGGGGACGTCCGCGCCGCCGGCCGAGCCGGGGGCGCTGTCGCGCGTGCTCACGCTTCCTCCTCGCTGGCGCTCGTCGGGAGCGTGACCAGTGCTGCCGTGTCCGTGGGCGAACTCGCGAACTCGCCCACCCGTGCGTCCTCGCCGGCGCCCGCGGTCGGCGCCGGTCGTGCCGTGGTGCCGCTGGTGGAGAGGGTGGGCGTGCTCACGCCTTGCTGCCCATCCAGAAGATGCCGAACAGCAGTGCGGCCACGCCGACGACCCAGATGACGACGCCCTCGGCGACCGGGCCGATGCGCCCGACGCCGAAGCCGCCCGGGTCGGCCTGCTCCTTGACCGTCTGGATGTAGTTGATGATGGAGCGCTTCTCCTCGGGCGTGAGCTGGTTGTCCCCGAAGACCGGCATGTTCTCCGGTCCGCTCAGCATCGCGGCGTAGATCTCCAGGTCCTCGGAGTCCTCGAGGCTGGGCGCCCGCTTGCCGGAGGAGAGGGCACCGCCCTCGCCGACGAAGTTGTGGCAGGACGCGCAGTTGAGCCGGAACAGCTCGCCGCCCTCGGCCAGGTCGCCGTCGCGCAGGTCGCCCGAGGGCAGGGTGGGTCCGCCGCCGTTGGCCTGGACGTAGGCCATGAGCTGGTCGATCTCCTCGTCGGAGAAGATCGCCGGCTTGTCCGGCGCCTGGGCCTCCTGGCGGACCAGCGGCATGCGGCCGGTGTGCACCTGGAAGTAGACGGCTGCCTCGCCGACGGCGATCAGCGAGGGCCCGCGGGTGGGCACGCCCTCGAGGTTCTCGCCGTGGCAGGTGATGCAGCTGCGTTCGTAGAGCTCGCGGCCGGCGGCCTCCGCGGAGGACTCGGTGGCCGTCGTCTCCTGGGTCGCGTGCGCCGGGGAGAGCGCCGAGTAGAGCGCGCCGGTGAGCACCAGGGCGGCCATCAGGCCGGCCACGTTGGCCACCCGGCGACGCTGCCTGGAGCGCCGGCGGGCACGGGCCGCGGCGGCGGGGGACCCGTCGGCGGGACGGCGGGACCAGCGACGCAGGCGACGGGACGCCCCGTCGTGGGACGGGGCGTCGGACTGCGGATTGGGAGTGGACACCGTTCCCCTAGCGGATGATGTAGATCGTGGCGAAGAGCCCGACCCACACGACGTCGACGAAGTGCCAGTAGTAGGAGACCACGATCGCCGCGGTCGCCTGTGCCGGCGTGAAACGGCCCATGGTGGACCGGATGAGCAGGTACACGAAGGCGATGAGGCCCCCGATGACGTGCAGCGCGTGGAAGCCGGTCGTCAGGTAGAAGACCGATCCGTAGGTCGAGCTGGAGATGCTGGTGCCGTGCTCGGTCACCAGCACGCGGTACTCGTTGAACTGGGCCAG
>DASQDP010000084.1:0-11670 GCA_035634095.1 Nocardioidaceae bacterium | reverse complement strand
TGCGGCACCGAGGTGTTCGGCTTGTGCGAGCCGGCCGGCGAGACGCCTTCGTACTTGTAGTAGATGCGCGCCGGCGTCCCCAGCGCCTTCTCCAGCCGGTGCGCCCGGAACAGCGGGCTGGGCCGCCACAGCCGGTAGACGTCCACCACCTCCTCGGGGATGTCGACGTACCGCTCGGTCGACACCTCCTGCGCGATGAGCTCCATCGGGAACAGCGGCGCGAGGTCGTCGGGCCCGACCGGCTGACCGGTGCCCGGGTGCAGCACCGGCGGCGGTGGCGTGGGGAGGTCGGCGAGCACGTTGTACCAGCGCGTGGGCATCTCGTCCTCGTCGAGCGCGATCTTGTGCTGCTTGACCTCGGGCATGCTCGGTTCCTCCGTGTGGTGTGCCTGCTCGCAGATTCCCTGGGGGCCCAGTGAATCTGGCACACCCCCGACGTTGCAACGGTGGGGGTGTGCACGTTTCCCTGGGGGCCCAGGGAATCTGCGGCGGCCGGCCGGGTCAGGCGGGCGCGGCGGCGTGCCGGCGCAGCCCGTAGGTCACCGCGTCCAGCAGGGCCCCCCAGGACGCCTCGATGACGTTGTGGCCGACCCCGACCGTCACCCACGGGCTCTGGCCGTCGGTCGTCTCGATCAGCACCCGGGTCACCGCGTCGGTCCCATGCCCCTGGTCGAGGATCCTCACCTTGTAGTCGATCAGCTCGAACTTCGCGACCTCCGGGTACGCCTGGCCGATCGCCTCGCGCAGCGACTGGTCGAGCGCGTTCACCGGGCCGTTCCCCTCGCCGGTGCTGATGATCCGGGCGTCACCCGCCCGCAGCTTGATCGTGGCCTCGGACACTGCCTCGCCGCCGGGCTTCGAGTCCGTGATGACCCGCCACGACTCCACCTCGAAGTACGACGGGCGCGCCCCCTCGACCTCCTCGACGAGCAGCAGCTCGAACGAGGCGTCGGCCGCCTCGAAGGTGTGGCCCTGCTGCTCGAGGTCCTTGACCCGCTTGGTGATCCGCGCCACCAGCTCCTGACCGTCCGGGCCGCCCGCGAGGTCGAAGCCCAGCTCCGCGCCCTTGAGCTCGATGCTCGCACGGCCCGCCATGTCGGAGACCAGCAGCCGCATGTCGTTGCCGACCAGCAAAGGCTCGAGGTGCTGGTACAGCGTGGGGTCGACCTTGATCGCGCTCGCGTGCAGCCCTGCCTTGTGGGTGAAGGCACTGACCCCGACGTAGGGCTGGCGGGAGGCCGGGGGGAAGTTCGTCACCTCGGCGACCGCGTGCGCGATCCGCGTCGCCTCGCGCAGCCGGCCCTCCGGCAGCACCGCCCGGCCGAGCTTGAGCTCCAGGTTGGCGACCACCGAGACCAGGTCCGCATTGCCGGTGCGCTCGCCGTAGCCGTTCAGCGTCCCCTGCACGTGCGTGGCGCCTGCGTCGACCGCGGCCAGCGTGTTCGCGACCGCGCAGCCGGTGTCGTTGTGGCAGTGGATGCCGACGCGTCCCCCCGTCGAGGCGACCACGTCGTCGACCACCTCGCCGACCCAGGGCGGGAGCATGCCGCCGTTGGTGTCGCACAGCGCGGCGACCTCGGCGCCGGCGTCGTACGCCGTGCGTAGCACCTCCAGGGCGTAGTCGCGGTTGTCACGGTAGCCGTCGAAGAAGTGCTCGGCGTCCAGGAACACCCGCTGCCCCTCCGCGCGCAGGTGGGAGACGGTGTCGCGGATCATCGCGAGGTTCTCCGCGAGGCTGGTGCGCAGGGCCAGCTCGACGTGCCGGTCGTGCGACTTCGCCACCAGCGTGACCACCGAGGCGCCGCTGTCGCGCAGCGCCGCCACCAGCGGATCGTCCGCGGCCCGGAGCCCCGGCCTGCGGGTGGCTCCGAACGCCGCGAGCGTCGCGGCGCGCAGGTCGAGCTCCTCGGCGGCCCGCCGGAAGAACTCCGTGTCCTTTGGGTTCGCGCCCGGCCAGCCACCCTCGATGAAGCCGACCCCGAGACCGTCGAGCTGCCGCGCGATCGACAGCTTGTCGGCCACGGACAGGTTGAGCCCCTCCTGCTGGGCACCGTCGCGCAGGGTGGTGTCGTAGACGTGGAAGGCAGCGGGGCTCGCGGCCGGCGGGGTGGTGCTCACGGGGCGGACATCCTTTGGTCGGTGCGGCGAGGACGAGGGCTGACGGTCAACGGCGGCGTGCGGTCTCACAACCAGCGCAGCAGGGCGCCCAGCGGTGTTCCCGGCGCCCACGGCGGTCCCGCGCTCGGCTCCCACACCACGCCACCGGTGAGCAGGGACCACCCGAACAGCCCTGCGAGACAGGCCAGACCGGCGGGCCCCACCCACCCGGTCCCCGCGTGCCGGGTGCTGCGGTGGGCCAGGCGGCGCAGCGGGCCGCGGACCCGCCGGGACGCCGGTCCCCACCACAGGGACAGGGCCACCACCCCGCCCGTCAGCACCATGCCACCCAACGAGGGACCACGGAACAGCAGCTGGGCGAAGCCCACGACGGAGGCGGTGAACGCGGACCAGGCGAGCAGCACCAGCGTCCCGCCGGCCGCGAGCAGGAGGTACCAGGGCAGGGTCAGCACGGTCAGCGGGGCGTCGTACCAGCGGCGGCGGCCACGGAGCTCGCGGCGCTCGCGGGCCACCTCGGTCGTCCAGGAGACCGTCCGCAGACCCAGCACCAGCAGGCACAGCGCCAGCAGGCTGAGGTACGGCGCCCGCGCGAACCCGAGCGCCACGCTCGCGAACAGGCCGCCGAGCAGGGCAGCGCGCTGCAGGGCGGCCACCCCCGAGCGCGCCGGACGCTGCGCCGGCTGCGAGGGCTCCGGTTGCCAGGGCGCCGCCTGCAGGGGCGGTGCCGGCGTCGACACCGTCAACAGCCTGGTGGCGGTCGGAGGGGCCGCCGGAACCGGGACCTGTCGGGGCGCCACCCGCACGGCGGTCGCCGCGGGCAGCACCGCGGTCGCTCCGGTGGACGTCGACCCAGGCGAGGGAGCGGACCGCTGCAGTGCGGCCAGCACCGCGGAGGTGGTCGGCCGGTCGGCGGGGTCCGGCTCGAGGCACGCGCGCACGACCGGCAGCAGCGCAGGCGGCACCCCGGACAGGTCGTGCTCGCCGCGCCGGACCCGGTCCAGGATCGCCATCGCCGGACCGGTGCCGAACGGTGGCGCACCGCTGGCCGCGAAGGCCAGGGTCGCTGCCCAAGAGTGCACGTCGGAGGCGGGGGTCGCGTCGTCGCCGTAGAGGATCTCGGGCGCCAGGTAGCCGGGCGTGCCGAGCAGCCAGCCGGTCTGGGTGAGCCGCGGGTCCTCGGCCAGCCGGGCCACACCGAAGTCGATCAGCACCGGCGACCGGCCCTCCATCAGCACGTTGGAGGGCTTGATGTCGCGGTGCAGCACGCCCACCCGGTGCACGGCGACCACCGCCTCCATCAGTGCGGTGGCGAGGTGGGCCAGGTCGGCGCCGAGGACCCTCCCGTCGCGCCGGACATGCTCGTGCAGGGAGGGACCCGGCACATACCGGGTGGCGACGTACGGCGTGTCGCTCCAGGGGTCCGCGTCGAGCACCTCGGCGACCCGGGGGCTGGTGACCCGCCGCAGCGAGGTCACCTCGCGGACGAACCGCTCGCGAGCCTCGTCGTCACCGACCATGTGCGGGCGCAGCACCTTGAGCGCCACCCGCTGCCCGTCGGGCGCCTCGGCGAGATGCACCACGCCCATGCCGCCCTCGCCGATCTTGGTCACCAGCCGGTAGGGCCCGACGCGCGTCACCGCCGACCGCTGCTCCGCCACCGCACCACGGTAGCCCGCGCCGTCCGGCCCGGTCACAGCACGCGGTGCATCCATCCGAAGGTGTCCTCGGCCCGGCCGTACTGCAGGTCGACCAACGCAGACCGCACCTGCCGCGTCACCGGGCCGGTCACCTCCGGGTCGCCGACCTCTCCGCCCCGCCACTTCAGCCGGCCCACCGGGGTGACCACGGCAGCCGTGCCGCAGGCGAACACCTCGGTGATGCGGCCCGAGGAGACTCCCTCGCGCCACTCGTCGATGGCCAGAGGCCGTTCGGCCACCGGGTGGCCGAGCTTGCCGCACAGCTCGAGCAGCGCGCTGCGCGTGATGCCCTCGAGGATGGTGCCGGAGGTCGGCGGGGTGACCACGGTCCCGTCGTCGTGGACGAAGTAGAGGTTCATCCCGCCGAGCTCCTCGACGTACCGGCCCTCGGCGGCGTCCAGGAAGACCACCTGGTCGCAGCCCTCGTCGATCGCCTCCTGCTGGGCGACCAGTGAGCTGGCGTAGTTGCCGCCGGTCTTCGCGGCGCCCGTCCCGCCGCGGCCCGCCCGGGTGTAGGTCTCCGAGAGCCAGATCGACACCGGGCGCACGCCCTGGGCGAAGTACGACCCGGCCGGCGAGCAGATCACCAGGTAGGTGACGTGCCGAGCCGGCCGGACCCCGAGGAACGCCTCGGAGGCGAACATGAACGGGCGCAGGTAGAGGCTCTTCTCCCCTTCCGGGTCCGGCACCCACCGCTCGTCGACGCGCACCACCGCGTCCACCGAGGCGAGGAAGTCGGCCGGAGGCAGAACCGGCAGGGCGAGCCGCTCCGCCGAGCGGACCATCCGGGCGGCGTTCTCCTCCGGCCGGAAGGTCCACACGGACCCGTCGGCGTGCCGGTAGGCCTTCAGCCCCTCGAACACCTCCTGCGCGTAGTGCAGCACCGCGGTGGCCGGGTCCAGCGACAGCGGCGCGTACGGCGTCACGCGCGCGTCATGCCAGCCCCGCTCCGGGGTCCACTCGGCCCGGAACATGTGATCGGTGAAGTGCACTCCGAACCCGGGGTTCGCCAGGATCTCCGCCAGTTGCTCGGAGGTGACGGGGTTTGACGCCGGCTCGACCTCGATCTGCAGGGTGCTCTCCATGGGATGCACGGTAGTCCTCATCGTCGACGGGAGGTCCGGCTCAGCCGGCGAGGCGGCCGGCGACCGCATCGCCCACCTCGCTGGTGCGCACCGGCGCACCCGGCGTCCGGGCGGCGAGCTGGGCGACCACCGCGCCGTCCACGTCACGGGCCGCATCCTCGAGGCCGAGGTGCTCGAGCAGCAGCGCCACGGACAGGATCGCCGCGGTCGGGTCCGCCTTCTGCTGCCCGGCGATGTCCGGGGCCGAGCCGTGCACCGGCTCGAACATGCTGGGCGCCGTGCGGTCGGGGTTGACGTTGCCGCTGGCTGCCAGCCCGATGCCTCCGGTCACTGCTGCCGCCAGGTCGGTGAGGATGTCGCCGAACAGGTTGTCGGTGACCACCACGTCGAAGCGCGCCGGGTCGGTGGCGAGCACGATGGTGGCGGCGTCCACGTGCAGGTAGTCCACGGTGACCTCCGGGAACTCCCGGGCCACGTCCGCGACCACACGCGACCAGACCGCGCCGGCGTGCACGAGCACGTTGGTCTTGTGCACCCAGGTCAGCCGCCGTCGGGGGCGTCGCTGCGCCCGGGAGAAGGCGTCACGCACCACCCGCTCCACGCCGAAGGCGGTGTTCACGCTGACCTCGGTGGCGATCTCCTGCGGGGTGCCGACGCGCAGGGCGCCACCGTTGCCGACGTACGGGCCCTCGGTGCCCTCCCGGACCACCACGAAGTCCACCTCGCCCTCCCGCACCACCTCGGGACGGAGCGGGGACGCGGCGCCGGGGTAGATGCGGGACGGCCGCAGGTTGACGTAGTGGTCGAGCTCGAAGCGCAGCCTCAGCAGCAGACCGCGCTCCAGCAGGCCTGCCGGCAGGTTGGGGTCACCGGGTCGACCACCGACCGCCCCGAGGAGGATCGCGTCCTGCTCCCTGATCTCGGCCAGCACACTGTCGGGCAGCACCTCGCCGGTGGCGAGGTAGCGACCGGCGCCGAGGTCGTAGGAGGTGGACTCGAGCTTCACCTCGTCGGGACGGCCCGCGGCCACCTGCTCGAGGACCTTGACGGCCTCGGCGGTGACCTCCGGGCCGATGCCGTCCCCGGGGATGACGGCCAGGCGGAGGGTCCGGTCAGCGGGGAGGGTCACCGAGCGACTCTAGTTGTCGTCCGGCCGCTGGCCGCCGTTGTCTCGCAGGTCGAGCCCGGCCTGGACGCCGGCGAGCAGACCGGCGCCGGCCGCGGCGCTGCCTGTGCTCCCCGTGCTCCCGGTGCTGTCGGCCGGGTCGACGAGGCGGTGCCGGGCGGGGCCCCACTCGGGATACATGTCGTACATCGTGTTCTCCGTCTACTGGGTCGCGGGACGTGCATGAGGTGGCGGTGCGGCCGCCGGAGGGGGTGGCCCGGCGGGAGCACTCGGCTCCGCGGCAGGCGGTGGAGGCCTCGTCCCGGACACGGGTCACGTGGTCGACAGGACGGGAGCTCGGAGGCGGACCGGATCGGGCGCGACACCAGCTGCGGAGGTTCGTCGCAAGGCCGCGGAAACACCACCACCGCGGCGAGGTGGCCTTACTGAGAGGCCTCGCCGCGGCGATCGATGAGTACGAAGAACGTCCGCATGGTGCGGCCACGCTAGCAAGACGGACCGCCAGGTGAGCGCTCACCGGCACAGATTTCCGCGATGTGAGACATCGTCTCACTTCCCGACCGACGGCCCGGGGTCTGTGACACTCGGTGCCATGAGCGCCCCGCCCGACCTGCCCGACGTCGTACGCCGCGCGTTCGACGTCTCGCGACGGGCCGGCTACGTCTCCTTCTGCCGCAACGAGACCGGCCGGCTGCTCGCCGCGCTGGCGGCCACCCGCAGCGGCACGCTCGCGGAGTTCGGCACCGGCACGGGCGTCGGCACGGCCTGGCTGCGCAGCGGCATCCGCGACGGCGCACGCATCCTCACCGCCGAGCTGGAGCCGAGGCTCGCGGACGCGGCGGCCGCGATCTTCGTCGACGACGACCGGGTCGAGGTGCTGGCCGCGGACTGGTCGACGCTGCGCGACAAGGGGCCGTTCTCCTTGCTGTTCCTCGACGCACGGGAGCCGGTCGACCACCGGGACAGCGGCGCGGACACCATCATCGACCTCGTGGAGCCGGGCGGGGTGGTGGTGCTCGACGACTTCACGCCCTGCGGCTCGTGGCCCCCGGTGTTCGAGGGCCGCGTCGACGTGCTTCGCGAGCAGTGGCTGACCGACGAGCGGTTCACGACCGCCGAGGTGATGGTCGCCTCCGACGCCTCGGTGCTCATCGCGACCAAGCGGTAGCCGCAGCGCCGGGCTAGGCCGATCGTCCGTAGGTCGGTAGCCTCCGGCCGAGACGAGCTCACGAGAGACCGAGGAGACGCCGATGGCCGCTGCCGGACCGAAGCCCACCACCCAGCGCACCCTGGCGCTGGTGGTGCTCGTCGCCGCAGGGATCGTCGGCCTGCCGGTCGCCGCCGCCTTCCTCGACGGTCCGTCCACCGAGGATCTCGTGCTCCCGGTCCACGTGGCGGTCGTGGCCGCGCTGGGCGCGGTCGTCGGCGCTCTGCTGCCGGGCGTCGCGGGCGCCGGCTCGAGCCGCGCACGCGGTGCCGGCATCGGCGTCCTGGTCGGCGTCGCCGCCGCTCTCGTCGGCGCGGCCCTGTTCTACCTGCTGCTCAACTGAACCGCGGGGCCCTCAGGCCAGGGCGGTCGGGGCACGACCCAGCTGGGCCTACCGGTCGCCGAGATGGATCGCCCGCACGGACGCCGCCGAGATCGCCTTGCCGATCTCGGCGAGCACGTCGGTGGGGATCGCGCTGTCCACGCAGAGGGCGACCAGCGCGTGCCCGCCCTTGGTGTCGCGGGCGACCTGCATCCCCGCGATGTTCACCTGCGCCTCGCCCAGGATGCCGCCGACGGTGCCGACCATCCCCGGCCGGTCCTCGTAGCTGAGGAACGCCAGGTGCTCGCTGGGCTCGAGGTCCACCGCATAGCCGTCCACCTCGACCAGCCGCTCCCGCTGGGTGATCCCGACGAGGGTGCCGGACACCGACACCTGCGAACCGTCGGCGCGGGTGCCCCGCAGGGTGATCAGGTTGCGGTGGTCGGGGCTGTCGCCCTCGGTGACCAGCCGCACGGCGAGCCCGCGCTCGGCGGCGAGCAGCGGCGCGTTGACGTAGGAGACCGGGTCCTCGACCACGTCGCAGAACACTCCCTTGAGCGCCGCCAGCTCGAGCACCTTGACGTCGTACTGGGTGATCTCGCCGCGGACCTCGACGTCGAGCTGCTGGGCCACCTCGCCGGCGAGGGCGGTGAAGATCCGGCCGAGCTTCTCGGTGAGCGGGATGCCCGGGCGCACGTCCTCGGCGATCACGCCGCCCTGCACGTTGACGGCGTCGGGCACCAGCTCGCCGGAGAGCGCCAGCCGCACCGAGCGGGCCACCGCGACGCCGGCCTTCTCCTGCGCCTCGTCCGTGGAGGCCCCGAGGTGCGGGGTGGCGATCACGTTGTCGAACTCGAACAGCGGGCTGTCGGTGCACGGCTCGGTGGTGAACACGTCGAGCCCGGCGGCTGCGACCCGCCCCTCCTTGAGCGCGATGTAGAGCGCGTGCTCGTCGACGATCCCGCCTCGGGCCGCGTTGACCAGCACCAGGCTCGGCTTCACCCGCGCCAGCTCCGCCTCCCCGATGAGGCTGATGGTCTCCGGCGTCTTGGGCAGGTGCACGGAGGCGAAGTCCGACTGCTCCAGCAGCTCCTCGAGGCTGACCAGACGCACCCCCATCTGCGCCGCGCGACCGGCCTGCACGTAGGGGTCGTAGGCGATCACCTTCATGCCGAAAGCGCTCAGCCGCTGCGCGACCAGCACCCCGATCCGCCCCAGGCCGATGATCCCGGCCGTCTTCTCGTACAGCTCGATGCCGGTGAAGCGGCTGCGCTGCCACTCCCCCGCCTTGAGGGCGGCGCTCGCCGGAGCCACATGGCGAGCGGCGGCCAGCATCAGCGCGACCGCCAGCTCGGCGGCCGACACGATGTTGGAGGTGGGCGCGTTCACGACCATGACGCCGCTCTGGGTGGCCGCCCGGACGTCGACGTTGTCGAGCCCGACCCCGGCCCGGGCCACCACCTTGAGCCGGGGCGCGGCGGCCAGCGCCTCCGCGTCGACCTTGGTGGCGCTGCGCACCAGCATCGCGTCCACGTCGGCCAGGGCGGGGATCAGCTGGGCACGGTCGGCGCCGTCACACCTGCGGATCTCGAAGTCCGGTCCGAGCGCCTCGACGGTGGCCGGGCTGAGCTCCTCGGCGAGGAGTACGACGGGCTTGCTCACAGGCGGGTCCTCGTGATCGGTGCGGATGCCGTGCACGACGCTGTGCGCCGCCCAGCCTACCCCGGCGACGCCCCCGTTCCTCGGGGTCCCGGACCCAGGTCTCCCAGGGTCGACCCAGAGGGGCCTCAGGGTGCCGGTCGGCTGCGTCCCCGATGTGTCGGACGGCGGTCCTCGACAACCTGGACCCATGATCCAGGTAGAGGCACTCACCAAGAAGTACGGCGCCTTCGTCGCCGTCGACGACATCACCTTCCGCGCCGAGGCAGGACGGGTCACCGGGTTCCTCGGTCCCAACGGCGCAGGGAAGTCCACCACCATGCGTGTCCTGGTCGGCCTCACGCCGCCCGGCTCGGGCAGCGCCACGATCGGGGGCCGCACCTTCAGCAGCCTGCCGAACCCGGGGCTCCAGGTCGGTGTCCTCCTCGACGCTTCGGCCCAGCACGCCGGCCGCACCGGCCGGGAGATCCTGACCATCGCCCAGCGCTTCATGGGCCTTCCTCGCAGCCGGGTCGAGGAGATGCTCGACCGCGTGAGCCTGACACCGGAGGAGGCGTCTCGACGGGTCCGCGACTACTCGCTGGGGATGCGGCAGCGGTTGGGCATCGCCACGGCGCTGATCGGCGACCCGGAGGTGCTCATCCTCGACGAGCCCGCCAACGGGCTGGACCCGGCCGGCATCCGGTGGATGCGGGGGCTGCTCCGCGACTATGCGGACCGTGGCGGCACGGTCCTGCTCTCGTCGCACCTCCTGCACGAGATCGAGGTCATCGCCGACGACCTGGTGGTCATCGGCAACGGGCGGATCGTCGCCTCGGGCACCAAGCAGGACCTGCTGCGCGGTGCCGGCTCGATCGTCCGGACCCCAGCCCGCGACGCACTGGGCGCTGCCCTCCGCGCGGCCGGCATCGACTCGACGCCGTCCGGCCCTGACGGCCTGCACGCCACGGCCGACGCCGAGCTCGTCGGCCGGGTCGCACACGCCGCCGGGCTGCTCGTCCTCGAGCTCCGGCCCGCCGACGGCGCCGGCCTGGAGGAGATGTTCCTCCAGCTCACGTCCGACACCCAGCGCGACACCCAGGCCATCACCGAAGGAGCAGCCGCATGAGCACCGCCGTCAGCACGCCCGCCCCCGCAGCCACGACGGCCGCGGCACGCCGTACCGCGGGGATCCCGCTGAGCCGGGTGACCAGCACCGAGCTGCGCAAGATGTTCGACACCCGCTCGGGGTTCTGGCTGATGGCCAGCATCGGCATCCTGGCCCTGCTCGCCACCGCCGCGGTGGTGGTCTTCGCGCCCGACGAGGAGCTGACCTACAACAGCTTCGGCGCAGCCGTCGGCATCCCGATGACGATCATCCTGCCCATCGTCGCCCTGCTCTCGGTGACGAGCGAGTGGAGCCAGCGCAGCGGCCTGACCACCTTCACGCTGGTGCCGCACCGGGGGCGGGTGATCGCGGCCAAGGCGATCTGCTCAGTGGGCGTCGGGGTCGCAGGCATCGTGTTGGCCCTTGCTGTCGGCGCGCTCGGGAACCTGGTCGGCTCGGCGATCGCGGGTGTTGACCCGGTATGGAACGTGTCAACCGCCGCCCTGGCGAACCTCGTGCTAGGCAACGTGCTGAACCTCTTGATCGGCTTCATGCTCGGGGTGCTCTTCCGCAGCTCCGCGGCCGCGATCGTGGGCTACTTCGTGTACTCGTTCGTGCTGCCCACGCTGTCCATGCTCCTGGCCTCGTCGCAGGAGTGGTTCCGCGACATCCAACTGTGGGTCGACTTCAACTTCGCACAGGCCGCGCTGTTCGAAGGCACCCTGACCTCGGAGCAGTGGGCCCAGCTCGGGGTCACCGGCGTCGTGTGGCTGGCGCTCCCGATCCTCGTCGGCGTCCGGCTGGTGATGCGGTCGGAGGTCAAGTAGGCCTGGTGGAAGATTCCCTGGGCCCCCAGAAAACCCGGCACACCCCCAGCGTCGCAACGCTGGGGGTGTGCACGTTTAACAGGGGGCCCAGGGAAACTAGCAGGGGCCCCGAGGGGTCAGCGGGTGGCGGTGCCCTCGACGTAGTCGCCGTCGTCGGTCTTCACCCAGGCCATCAGCTTGCGCAGGTCCCGGCCGGTCGCCTCGATCGGGTGCTGCTCGCCCTTGGCGCGCAGCTGCTTGAACTCCGGGGCGCCGGCGTCCTGGTCGTCGATGAACCGCTGCGCGAACGAGCCGCTCTTGATGTCGGCCAGCACGTCCTGCATGCGGTCCTTGACAGAGTCGTCGATGATCCGCGGCCCGGACACGTAGTCGCCGTACTCGGCGGTGTCGGAGACCGACCAGCGCTGCTTGGCGATGCCGCCCTCGTACATCAGGTCCACGATCAGCTTCAGCTCGTGCAGGCACTCGAAGTAGGCGACCTCGGGCTGGTAGCCGGCCTCGGTGAGCACCTCGAAGCCCTTCATCACCAGCTCGGACATGCC
>DASQDP010000083.1:0-60653 GCA_035634095.1 Nocardioidaceae bacterium | reverse complement strand
CATGTACTCGTAGGCCTCCTTGGTGTAGCTGAGAGCGTGGTGGCAGCCGTCGGAGAACTCGGCCGAGGCCTCGAACGACTTAGGGCCCTTCATCGCGCCCATCTTCACCGGCAGGTGCTCCTGCACCGGCCGCGCGAAGGTGAACAGGCCGGCATAGTTGAAGAACTCGCCGTCATAGGTGATCGCGCCGTCGTCGAGCAAGGTGCGGATGACCTGCACGCCCTCCTTGACCCGGGAGAGTGGCTTGGTGTTCTTCCAGTCGATGCCGTGCATCGCCAGCAGCCCGAAGTTGCCACTGGAGAGCACGACCTCGGCGCGGCCGTCGCTGAGCTCGTCGAGGGTCGCGGCTGCCTGCGCGATCAGCGTGGGCTCGCGCAGCACGACGCCAGAGACACTGGGTCCCATCCGGATCTGGGAGGTGTCCGCTGCGGCCGCGGCGAAGAGCAGCCAGAGATCCTTGTGCCACGTCTCGTCGGCGGCGTACACGGCGTAGAAGCCGAGCTCGTCTGCCTTCTTGATCGACGCCAGGGAGTCCTTGAGCGGATAGTCCGGGAGCATCACGTAGCTGAACTTCATTCGTTCCTCCTGGTGGGGTCAGTGCCGCGCGTCGGTTCGGTTGGGCTGGCGTCCTCCGCGTCGACCTCGGCCAGCAGCTCGGAGCCCGTCACCACCTTGGTCGCGAAGTGCCGGTGCATCCACTCGAGGTGGTCGGCACGGCTGGCCATGATCCGCAGGCTGTCCCAGTTGGGGAACGTCTGCTGCAGCACCCAGCGCTCCATCAGCCGTGGGTCGACCTCGAACAGGTGCGGGTGCGTGGTGAGGGCGACGTCGGACACGCGCCGCGCTTCTGGTGGCGTGTACTGCTCGTCGTACCGGAAGCCGAGGGGCCGGTCCGTGGACTCGCTCACGACCGGGCTCCGGGCTCGTAGGCGCGGTCGAGCAGGTACTTCCCGGGGTTCATGATGTTGTTCGGGTCGAGCGTGCGCTTGAGCTCGAGCATCACCTGGAACCCCCGGCCGAGCTCGGCGGGCACGAGGTCGACCTCGCCCGCGCGGCAGGAGCCGTGGCACGCGCTGATGGACCCGCCGTGGGCAAGCGAGACCGCGGCGATGTCGCGCTTGGCCTGCACCCACATCTCCCAGGCCCGGTCGTCGAGCTGCTGCTCCCAGATGCCGACGTCGATCTCGGTGAGGTAGTCGGTGCCGGTGTTGCCGGAGGTGTAGGCGAACATCCCCCAGTCGTCGAAGACGTCGGTGCGACGGCGCAGGTCGGCGACGATCTCGTGCCAGGCCTTGGTGACCGCCGGGAGCTGCGTGTAGTTCACGGCCGCGTCCTCGCAGTGCCAGCTCATCGGCACCACCTGGCCGGCCTTGGTGCGGCCGTGCAGCGGCGTCGCGTACCGGTCGTGCCGCGCCGCCCAGTCGCCCTCGGAGATCTCGTCGCCGAGGTAGCGCGCGCCGTGCTCCTTGGCGATCCGGAACAGGCGCTTGCCGGCCGGGCGCACCTCGTCCTCGTAGCCGTACATCACCGCGCAGACCAGGGCCCGGACGTCGTTCGGCTGGGGGATGTAGGCCTCGTCGTCGCGGCGCAGGTAGGCAACCTTCCACTCGTCGAACAGCACCGCACCCGCGAACGTGGCGACCCCGGCGCGGGCCAGCGCACCCACGCACCGGTAGGCGTCGTCGTAGTTGTCGAACGACCAGAACGGCGACAGCTCCGCCTCCGGCTTCGGGAACAACTTCAGCGTCGCCTCGGTGGCGATGCCGAGGGTCCCCTGGTGGCCCATGAACAGGTGCTTGAGCTGGTAGCCGCTCGAGGACTTGGTGACCTTGCGGCCGATGCCGTCGCCGACGTGCATCACCTCGCCGGTGGGCAGCACGAAGTCGAAGCTGAGCACCAGGTCCCGGGTGTGCCCGTAGCGGGCGCCGATCAGCGACCAGCCACTGGTGCCGATACGGCCGCCGACGAGCGAGCACGGGTACGACGCGGGGTTGTCGGGGTAGAACAGGCCGTGCCGGGCGAGCTGCTCGTTGAGCTTGAGCATGCTGATGCCCGTGCCGACGGTCACCGTGCGGTTCTCGAGGTCCAGCTCCCTGATCGCGTTCATCCGCTTGACGTCGACGACGATGCCGCCGCGCAGCGGGACGGCGCCGTCGGTGAGGCCGGTGCCGCCGTCGCGGGGCACGACGGGCACCCGCAACTCGTTGGCGATGCGGACCACGCCAGCGACCTCCTCGGTGCTGGTCGGCAGGACGGCGAGGTCGGGGAGCCGCTCGGCCCAGCGGTGCACCGGGAAGGGGGCGGGCACCCGTGCCCGGTTGTAGCGGTCCGGCTTCGAGGTGAGGATCTGCTCGTCGCGCAGGACGGTGCGCAGCGCCGTGACCACCTCGTCGACGCGTTCAGGCGCGATCGTCATGCGGCACCGCCGCGGGATCCGCCGACGTCGATCCCCAGCGACTCGGCGAGCAGCTCGTGGAGGTCGACGACGTCGATGCTCGCCGTGGCACCCGCCTCGCCCAGCGGCCGCTCGGACCAGGGGCAGGCGCTCACCAGGGTGTCCACGCCCAGCTCGGAGGCCTTGTCGACCCGGTTGGCGGAGATCGCCGCGGTGAGCTCGGGCTTCTCGACGGGCAGTCCGCCGCCGCCGCCCGAGCAGTAGGACCACTGCGTCACCCTGTCGACGTCCTTGAAGTCGAGGCCGGGGATCGCTCGGAGGATCTCGCGCGGCTCCTTCCAGACCCCCTTGCGCTTGTTGAGGCGGCACGGGTCGTGGTAGGTGACCGCCCGCTCCACCGGCACCGACGGGGTCAAGCGACCCTCCCGGATCAGCTCGGCGAACAGCTCGACGACCAGGACGACCTCGAGGTCGAACTCGGCGCCGAAGTACGTCGGGTAGTCCTCGGTGAACGAGATGTAGTCGTGCGGGTCGAGCACGAGCAGACGCCTGGTGCCGGTGGAGCGCCAGTTGTCGAGGTTGTGCCGGGCGAAGCGCTTCGCCTGGTCGACGTACCCCATCTCAGCGGCGGGGCCGCCGCAGCACCACTGCTCGCCCATCAGCCCGAACTCGTAGCCGGCCAGCTGGAGGGTCTGCGCCACCGCGCGCGGCACCGAGGTGCGGTAGTAGGCCGCCTCGCAGTCAACGAACAGCACCGACTCCCCGCCGATGGGCAGGTCGAGGCCCTCGGACCAGTCGCGGACGTGCTCCTGGCTGACGGGGGTGTCGCCGAGCACCGGCTCGTGGGTGCGCTCGTCGGTCCGCTCGTTCCAGGTCCGCCACCCGGGCTGGTGCACACCGCTCTCCACGGCGAACGCGCGCACTGCCTTGACGACGTCGACGGTGCGCGTGCGGAACCTGTAGAAGTCCCCGGTGAACAGGGTGTTGGGACATCGCAGCTCGCACGCGCCGCACTGGGTGCAGTTGACGTAGTCGGAGGCGACCTCCTCGATCGTCATCTCGCCCCGGTCCATCGCGACGACGTTGGCGTGGAAGGCGGTCGGCGTCCACGACTCGTTGCGCGTCACCTGCGTCACCGGGCAGACCTCGCGGCAGAACTTGTGCCCGGAGGAGAAGCAGTTGTACGACGCGTTCCGCCAGCCCTCGGTGAAGGCCTCCGTCGGGGTCGGGCTGTCCACGACCTCGAGGGGACGCATGATCTCGTCCGGGATGACGGCGAGCTCGTCGGGGTTGTCGCGCATCCCGGGCGTCACCGGAGCGGACAGCGGGTCGGTGCGACCCGGCCGGTCGATCTGCGTCATGCCAAGGCCTCCTGCGGGACAGTGATCCAGGTCACGGTCATCGCAAGATAGGGCCCCACAGGCGTCGGTCACAAGAGATTGTCGGGGGCCGCAGGGTGCTGGGCGGCTGCGGTTCGGGGCGTCTGCTCAGCAGGACGACCCGGGTAGCGGCCTCGCGCAGGCGCCGGCTGAGGCCGGACTCGTGCGCGACCACCGTCACGTCGAGGCCGTGCCTGGTGAGCTCGGCGACGGCCTCCGCGAAGATGCCGTCGCCGCTGGCGAGGACGACGTGGCGGTACCGGGACGGCAGGTCCTCGGCGAGCACCTCCAGCAGGGCGCGGTCGGCCCCGTCCTTGCCCTTCCCGATGACGGCGCGTGCCCCCGGCCACTCCGACGCAGCGCAGACGACGCCCCCGCCGTCGACGCCCACCACCACCTGGTCCTGGTGGCGCAGACCGACGACGTTCTCCAGGCGGTGGCGCGCCCATCGAGCCCGCGCACTGGTGTCGCAGGCGCCCCCGACGATGTTCTCGATGTCCACGAGCACCAGGCGACGCTCGGTGCACCAGCGGAGGTCCGTGCGGCCCCGTCGGCGCGGCCGCCGGACGGTCAGCGCTGTGTGGTGCGGTGTGTGTCCCTTCATGCTGTCCCCCTCTGTCGTAGCGATACCAGGACGGTAGGCAGAGGGTCCGACGCAACCCCTCACATCGCTCCTCGCAGCGTCGTCGTGGGCGTGCGCTGTTTTCCGAACCGCTCCCCGACGAGGGCAGGTGAGGTCAGACTGGTCCTCTCGATGAATCGGAAGGGGCTCGCATGCCCGGGGTGCCAGGGCGGGACCAACGCACGGCCATGGAGCGGCTGGTACGGGTGGCGGCGGTGCTGAAGGTGGCCGGTGACGCCGGTGTGACCTCGGAGAAGCTCGTGGCGGTGGCCGGCTTCGACGGCGATCATGCGGCCGACCAGCTCGACCGGGACCTCAGGTACCTACGGAACCAGGGGTGGCAGCTGGACAACATCGCGCCACCCGGTGCACCGGCCCGGTACCGGATGTCCACCGTCGACAACCGGTTCCGGGTCCGACTCGCGCCGGCTCAGCAGCGGGCTCTGCAGCGTGCGGTCCTCCTCGTCGACCGCCACGACCTGGTTCGCCGGCTCGGTCTCCCGGAGGGTGAACGACCGGGGGACGTGGCGCCGATGGTGTCGCTGTCGGCCCACGACCAGCGACTCACGACCGTCATTCGAGCGGTTCGACTCCACGCGCTGCTGCGCTTCCGCTATGGCGGCAAGGACCGAGCGCTCCACCCGGAGTCGGTGCGGTTCCAGAACGAACGCTGGTACCTGCGTGGGCTGGAGACGGACGGGGACGTCGTCAAGGTCTTCGTGGTGCAGTGGATGAGCTCCGTGACCGCGGGACCCCCGGGCTCGGCCCACCGTGTGGAGGCGGAGTCGACCCTGAGCCTGCATCCCTTGGGGTGGCAGGTCGATCCGCCGGTCGGCGTGGTGCTCCGCACGACTGCGGGCTACCAGCCCGACGTCGAGCGCTGGCTGGGTAGGCCCGAGAGGATCTGGGACGGCGGAGGCCAGATCGATCTGCAGTATCGGATCACCCACCGGGCGGCGTTCCGTGCACGGGTGTACGAGCTGGGCCTCCGGGTCCGGGTGCTCAGCCCAGAGGCAGTGCGCCGCGAGATCCTCGATGAGCTCACCGGGATGGCGGAGGAGAGGCACGCATGACAGCAGCGCCCAAGTACGTCGAGCGCATCGCCCGCCTTCCTTCGGTTCTCGAGCACCTCGCCGCCTACCCCGAAGGGATGCCCCTCCGTGAGCTGGCCATCGAGTTCGACGTCGGGCCGGAGCAGCTGCGCGAGGATCTCCTCGCCTACTACACCGCCGACGTGGGCCCCGAGCTGTTGATGGGGCTGACCCGACCCGGCGTGCTCGAGTTCCTCGGCCCCGACGGTGAGGACGAGGACCCCCAGGCCGCCGACTTCGTGCGCGTGGTCGATCCCCGGAACGCGGACGAGCTCGGGGTCGAGTACGTCGACGCCTCGGAGCTCGCGCTCATCTACACCGCCGCGCTGTCCCTGCTGGAGGTGCAACCGGACGACGAGGACGTGGCCGCGGCCGTCGACGCGCTGGCGGCGACGATGTTCGGGGACGAGCCGGGGCCGACGCCTGCCAACGCAGCGCAGTGGCTGCCGGCGCTCGAGGCCATCACGAAGGGGCAGCGCGCTCGCCGACGCGTGGACATCGTGTACTCACGTGCTTGGCACGCGGGCGTCGCCCACCGGGTCATCGAGCCGTACCGCCTCGTGAAGTCACGCCGAGGCTGGGAGGTCGACGCGGGTCCGCTCGACCACGACGGCACCCCGCGGACCTTCCTGCTGTCCAACGTCCGCGAGGCCACGCTGCGAGACGAGCAGTTCGAGCACCCGCACGGGCTCAGCGCCCTGCTCGAGGACCAGCGCCGGACCCACAAGGTCACGGTGAGCCTGCCGCAGACAGCCCGGTGGGCCGCGGCGATGTACGCCGAGCACGTGGACGTGGTCGACGACGGCGAGCTGACCGTCGTGCTCGACCTCGAGCTGCTGCCGCCGCTGAGGGAGCGTCTGGGACTGCTGCTGCTGGCGGCCGGCACCTCCGCTCGCGTCCTCGAACCGGAATCTCTGCGGGGCTGCGGCGCGTACGTCGCGCGCACGCTCCTCGAGCACCATCGCGGGTCGCCCTCGGACGGCTAGCTGCCCCGACTGGCCGACCGGGCAAGGGTTGTGTCGGACCCCGGACCTACCGTGGCGTCACCGACACCAGGGGGTTCCCATGAAGTTCACAGCAATGCTCGATGTCAACGTCGTGGCGCATGAGACGGACGACGAGGTCACGGTGCTCCTCGAGCTGGAGGCGCCGCCCGCGCCCGACACAGACGAGAAGCGTCCCGCCAACACACTGCAGGTGGTCCTCGACCGCAGCGGCTCGATGGCAGGGGAGCCGTTGCGGGGGGCGGTGGATGCGCTCGTCGACATCGTGGGCCGGCTGGACCAGCGGGACCGGTTCGGCGTCGTGGTGTTCGACAGCTCAGCACAGGTGGTGGTCCCCTGCGCTCCGTTGACCGACAAGGCCGAGGTGGTCGAGGCGCTGCGTTCGATCGGGCCGGGTGGCACCACCGATCTGGGAGCGGGCTACCTGCGCGGCCTGCAGGAACTCCGTCGCGTCGCCGACGCGTCTGCGTCCGACGGCGGGACCCTCCTCATCATCTCGGACGGTCACGTCAACAGCGGCATCACGGATGCCGACCGTTTCGCCGAGCTAGCGACGAAAGCCCGCTCCACGGGAGTCACCACGTCGACGCTCGGCTACGGACTTGGCTACGACGAGTCGCTGCTGACCGCGATCGCGCGTAGCGGGGCCGGGAACCACGAGTTCGCGAAGGAGCCGGACGCTGCCGGTGCCGCCATCGCTGCTGAGGTGGACGGCCTGCTCAACAAGGTGGTCCAGGCGGCCTCGCTGACGATCCGGTTCTCCCAGGACGTGCAGGTCGTCAAGCTCTACAACGACCTGCCGGCCCACCAGGTCGGGGACGGTGAGGTGCTGGTCGAGCTCGGTGACTTCTACGCGGAGGAGACGCGCAAGCTCCTCATGGTGTTCCGGGTGCCGGCCATGGCAGCCCTCGGGCTGGCCGAGGTGGCCTCGTTGGAGCTCCGCTACGTCGAGCTGCCCGCCCTGGTCGAGCAGTCGGTGCGGGTGCCGATCGCGGTGAACGTCGTGCCCGGCGACGTGGCGGCGGGCCGGGTCGCCGACCCTGTGGTGCACAGCGAGCGGCTCTACCAGGAAGCACAGCAGTCCAAGAAGCGGGCCTCCGAGGCGTTCGAGTCCGGCGACCTCCTGATGGGCAAGCATCTGCTGCAGACGGCGACGGGCCAGCTGGGCATCGCCTCGGCCATCGCCCCCGAGCAGGGGCGAGACGACATCCTGAGGGAGCTGGCCGACGTCGAGGACATGCGCACCGACGCGGATGTGCTGGGCACGAACCACGCGTCCAAGCTGAGCCGGGCGTCCTACCACCGGGAGACGACCCGGCGAGGACGCCGACGGCCGAAGTCCGACGAAAGCTGAGCGCATGCCGGCGAACCGTGCGATCTTGTCGGGGCCTCGTGAAAGCCTGACGCAGTGACGTTGCACCTCCATCGGGCCGAGCGGACCGACCTGCTGGCGGACGCACTGGCCGACCTGCTCGCGACCCCGCTCGAGGACCCGTTCGCCCAGGAGCTGGTCGTGGTGCCGGCGCGGGGCGTCGAGCGCTGGGTGACGCAGCGGCTGTCCCACCGGCTCGGGGTCGGCGCGCGCGGCGGCGACGGGGTCTGCGCTGGCGTCCGGTTCCTGAGCCCGCACTCACTGGTGGCGTTGCTGCTGGGCAAGGAGCGCGACGACCCGTGGGACCCGGACCGGCTGGTGTGGCCGCTGCTCGACGTCATCGACGAGTCGCTGGGGGAGCAGTGGTGCAGCACGCTGGCCGCGCACCTCGGCCACGGCCTGGAGGGCGAGGAGGGCCAGCTCCGACGGAGCCGGCGCTACTCCGTCGCCCGGCGGCTGGCCGGCCTGTTCGCGGGGTACGCCGTTCAGCGGCCCACCCTGGTCAGCGACTGGCGTGCGGGCGGGGCCTCCGACGGTGCCGGCGGACCGGTCGACGAGGACCTCGAGTGGCAGCCGGAGCTGTGGCGTCGGCTGCTGGACCGCGTCGAGGCCGTCCCGCCCGACGTCCGGCACGCCGAGACGCTGGCTCGGCTACGAGCCGGTGGAGACGGGCTGGAGCTGCCGCCACGGCTCTCGCTGTTCGGCCACACCCGACTGCCGGTCACCGAGGTGGAGCTGCTCGGCGCGCTGGGCGAGCTGCGGGACGTGCACCTGTGGCTTCCGCAGGTGTCCCAGGTGCTGTGGGACGAGCTGGCCGAGCTGTCGTCGCGGGGGCCGGTGGCCCGGGCCGACGACACCTCGATCCGGTCGGTGGGACACCCGCTGCTGGGATCGCTCGGGCGGGACGCGCGGGAGCTCCAGCGGACGCTGGCGGTGGTCGGTGGCATCGAGACGGTCGCGGCTCCGGCGCCCTCCCGGCCGGACACCGTGCTGGGCTGGCTGCAGTCGGACCTGCGCTGCAACGCGGAGCCGGACCGGACCACCCGCGACAGCCGTGTGGTCGCGGCGGACGACGGGTCGGTGCAGGTGCATGCCTGCCACGGCACCACCCGTCAGGTCGACGTGCTGCGAGAGGTCCTGGTGGGGCTGCTGGAGGACGACCCCACCCTCGAGCCGCGCGACATCCTGGTGATGTGCCCGGACATCGAGGCCTACGCACCGCTCATCCAAGCCGGCTTCGGACTCGCCGACCTCCCTGGAGCAGAAGGCCACCCCGGCCACCGCCTGCGGCTCCGGCTGGCCGACCGGGCGCTGTCCAGCACGAATCCGCTGCTCGCCGTCGCGGCCGCTCTCGCGCAGCTCGCCGGGGGCCGCGTCACCGCCACCGAGGTGCTCGACCTCGCCTCGGCCGAGCCGGTCCGTCGGCGCTTCGGGCTCACCGACGACGACCTCGCCCAGCTGGCGCTATGGGTCGACCAGGCCGCCATCCGGTGGGGCCTGGACGCCGAGCACCGCCGGCCCTTCGGCGTGCGGGTGCCGGACAACACCTGGAGGTCCGGGCTCGACCGCGTCCTGCTCGGCGTCACCATGGCCGCTGACGACCACCGCCACGTCGCCGCCGCGCTCCCGGTGGACAGCGTGTCGAGCGGTGACATCGACCTGGTCGGCCGGTTCACCGAGTACGTCGACCGCGTCGGCCGTTTCGTGGCGTCCGCCGAGCGGGCGGCCACCATCGGAGAGTGGGTCCACGCGCTGTCCGGCGGTGTCGACCAGCTCACCGCCGTCGCGTCCCGCGAGGCGTGGCAGCAAGCGCAGCTGGACCGCGAGCTGGCCAGGATCAGCGACTCGGCGAGCAGCGGGGAGAAGGGGACCCCCTTGATGCTCGCCGACGTCCGGCACCTGCTCGCGCACCGGCTCGGCGGCCGGCCGACGCGCGCGAACTTCCGCACCGGGACGCTGACCGTCTGCACCATGGTGCCGATGCGCTCGGTGCCGCACCGGGTCGTCTGTCTGCTCGGCCTCGACGACGGCAGCTTCCCCCGGAGCGGGTCTGTCGACGGGGACGACGTGCTGGCTCGCAGGCCGTTGACCGGAGAGCGCGACGTGCGCAGCGAGGACAGGCAGCTCTTCCTCGACGCGATCCTCGCGGCGAGGGAGACGCTGGTGGTCACCTACACCGGCGCCAACGAGCACACCGGCGCGGAGCGGCCGCCGGCTGTCCCCCTCGGGGAGCTGCTCGACGCGCTCGACACCACAGCCGCGAGGCCCGTGCGTGAGCAGGTCCTGGTGGAGCACCCGCTCCAGCCGTTCGACGCGCGCAACCTCGTCGCCGGAGGGCTGGCCGGTGACCGACCGTTCAGCTTCGACCGCGCCGCGCTGGCAGGAGCCGAGACGGCCCGCCGGCCGCGGGCCCCGGCCACCGCCCTGGTCCCGGAGCCGCTCGACGCTCGGCCGCACCAGGACGTCGCGTTGGCGGATCTGCAGGCGTTCCTCGCGCACCCGGTGCGCGCGTTCCTCCGCTCCCGGCTCGACGTCACGGCGCCGCTGGAGGCCGAGGAGACCCTCGACGCGATCCCGCTGACCCTCGGCGGCCTGGACAAGTGGCGGATCGGTGACCGGATGCTGGCGGAGGTGCTGGCGGGAAGCAGCCCGTCCGACGTCGTCCGGAGCGAGCAGCTGCGCGGGGACCTGCCCCCGGGGCCGTTGGGAGGCCAGGCGCTGCAGGAGATCAAGGACCACCTCACCGGCCTGATCCAGGCGACGGTGCCGCTGCGGGAGGGGGAGCTGCGCAGCGTCGACGTCGACGTCGACCTGGGCGGCGGGCGCCGGCTGACCGGCACGGTCGGCTCCGTCTGGGGGAACCGGCTGGTGATGGCGAGCTACTCCAGCCTCGCCCCGAAGCACCGGCTGCGCTGCTGGGTCGACGTGCTGGCCTTGAGCGTCGGTCATCCCGACCAGAACTGGACGGGGCACGCGCTCGGCCGCCGCGGCCAGAACACCGCGCACGCGCTGGTCGGACCGCTCGACCACCGCGCGGAGCAGTGGCTCCGCGACCTCGTCGACCTCTACGACCGCGGGATGCGTGAGCCGCTGCCGTTGCCGGTGAAGACCGCCTGCGCCTATGCCGAGGCCGCCCGCCAGCAGCGTGGCAGGATCTCCCCGATCGAGCGGGCCACGCGGGAGTGGGAGACCGACCGGTTCTCGCCGCACGGCATCAAGGGCGAGGACGCTGACGCCGCGCACGTGCAGGTCTTCGGTGAGGGGGCGCCGATCCAGTCCCTGCTGACGCCGCCGCGCGTCGACGAGCAGTGGAACACCGAGCCGCACCGCCTGGGCCGGCTCGCCGTGCGCCTCTGGGAGCCGCTGCTCTCCGGCGCCGAGAAGGTGGGACACCTGTGAGCGACCTCCAGCCCTTCGACCTCTGCGGTCCGCTGCCCACCGGGACGACGCTGCTGGAGGCGAGCGCAGGCACCGGCAAGACCTGGACCATCGGGGCGCTGGTCACGCGGTACGTCGCGGAGGGCGTCGCCACGTTGGAGCAGATGCTCATCGTCACCTTCGGCCGGGCGGCCAGCCAGGAGCTGCGGGAACGCGTCCGCGGCCAGCTGGTGGAGGCCGAACGCTGGCTCGCCGCCCCGGAGCCGGTGACCGACCAGGGCGCCCTGGCCGCGCTGCTGCTCGACGCGCCGGAAGGCGAGCTGGTGCGCCGCCGGCAGAGGTTGCGGGACGCGCTCGGCGCGTTCGACGGCGCGACCATCGCCACCACCCACCAGTTCTGCCACCTGGTGCTCCGCAGCCTCGGAGTCGCGGGGGACACCGACGCGAACGCCAGCCTGGTCGAGGACCTGGAGGACCTGCTCGGCGAGGTCGTCGACGACCTGTACCTGCGCCGGTTCGGGGACCTGGTGGGCGTCCCACCGTTCTCCCACGCGGACGCGCTCCGGCTGGGCCGAGCGGCCGCCGGTGACCCGCAGGCCCGGTTGCAGCCGGGCCTCGACGAGGTGGACCTCGACACGGTGCCCGGCCAACGGGTGGCGTTCGCCTGGGAGGTGCGTGAGGAGCTCGACCGGCGCAAGCGACGGCTGGGGGTCCTGAGCTACGACGACCTGCTCTCCCAGCTGGCCGACGCGCTCGTCGACGACGACGCGCCGGCACGGCAGCGGATGCGGCGTCGGTGGTCGATCGTGCTGGTCGACGAGTTCCAGGACACCGACCCGGTGCAGTGGCAGGTGCTCGACCGGGCGTTCACCGGCCACGCGACGATGGTGCTGATCGGCGACCCGAAGCAGGCGATCTACGCCTTCCGCGGCGGCGACGTCACGACGTACCTCCAGGCCGCCGGCACCGCCACCACCCGGCAGACCCTCGCCCGCAACTGGCGCAGCGACTCCGACCTGGTCGACTCGCTGCAGACCGTGCTCCGCGAGGCAGCCCTGGGAGACGAGCAGATCGTGGTCCGCGACGTGCAGGCGCACCACCAGGGCAGCCGGCTGGCCGGGGCAGGCGCGCCCTTCCGGCTGCGCGTGGTCCGCAAGGACGTGCTGGGCCTGTCTGCAACCGCGAAGCCGAGCGTCCACCAGATCCGTCCGCACCTGTACGACGACGTGGCCCGTGACATCAAGCGGCTGCTGACCTCGGGCGCGACGTTCGAGGGGGAGCGGCTGCAGCCGCGCGACGTCGCCGTGCTCGCCCACAAGAACAACGACCTGCAGCTCGTCCAGCGGGCGCTGGCCTCGCTCGGGGTGCCCGCTGTCGTGGCAGGCAGCGGCAGCGTGTTCGGCACCCCGGCCGCGACCGAGTGGCTGCGCCTGCTCGAGGCGCTGGAGCAGCCGCACCGCTCGGCCCGGGTCCGCAGCGCCGCCCTCACCAGCTTCTTCGGCCACACGGCGGTCGAGCTCGACACGCAGGGCGACGACCTCACGGACCGGGTCGCGGGCATCGCGCGGGACTGGACCGGGCTGCTCGTGTCCCGCGGGGTCGCCGCGGTGCTGGAGGCCGCCGTGACCGCCGGACTGACCGCACGGGTGCTGTCGCGGGTCGACGGCGAACGACTGCTCACCGACCTGCGGCACGTGGGGCAGTCGCTGCACCAGGTCGCCACCGACGAGCGCTTCGGCGTGGTGGCCCTGTTGACCTGGCTGCGCGCGCAGATGGCGGACGACAAGGTCGAGGTCGCCAGCGAGCGCACGCGTCGGCTGGACAGTGACGCCGCGGCGGTGCAGCTGGTGACCATCCACGGCAGCAAGGGCCTCGAGTACCCGGTCGTCTACCTGCCGACGCTGTGGGACCGCTACCCGCAGGACCCGCCGGTGCCGCGGTTCCACGCCGACCCCGACGCGGGCGCACACCGCTGCATCGACGTCTCGGCCAGCGGTCCGCAGTGGCAGGACCACCTGGGGCGGGCTCGGGCGGAGGAGGACGGCGAGTCGCTGCGGCTGCTCTACGTCGCGATGACCCGTGCGAGGTCGCAGGTCGTCGCATGGTGGGCCCCGGCCGCCCGCAACGCCCCGGCCGCGCCGCTGCACAGGCTGCTGTTCGGCCGCCGACCCGGCTGGTCGCAGGTGCCGCCGCAGCAGCCGGTGCACAGCGAGGACGACGTGGTCCGCATCCTCGACGCCTGGCAGGACAGCGGCGGTCCTGTCTGGGAGGAGGCGCGCCGCATCGAGCTGGTCGAGGGGGACCTGCCGGCCGACGACCGGCCGTTGGCCGCACGGCGGTTCCGCCGCTTCGTCGACACGGCGTGGCGACGCACGTCGTACTCCTCGCTGTCGGCAGCGGCCGCCGCGGCCCAGCCAGCTGCGGGCGCGGTGGGCAGCGAGCCGGAGGAGCCGCCGAAGTCCGACGAACCCGACGTTGCCCTGGACCCGGCAGCGGTGCTGGCGCCCTCACCGGACGCCGTGCCCTCGCCGATGGCACACCTGCCGGTCGGTGCGACGTTCGGGTCGCTGGTGCACGCGGTGCTCGAGCACGCGGACCCGGACGCGGTCGACTGCCGCGCGGAGCTGCTCCGCCACATCCACGAGCAGCTGGTGCGCTGGCCGGTCGCGGTCGACACCGCTGCGCTGGCGGACGCGTTGGTGCAGGTCTGCGCCACCCCCCTCGGGCCGCTCGCGGACGGCGCGACGCTGCGCGGCATCCCGCTGCGTGACCGGCTGCGGGAGATGGAGTTCGAGCTGCCGCTCGCCGGCGGCGACGTGCGCGACTACCCGGCCGCCCCCGTGACCTTGGGCGACGTCGCGCCGCTGCTGCGCAGGCACCTGCCCGTCGGCGACCCGCTGCTGGCCTACGCGGACGCGCTGGGCGTCCCGTCGCTGGGTGGTCAGGATCTTCGCGGCTACCTCACCGGCTCGGTGGACGTGGTGCTGCGGGTGCCCGCCGGCGGCACGAGCCGCTACCTCGTGGTCGACTACAAGACGAACTGGCTCGGCGGCTACGACAACCCGCTGACCTCCGACGCCTACCGCCCCGAGGCGCTCGACGCGGCGATGGGACACTCGGACTACCCGCTGCAGGCGCTGCTCTACGCCGTCGTGCTGCACCGGTTCCTGCGCTGGCGACAACCCGGCTACGACCCGGCGGTGCACCTCGGCGGGGTGCTCTACCTCTATCTGCGGGGGATGTGCGGACCGGCCACCCCGTTCGTCGACGAGCAGCCGTGCGGGGTGTTCTCCTGGCAGCCGCCCGCGGCGCTGGTCGAGGCGCTCTCGGGGCTGCTGGACGGGTCGGCGACATGACCGAGCTCTTCGAGGCGGCCGACGCCTTCGACGCCCGGCTCGCGCTGGGGGCGACCGGCGTCCTCCGCGACTTCAACCTCGCCGGGGTGCTGACCGCCGCGGACGTCCACGTCGCACTGCGGGTCGGCCGGCTGACCGGCGAGGCCGACCCCACGGTGCTGCTCGCGGTGGCGCTGGCGACGCGCGCGGTGCGCCACGGCTCGGTCTGCGTCGACCTGGCGACCGTCGCGGTGGTGGCTCCCGACCTGGCGTGGCCGTCGCCGGAGCGGTGGGTGGCGGCGATCGAGGGCAGCCCGCTGCTGTCCGCCGGGGTGGTGTGCTGGGAGTCCGGGCTGCTGTACCTCCACCGCTACTGGCAGCAGGAGGTGCAGCTGGTGGCCGACCTGCGGGAGCGGCTCGACCAGCCGGCGCCGCCGGTCGACGACCCGGTCCTCGAGGCCGGCGTCGAGCGCGTCTTCGCCGGCGTGACGTACGACGAGCAGCGGACCGCCGTGCTCCGGGCCGCCCGGCAGTGGACCACCGTGCTCACCGGCGGGCCCGGCACCGGCAAGACCACGACCGTCGCGGGGCTGCTGTCCCTGCTCACCGAGCAGGCGGCGGTCGCGGGCCTGCCGCCGCTGCGGATCGCGATGACCGCGCCGACCGGCAGAGCGGCCGCGCGGTTGCAGGAGGCCGTCGTGGAGTCCGCCAGCGAGCTGCCGTCCGCTGATCGCGCGAGGCTCGTCGGCCTCGAGGCGGTGACGCTGCACCGGCTGCTCGGCACCCGCCGCGACAACAGCACCCGCTTCCGTCACCACCGCGGCAACCGGCTGCCGCACGACGTGGTCGTGGTCGACGAGTCCTCGATGGTGTCGCTGACCATGATGACGCGGCTCGTGGAGGCGGTCCGTCCGGACGCCCGGCTGGTCCTGGTCGGTGACCCCGACCAGCTCGCCTCGGTGGAGGCGGGCGCGGTGCTGTCGGACCTGGTGGGAGGACTCTCGCGGACCGAGGGCAGCCCGGTCGTGCGGTTGCACACGACGCACCGGTACGGCGCCGCGATCGGCAGGCTGGCCGCTGCGGTCCGTGACGGGTCCGAGGACGACGTGCTGGAGGTGCTGCGGTCCGGCGCCGCCGAGGGAGGGCGTTGCGCGGTCGCCGAGGAGCGGTCCGGGGCCCCGGAGGTGGCGCTCGTGGAGACCGACGAGCCGGCAGCCTTCCTGCGGCCGGCTCTCCTGGAGGCGGCGCTGTCGCTCCGTGGCCACGCCCTTGCCGGCCGCGAGCAGGAAGCCCTGAACGCCATGGAGGGTCACCGCCTGCTGTGCGCACATCGCGACGGACCCTTCGGCGTGCGGCACTGGAACCGTCAGGTCGAGCACTGGTTGGCGGAGGCGTCGGGCGACCCGCTGTACGAGCCGATGTACGTGGGCCGCCCGCTGCTCGTCACCGTCAACGACTACGGCCTCGGGGTCCACAACGGCGACGTCGGCGCCGTGGTGATGACCCGGGAGGGGCCGCGCGCGATCGTGGCCGGCGCCCGCGGCCGGGCGAGCTTCGCGACGAGCCGGATGAGCGACGTGGAGACGATGTTCGCCACCACCATCCACAAGAGCCAGGGCAGCCAGGTCGACCACGTCACCGTGCTGCTGCCGCCGCCGGAGTCACGGCTGCTGACCCGGGAGCTGTTCTACACCGCGGTGACCCGGGCGAGGAAGACGGTGCGGGTGGTGGGCACCGAGGAGTCGGTGCGCGCGGCGGTCGCTCGCCGGGCACAGCGGGCGAGCGGGCTCCGGCAGAGGCTGTGACCAGGTGGGTGCCTGCACGTGATGGTGACTGCGCCATGACTGCATGACGTCGATCACCGTGCGTGATGCTCCGAACGAGGTACGCGACGTGCTGGCCGCCCGAGCGGCGAGCACGCGGCAGGTGCATGCAGGAGTAGTACCTTCGCCTGCAGCTGACCGAGCTGGCCCGGATGGGCTAGGTCGAGCGGACGCAGCCGATGAGACGGAGCTGAGGTCGGGGACGGCCGGCGAGGCATCAGGAGGTCATCCCTCGTGGGCCTTGTGCGGCATCTGGGTGCTCAGCTTCCCGCCGCTCACGTCCACGAGCGTGCCGGTGATGTACTGCGACGCGTCGCTGGCCAGGAAGCAGAGGAGGTCGGCGACGTCCTCGGCCCGGCCCCACCGGCGCAGCGAGAGGGTGTCCAGGAGCCGGGCCTGCTGCTGCTCGGGCAGATCGGCGAAGCCGTTCATGGCCGTGGGAATCATCCCGGGCGCGTAGGCGTTCACGGTCACCCCCCAGGGGCCGAGCTCGCTCGCCAGCACGCGGGTGAGCGCGACGACCGCGGCCTTCGACGCGGCGTAGGCGGCACTGCCCACGCTGGGCACGATCGCGGCGAAGGAGGCGGCGTTGAGGATGCGCCCGCCGCGCTGGTCCTTCATCGTGGGGATCACAGCCTGGGACATCAGGAAGGTCCCGGTGACGTTCACGTCGAAGGCGTGCCGCCACCGCTGGGGATCGAGGTCGGAGACCAGCCCCTCGACGTTCACTCCGGCGTTGTTGACCAGCACGTCGACGGCGCCGAACCGGTCCAGGACCTCGCTGACGGCCTGCTGCGCCGACTCGGGATCCGCGACGTCGCAGGGCAGCGAGGAGGCGTCCTCGAGGCCGCGGTCGTCGGGGAAGGCGAGGTCGAGCGCGACGACTCGGCAGTTCTCCGTGGCGAACCGCTCGACGAGCGTCCGGCCGATGCCGCGCCCACCTCCGGTCACCACGACCACCTTGCCCGCGAGGTCCAGCAGCATGGCAGTCCTTCCACCGGTGGAGCAGACTCTGTCGGAACTCCGACGAGAGGTCGAGCATGCAGGAGCTGGGCGCCGAGGACCATGGCGGGCCGCGGGAGCCGGTGGTCTGGGTGACCGGGGGCGGCAGCGGCATGGGCCGGGCAGCCGCCCTGTCGGCGGCGATCCGCGGGTGGCGGGTCGCGCTCAGCGGGCGGCGGCCCGAGCGGGTGGAGGCGGTCGCCCGGGAGGTCGAGGTTGCCGGTGGCGAGGTGCTGGCCCTCCCCGGCGACGTCCGCAGCGGGGATGACGTCATGGCCACACTTGCCGCTGTCGAGGAGCGGTGGGGCCGCCTCGACGCCCTGGTGCTGGCGGCGGGCAGGAACGCGCCGCGCCGCACCTGGCAGGACCAGGACCTGCGCGAGCTCGGTGACATTATCGACACCAACCTCGTCTCGGTCGCCCGGGTCGTCCAGCTCGCGCTCCCGCAGCTGCGGAGCCGCGGAGGGACCGTCGTCGTGGTCTCGTCCTACGCGGGCTGGCGCTTCTCCCCGGGCGCGGGTGTGGCCTACAGCGTCAGCAAGACCGCCCTGTCGTCCCTGTGCCAGCTGCTCAACGCACAGGAGGCTGGGTCCGGGGTGCGGGCCTGCCACCTGTGCCCCGGAGACGTCGACACCGAGTTCCTGGCCCACCGCCCCGAGGTCCCCCGCGCCGCGGCCCGCAGCGTCATGCTGACTGCTGACGACGTCGCCCGCGCGGTCCAGTTCGTGCTCGAGTCGCCGGCCCACGTGCGCATCGACGAGCTCGTTCTCAGCCCCGTGTCCCAGCACTGAACCCCGCACAGGGCCCAGTCAGGCGACGCACGAGGGACCGCCCCATGGCCGAGCTGATGGTCGACTTCATCCTCTCGCTCGACGGCTACGCCGCAGCCGACGGGTGGCACGGTTCTAGGGCCTCAAGGGACGGAGTGCCTGGTGTGACTGCGACCAGCCCTCGGAACGCGAGCACGGACGCTTCTGGGCGCGAGCACCCACCGGCTGATGTCCGGCTTCGCGACAACCGCCGACGGCCCCGGACTCACCCAGCTGACCGGGCTGCCGAAGGTGGTGTTCTCCTCCGCCCTGACCGAGCCGCTGGCGTGGGCGAACACCCGTCCGGTCCACCGGGACCCGGTCCGTGCCGTCCGGTCGATGGAACCGGGCGCCCGCACGTGCCCACCGTCCTCGGCGGGTCAGCGCCCCTCGTCGCACGACGCGTCACGGGAGCAACCCGCGAGGAACGTCCGCAGGCTCGCGTCGCCGCTGGTCAACCGCAGCATCTCCTCCGCACCGTCGCAGGTGAACAGCCCGAGTGTCACCTCGTCCCCGCGCTCGGCCAGCACTCGCCAGGTGCCGCCCGAGGCCTCCCAGCGGCGCACGACCTGGACCGGGTCGTCAGGTGTCTCGGCAGCCATCCAGCCAGTGTGCCCCGCGCATCTGTCATGAGCGTCTCCTGCTGAGCATGCGCACCGGCGCCCCCAGCAGGTAGACCTTCGACCAGATCGCCGACCATGCGGCGACCTCCGCG
Source organism: Nocardioidaceae bacterium (assembly GCA_035634095.1). Lineage (GTDB taxonomy): Bacteria > Actinomycetota > Actinomycetes > Propionibacteriales > Nocardioidaceae > Nocardioides_B. The sequence continues at coordinate 41,728 of DASQDP010000083.1, read as the reverse complement.
CCCGCGGTCACTGGGCTCGGGACCTGAGCCCGAGCGCGTCCATGGCGAGGTAGCGCTCGGCGAGCCTGCGGGACGGCCGTCCCGCGACGGCGCCGAGCGCCCCGGTCACGACCTTCCGCCTCACCCAGGTGTCGCCGTTCGGCAGCGGCGTGCACTCGTGGTGCGCAGACACCGTTCTGCACGGCTGGGAGACCCCGACCCGCGACCCGACGATGAGTCGACCGGCGTCGAGCCCCCGAACGCCGCTCACCGAGTGGGTCCACTCCGGCCATCCTGACACGAAGAGGACGTCACCCGAGCCGATCGGTGCAGCGGACCGTGACCGTCATCCGCGTGTCCGGGGCGAACGTCCATCCCACCGCCGACCATCCGCGGTCATCAGCGGACATCGTCGACGTGGTGAGGTAACCACGCCAGGCCGGCGTCAGGGACCCCGGCTGGTGGAAGGAGGCCCCTCCTGCGAAGGCGAAGAAGCCGCTCGGGCAGCGCGCAGCGGCCGAGACGATCGCCCTCTCGTCCGTGGTGGGGCCGGCCACCGTCGCCGACTCGGTGACGACCCGACCAAGCTTGGCACGCGGAAGGCAGTGCGAGCTGACCACGAGCTCCCCGCTCACGGTCCCGGCACCGCCGTAGGACCAGCCGAGGCCGGACGGCACCGATCCGAAGGTAGCGAGCCCGGCCTCGACGTTGCCCTGGTAGCTCGTGAATGCGCCACCGCCGTACGGCACGGTGCCGGAGGGGCAGTCGACCCGCTTGACGTGCGCTCGGAACTCTCCGGTGTGGTCGCGGACGGTACGCGTCGTTCGCGTGGAGCCGGACAGGCGCGCCGCCGGGACGCACTGCGCGTAGGCCTGGAAGGGCATGCTCTGGTAGCCCAGAGCGGTGTGGTAACCGCCGTTGCCGTCGAAGGTGGTCAGCCCGGACTGCAGGTAGCCCAGGGTGGCAGAAGACGCCGCTCCGGAGGACACCGCCTTCGTGCCGGTCGGGCAGGACAGATAGCCGCCGGCGCTGCCGGTCCCGACGCCGAAGCGCCAGCTCGCGGCGGCGCCCTGGTAGCCGGAGTCGGCGGCGAGCGCGGGGGACGGGGCAAGGGTGGCAGCGACGCCGGCGACGGCGGCAAGCGCGCAGCCGATCTTCGTGCGGAGACTGGACATCAGCTTTCCTTTCGAGGTGAGAGATCAGGCGCGCCGGGCGGTCAGCACGAGGTACTCCCACTGCATGACGCCGTCGGACAGGTGCTCGCTGGCCAGCTCGGCCAGTGCGTCGTCGAGCTCTGCGGCCCGCTCCGGCTGGTGGGCAAGGTTCCTGTAGGCAGCGATGGTGGGGCCGTAGTTGTCCTTGAAGAAGGCGCGGAACTGCTCGGCCGTGCTGAACCGATCCACCCGCAGGGCGCCCGTGGCCCACTCGACGCTGGTGACCCGGTCACCGAGCAGGGACCGGACATGGGCCTGGTCGCCCCACAGGGGGGGCGGCTGAACGCCGGGCGGCGGCGTGGGCAGGTACGGCTTCATCGTCGCGAACATCCGGCCGATGAAGCCGCTGGGCGTCCAGGAGAGGAGGCCGATCCGGCCGCCGGGCCTGGTCACCCGGACCAGCTCGTCGGCGGCGTCCTGGTGGTGCGGCGCGAACATGACGCCGAGGGCGGAGATCGTGGCGTCGAACTCGGCGTCGGCGTACGGCAGTGCCTCGGCGTCGGCCTGCTCCCACGTCAGCTCGACGCCGTGGTGCGCAGCGTCCTGACGGCCGGCCTCGAACAGCTCCGGGGTGAGGTCGCTCGCGACGACGTCGGCGCCACGGGCGGCCGCCGGTCACGCGGCGCTGCCGGTGCCGGCTGCGACGTCGAGCACCCTGTCCCCCTCGCCGATGCCGGTCGCCTGGACCAGCACCGGCCCGAGCGGGCCGACCAGCTCGCGGACGACGGCGGGATAGTCACCGGAGGCCCACATGGCGCGGTGCTTGGCCTTGAGCGCATCCAGAACGATCTCGGGCCTGGTGGTGGTGGAGGGAGTGGACATGCGGTGTTCCTTTCGTGGTGTCGCGGCAGGTGGCCGCGACTGGTGACGGGTCGTGCGGTCTCGGGGGTGCGACGGAGTGGTCGGGGGCTCAGGCGGCCGGGTGACCGGTCAGCCACACCGGCCGAAGGGTCGTCCGTCGGCGACGTCGGCGGCTGGCCCGGCGTGTGTCACGGCGGGCCATGACGGCCTGCCGTCCGCCGAGCCGGTCGTCGGCCGCGGCCAGGTGGTTCGCCCGGTGGGCCCGGGCCAGCTCGAGGTCGAGGGCGTGGTTCACGTACATCACACGTTCCTTGCTGTCGATCAGACCGCGTGGTGCGGTCGTGCAACAGCCAGGTTCGTCCGGGCCGGAGCGACGTACATCGGGCGAACGACCGATGACCCGACGATCGGGTGGAGCCGGTGGTCGCGACCCGGTCGAGGCGGGTGGATCAGCCCACGTCCACCGACGTCACCCACGCGGCGATCTCGGATCTCCGGCTGGCGCCGAGCTTGGCCCGGATGTGCTCCAGGTGGGACCCCGCGGTGCGCGCGGTGATGTGCAGCTCGTCGGCGATCTCTCTGTTGGTCAGCCCGCGAGCGACGAGACGGGCCACCTCCAGCTCGCGCAGGGTCAGCGGGGACCACGGCTGCGGCGCGTCGTGCCGGTCCAGCCGGCCCGCAACGCTCGAGGCGGCCTCGAGCAACGGCTGGGCCGCGACGGCTGCCGCCGCCCCTCGGACCTCCGCGACCAGCACAGCGGCGTCGGTGCGGCGGTTGGACGCGATCGCGCAGCGAGCCAGGTCGAGCGCGCACCAGTGAGCCTCCCACCAGCGGCTGCGGGCAGACCAGGTCGTGCGCGCCGAGGAGAGGCGTTCGCGCGCCCTCCCAGTGCGGCCGGACGCTAGCCACAGCAGGCCTTCGGCGTGGTCGACGGCGGGCATCGTGCCGGGTATGCCGCGAGAGCGCAGGGCAGCGCCCACCTGCACCACCCACGCCCGGGCCGCGTCCGGGTCCTGGGCCGCCAGCCGTGCGCGGGTGCCAGTGACGAGGTAGGGAAACAGGTTCGCCCCGTCCGCGACCGCCCGGGAGGCGACCCAGCCGGCGTCCGTCAGCTCGACGGCGGCGGCGTGGTCGCCGGTCAGGACCGCGCACTCGGCGAGGCCCCACAGGGCCGGGGAGTAGCGCTGGAGCTCTCCCATCTCGTCGCCGGCGGCTCGGGCCTCCCGCAGGTGCTCGGCGGCGGCCTCGACCCGGCCCAGCGCCAGCGCGACGAACCCGGCCACGTGCAACCCCGTGATCCTGGTGGTGATGCCGCCCTCGTCCGTGGCCAGGATGCGCTGCGCTGCCTCGTCGGCGGCGGTGAGCCGTCCGCGGCACCACGCGACGTGCGCGAGATGGGCGGACATGTAGTGCCGATGGTTCCACTGCTCGGTCCGCTCGGCGTACTCGACGCCCTCGCCCAGCCAGTGCTCGGCACGGTCGTACTCCACCAGCGCGGACGCGGACGAGCCCAGCATCCGGTAGCCCCGGGCAGCCTCCGCCTCGAGGCCCAGCTCGCGGGCCCGCAACGTCGCCTGCTCCAGGCGGGTCCAGCCGTCGCCGCCCCGGCCGGCGAACACCAGGGCGGACCCCACGGTGGCGGCAGTGTTCAGCCGGGTGCGCTCGTCGTCGTCCCCGGCGAGGCCCAGGGCCTGCTCGCCGGTGACCACCGCGTCGTCGAGCCGGTCGTCGACGAGGTACGCCGCCGCCTGGGCCGCCCACAGGGCGGCGGTGGTGCGGCGTCGTACCCCCTCGTCAGCAAGCTCCGCCACCTCGGCCAAGCCCCGCTCGATGAGCGCGATGCGGGATGCCAGCGGGTCACCGAGCAGGTGCCGGGCGGCGACGAGCCCCGGGAGCAGGGCCGCGGCGGCGGCCACGTCGCCGCGCTCGAGCAGGGTCCCGCGCGCAGCCTCGTAGTCCTCGCTGGCCCTCTGGTTGTGGTCGGTCGCCGCGGCCTCGGCCGCGCGTCGGGTGAGCAGCCGCACCCGGCGTTCGACGTCGGAGCCGGGAAGGCAGCGGATCGCCCGGTGCAGCAGCTCGAGCGCCTCCCGGTGGGCGGACAGGGCCACAGCCTGCAGGGCCGCCTCCTCGGCGGCCAGTGACGCCTCCCGCAGCTGGCCGGCGGCCTCGTGGTGCGCGGACCGGTACCCCGCGCCGCCGAGCTCTTGGCGCTCGTGCGCCACGTCGGCGATCCGGGCATGCAGCGCGCGGCGCAGCGCCAGCGGGGCGCTGACCTCGACCGCGTCACGGATGAGCGCGTGCCGGAACGTGAACCACCGTGGCGACTCCTCCTGCACCACCTGACGTTCCACCAGCTCGTCGACGGCGTGCGCCGCGTCCTCGGCGCTGATGTCCCCGACCGCGGCGAGCAGGTCGACGTCAAAGGCGTGACGGAGCGCTGCGGCGGCCACGGCTGCTGCTTGCGCGGCCGGCGACAGCGTGGCGAGACGCTGCTGGATGGCCTCCGCGAGGGTCTCCGGAACGTAAGCCGGGTCGCCGGCGAGCCGACCCTGAGCCGCGGCGTCGACGAGCTCCTCGACGTACAGCGGCACGCCCGCCGACCGGTGGTGAACCAGCTCGACCAGCGCCCGTGACACCTCCTGGCCCGGCAGTCGATCGCGCACCACCTGCTCGGTCCCAGCCTGGTCGAGCCGCTCGAGACGCACTTCCTCCGCCCTCCGCTGGACCAGCAGCCGTGAGCGCCAGGCGCGCACCGGGACTGTCGAGGACAGCTCGTCGGTGCGGATCGTGGCGACCACCAGCATGGGAAGGGTCGGCAGCCGGCGCGCGAGCTGCCCGACGACCTCCAGGCTCAGCTCGTCGCACCAGTGCAGGTCCTCCAGCGCCATCAGGGCCGGGCCGCGTTCCACCAGCCGCGCCAGGGTGTCCACCACGTCCAGCACCAGCAGCCGCCGACGGCGGTGCGCGTCACCCCCGTCGGCCTCGACGTGACTCGCGCCATCGAGCTTCGACAGCAGCGAGCGCCCGTGGGAGGCGACGTCGTCCGGCTCCGCGCGAGCCAGGGCATGGCCCAGGTCGAGGAGCAGGCCGCCGGACAGCTCGAGATCCTGGGGGAAGGCCGCCGCGGACCACACCCCGCACCCTGCTTCGGCGGCGCGTTGCTGCACCCCGTGCAGGAGCCGCGACTTGCCGATACCCGACTCGCCGGTGACCAGCAACACCTGCCCGGCCCCGGCCACGGCGGAGGTCAGCCGACGGTCGGCCCTGTCCAGCAGGTCGTCGCGACCTCGCATCGCGCCGGGTCGGCCGTGCTCCGGCTGTGCACCCGCTGTCTCGACCACGTCACCCGGCCCCTCAGTGCTGGTTCGACCCGAGGAACCTCACGGCAGGCTACCGCGGGCGGCGCGCGGCCCGGTCGGCCAGTCGAGGAGCCCAGAAGGGCTCGTAGGCCCCTTGGGCGTCCGGCCGCTCACCTCCCGCCGCTCCTGTCCACGAGGAGCGGAGCCAGCGGGTCGTGGGCGGCATCGCCCGGCGTTCGGCGTCCTGCTCAGGAACGCCGCCTGGTCACCAGCCGGACGGGCGCCCCCAGCATGTAGACGGTCGACCAGATCGCCGACGACTGCCCGATGTTGCGCCATCTGCTCCACTGCCGCTTCTTGTCCACACACACCACCGACGTCTCGGTCCTGACGTTCGGATAGCCGAGGTGGGTGGCCAACCGGACAAGGGTGCGCTCCCAGAACACGTCCTCCTGCCGATGTCCGCCGAGGAGCAGTCCCAGCTCGAAGACCGGGTCGGACGCGCGCATCAGCACCTGGGCCTGCGCCACGACGTCGTCGCCCTCGCGGCGGGCGCTGAAGGTGATCCACCCGGCGAACATGTGTCCCTGCGGGGTCATCAGGGTGAACGACTCGGCGTCGGCGTACAGCACCATCACCCCGGTGGACAGCTTGAACCGGCCGGGCAGCGTGACGTCCAGGAGCGCCACCTCGCCGGGCGCAATCCCGGTCAGGGGGGCGTAGAAGGTGTTGCGCTCGGGCCAGAACTCCGGGAAGCGGGCCTTCCACGTGGTGATGAGGTCGGCGACGTCCAGGTCGGCGCCGGGGAGCCGCACCTGGTAGGTCTTCTGCCACATCTGACCGAAGCCCTGGAGCGGACCCGAGACGCGGCGGCCCGCCACGTTCCCCGGGATCCCGCCGGCGGGCGCGCTCGAGAGGTCGAGGCGGGAGACGTTCTTCGCCCAGCTGGACTCGTCGTGACCGGCCGGCTCGGGTCCGGTGGGCGCTGGTCCGGTGGGCACGGGTCCGGTGGGCACGGGGCTCGCTCCGCTCATGGCGTCCTCAGCTCGCGGTCACGAGGGCTGCGGTCAGGGCAGCCTGCTCGTTGTCGTGGATGGAGACGGCCTCGTCAAGGCGCGTCAGCTCGAAGATCTGTGCGTAGTGCTCGCTCAGGCCGAAGGCCAGCAGCTGTTGCGAACGCCTGTTCGCCCTCACCAGCAGCGTCACCAGCAACCCGATCCCGCCGCTGTTCATGTAGGACAGCCCGGTGAAGTTGAGGACGATCGCCTTCGCGTCGGCCGCTTCGGTGTACGCGTGCATGAGCAGGTCCTCGGACGCGGCGGTGACCTCGCCGCGGATGTCGACCACGCTCGCCGCCCCCGCTCGGCGTACGTCGAACGTCGCTGTTGCCTCCGTCATCGGTGTTCCCTTCCTGTGGTGTTGCCTGGGTCGTCGATCGCGGTGTCCTCGTCGGCACTGATGGTCAGGAAGTCGGCCAACCGGGTGATCTCGAAGATCTCGAGGTAGTGCGGTGAGAGGCCGAACGCGCGAACCGGCAGCCGCTGCGCGCGCGCCGCGGCGAGGATGCCGACGACCAGCGCGATCCCGGTGGAGTTGATGTAGCCGGTGTCGCTGAAGTTCAGCGCCACCGCGCTGGGACGGCCCGCCAGCGCCTCGTTCCAGGCCGCGTCGAGCGCTTCCTCGGCCCGGCTGTCGACGTCGCCCCTCACGTCGATCACGGCCACCCCGTCTCGCTGGCGCACGGTCGTCGGTGTGCCGGTGGTCATCACTGCTCCCCTCGTCGCATGGTCAGCTGGACGGTGTGCCGGCCGTCGGAGGTGGTCTCCTCGAGGTCGTCCACCATGGCCTTGATCAGGAACAGCCCCCACCCCCGCGGCCGCTGCAGGCCGGCGAGCTTGGCCTCGAGGTCCGGCTGCTCGACCGGCTCGGGGCCGGGCTGGCCGTGGTCGGAGATCCGCACCCGCACCTGCTCCGGTCCCACCGAGACCTGCACCCGGACGGGGAGGTCCGCGCGGTAGGAGTTCCCGTGCTCCATCGCGTTCATGGTGGCCTCGGCGACCGCGGTCCGCAGCCGGTCCAGCCGGGCCTCTGACAGTCCCAGCCCGCTCACCTCGGCAGCGACCTGCGCCGCGACACCCCGCTCGTTGCCCTCGCGGCTCTCCACGTCGAGGTCGAGGACGATGCGCTCTCGGCCAGGCCCGTCGGGCCAGCGCTGCACCGTCACCATCGTGATGTCGTCCTCCTGCTCGGCATCGGGTCCGGTGTGCTGCCGCACGTCGGCCAGCACCCGCGCGATGGCCTCGGTGCCACCGGGGTGCCGAGCGACGGCCGCCTTGAGCGTCTCGAAGCCGAACATCTGGCGAGCGGGGTCGTGTGCCTCCACGATCCCGTCGGAGTGCAGCAGCAGCGAGTCGCCCGCCTCGAAGACCACTTCCTTCTCCTCGTACGCCATGCCGGGCATCAGGCCCAGCGGCATGCCGCGGGCCCGCAGCTCGACGCAGCCCCCAGCGGTCTTGAGGTAGGGCACGTCGTGGCCGGCGTTCGCGAAGCGGAGGACGCCGGAGCGGGGGTCGAGCACGCCGTAGAAGCAGGTGACGAACATCTTCTCGGGCATGTCGGGGTGAAGGTGCTCGTTGACCCGCTCCAGCACGGTGCCGGGCGCGGCGGACTGCTGGGCGAAGGCCCGCAGCACGCTGCGGGTCGCCGCCATCACCAGCGCCGCAGGCACTCCCTTGTCGGTGACGTCCCCGATCACGAACCCGACGTGGCCGCCCGGCAGGGGGATCACGTCGTAGAAGTCGCCGCCCACCTCGCGCGCCGGCTGGTAGTACGCCGCGACGTCCCAGCCCTCGAGCTGCGGCAGGTCGTGGGGGAGGAAGTTCTTCTGGATCAGCCGCGCCACCTCGAGCTCCTGCTCGAACCGCTGTCGGGTGCGGGCCTCCGCCTCCTGCTGACGCACGAGCTGTCCGACCCGCAGGGCCGGGGCCGCCTGGGTGGCGAGGCTGTCGAGCAGCCGCCGGTCGTCGATGCTGTAGTCCTGCTCGGACCGGCGGGGACCGACGTTGAGGACGCCGATCAGCTCGCCCTGGCTGATCAGCGGCACCGACAGCTTGACGCCGACGGCCCTGAGCTCGGAGAGCGCTGATGAGTCCAGGTCGAGCGTCTCCAGGTCGACCGGACCGTGCGCGCTCTGCAGGTAGGCCAGCAGCGGGTCGTTCGGCGCGATGTCGACCGGCGCGACCTGCTCACTGGCGGTGGGTGCAACCGGCAGGGGCGAGGCGGCGACACGACGGTGCCTCCTGCGCCTGAGCGATCCGGTCAGCGTGGCCATCAGGGCCTCCCTTCTGCCTCAGGTCTACCGAGGCTGCGTTCGGTAATCGTTACGGCGGTGCCTGCGGCGGGCTGCGGTGGTCGCAGCCAGATCGAGACGTGCTCGGGCTGCACCGTCTCGCCGACCACGGCGGTCAGGTCCGCTCCCAACGTCTCCAGGTCGACCTGCTGGCGCAGTCGCCCGGTGAACTCGGCGACGGTGCGCCGGGCGTCGTACCGGCGGCGGTAGAAGCGCCGGTCCACCAGGCGCTGGATGGAACGCCGGGCCGGGCCGAACAGCGCGGCGACGACCAGCGTGGAGGCCGCGACGGCGACGTCCGAGCTCTCGGTCAGCGGTCGCAGCACGAGCTGAAGGAACAGGACGACGCCGACGTACGACGCCGCCAGCGTCACGGTCAGCGCGAAGTAGACCAGCGTCCGGTTGACCACGACGTCGATGTCGTAGAGCCGGTAGCGCAGCATGGCGACGGCGACGCCGCCGGCCACCACCAGCAGGGACAGCAGCATCAGCGGCCACGCGTAGTCGCCGACGAGCAGCGAGCTGCCGAAGGCGAGCGGGAGCAGCGACGCGGCAGCAGCCAGCCACAGGAGCTGCTGCCGCTCCACCCCGCTCGACCTCCGGTAGCGCAGGACCAGGGAGACGATGGCCGCGAGCGCCGCCGGGAACAGGCCCGCGGACCCGATCCTGCCTGCCATCGCGAGCACGTGCAGGTCGGACCCGAGGGGGTTCTCCACCGCGGGGGTCCCGCCGAGGGGACCGGACGCGAACGCGTCGCCGAGGAAGGTGAGGGTCCCGCACAGGACGGCGAACCAGGCCAGCGCCGCCCACCGGGACGACAGAGGGCGGCCGGTGGGGAAGAGCAGGGGCAGGAAGACGATGGCCGACACGAACGCCGGCAGGTAGGCCCACGTGCCCACCCACATCACCGCGAGTCCCACGGCCGGCGCGGAGCCGTCGTCGAGGAAGCTGCGCAGGTAGACCTGGTTGCTCACCGCGATGGCCGCGAACGAGACGCCGATCAGGACGAGAAGCCACCCGACGGCGTTGCGGGGCCGCCGCGAGACGACGAGGGCGCCGAGCCCTGCGAAGGCCGCCGCGACCAGGCAGTGGACGGCGACCAGCAGCAGACCGCCCGAACCGGCCTCGGGGTCCAGTGGTGCCCGGGGGTGCGAGGGTGCTGGCACCTCGACGGCCACGCAGACCAGCGCGACCAGACAGGTCAGCGCAGCCACCAGCCAGGCCACGCCCTGCAGTGCACGGTTCACGCGTCGTCTCCCTCGTCCCGCAGCCAGACGCTGGCGTGCACCGGGTGGACGGTGCTCGAGGCCACCTCGACCAGCTGCCGAGCGAGCGTGTCGAGGTCGACCTGGTCGCGCAGGTCGGCGGTGAAGGCCGCGACGATGCGCGCCGCGTCGTACCTGCTCCGGTAGAAGCGACGGTCCACCGCGGCCTGGATGCGGGCCCGGACCGGACGGAAGAGCGCCGCCACGAGCAGGGTGGAGCCGGCGACCGCGAGGTCGGAGCTGTCGGTCACCGGCTGCAGCGCGACCTGCAGGACGAGCACGACAGACAGGTACGTCGTCGCCAGCGCCGCCGTCAGCCCGGAGTACACGATGGTCCGGTTGATCACGACGTCCACGTCGTAGAGCCGGTAGCGGAGGATGGCAACACCGACCGCACTGGGGAACACCGCCATCCCCACGGCGATCAGCGCGTTGCGGAGGTCGGTGAGGCCGTCGGCGTCCACCAACCAGGTCGCTGCGTTGGCGAGCAGCAGCAGCCCGGCCGCGACACCGGCGAGGGCGACCCACTTGAGCTGCTGTCGGGCGAGGCCGGTGGAGCGACGGAACCGTCGAACGGTGACGATGCCGCCCAGGACGACCCCGAGCGGCATCAGCACCCAGCCCGCGACCACCGCGACGTCGGCCGGAGTGTCGAGCGCCGCCACGCCCCACGGGTTGTCGGCCTCCTCGAAGAACTCGATCGGCCCCGGCTGCAGTGCGTAGCCGGCCATCACCGACACGATGCCGACGGCGGGCACCAGGGCGGCCCACCGGATCCGGCGGGTGGGCAGCCGCCCGTCGGGGAAGAGCAGCAGCGCCAGGCCGAGGGTGCCGATGGTCGGTGCGGAGGCCGCGTTCTGCAGCACGGCGGCCGTGGCGCCGCCGGGCAGTGGTGCGCCGGAGCCGTACAGGCCGCGGTCGGCGTACTGGTAGCAGAAGTCACCGAGGAGCCCGAGGAAGCCGGTGGCAAGGAACAGCGGAGCGAGGAGGTTGCCGGGGGCACGCGCGCCGATGAGGCGGCCCACCACGGCGAACGCCAGGAACGCCAGACGGAAGACCCACCCGCCCCACCCACTGAACCCGGAGGGGTCGCGCGCGGACTGCTCGCTCAACCCCAGCATCTGCAAGGCTCCGGTGCCGGCGATGAGGGCTCCGCAGAGCGCGACCACCAGCCACGCGGCGAGGCGGGGGATCCGCCCCGGCGTCACTGGGCACCCCGTTCGGCCGTGGCGACCCAGAGGGTCACGTGCGTGGGCTGGACCGTGTCCTCCACGACGCGGCAGATGTCGTCGGCGAGGGCGTCGGCGTCGAGCTGGTCGCGCAGGTGCGCGGTGAACTGCGCCAGCGTCCGGGTGGCGTCGTAGCGGCTGCGGTAGAACCTGCGGTCCACGAGCCCGCGGATCCGCTCGCGTGCGGGTCGGAACAGTGCGGCGACAGCGAGGGTGGACCCGGCGACCGCGAGGTCCGAGCTGCGGGTCAGCGGCCGCAGGGCGAGCTGCAGGACGAGCACGCCGCCGATGTACGACGCAGCGAGCAGGACGGTCAGCGAGCCGTAAACGAGCGCTCGGTTGACGAAGACGTCGATGTCGTACAGCCGGTAGCGGAGGATGGCGATGCCGACGGCTGCGGGGAAGCTGGCCATGGCCACGCACAAGAGTGCATCGCGAAGGCCGTCGATGCTGCTCAGGTCCACGAGCCAGCTGGCCAGGTTGGCGAGGAACAGCACCCCGGCGACTGCTCCGGCGAACGCCACCCACTTGAGCTGCTGCCGGGCCAGGCCCGTGGACCGGCGGAACCGCCTGACCGTCGCGGCACCGCCGAGCAGCACCCCCAGCGGCATCAGCGCCCATCCGATGAGCACCAGTGCCCCGGCCACCATGTCGAGTGAAGCCACCCCCCATGGGTTCCGCGTCCCGCGGAAGAACTCGATGGGCCCGGGCTGCACGGCGTATCCGATCATGATCGACGCCATGCCGAGCAGGGCCAGCCCGCCGGCGCACCGCAGCCGTCGCGTCGGCAGCCGGCCGTCCGGGAACAGCAGCAGCGCCAGGCCCAGGGCCCCGATCGTCGGCGGTGAGGCCACGTTCTGAAGCACGGCCGCTTCGGCGGCCCCGGGCAGCACACCGGAGGACGCGTGCAACCCCTGGTCGGCGTACTGGTAGCTCAGCTCGCCCAGGAGTCCGAGGAGCCCGGATCCGAGGAACAACGGCCCGATGCCGTTGCCGGGGGCGCGAGAGACGATGAGGGCCCCGACGACGGCGTAGGCGAGGTAGGCGAGGACAAGGATCCAGCTGGCCGGACCGGTGAGCCCGGCGGGCTGGTGCCCGGCCACGGCGCGAGGCCCGACCACCTGCAGCACGACGGTGGCGACGATCAGCATCACGCACAGCCCGACGACCAGCCACGCGGCCACGCGCGAGGGCCGCCCTGACGTCATGGGGCACCCCGCCCGGTCGTCGGGACCCACAGCGTCACGTGCGTGGGCTGCACGGTGTCCTCCACCACGCGGCAGATGTCGTCGGCGAGGGCGTCGGCGTCGAGCTGGTCACGCAGGTGCGCGGTGAACTGCGCCAGCGTCTGGGTGGCGTCGTAGCGGCTGCGGTAGAAGCGCCGGTCCACGAGCCCGCGGATGCGCTCGCGGGCGGGCCGGAAGAGTGCGGCGACGGCGAGGGTGGACCCGGCGACGGCCAGGTCGGAGCTGCGGGTGAGCGGCCGCAGGGCGAGCTGCAGGAGGAGCACCCCGCCGACGTACGACGTGGCGAGCAGGACGGTCAGCGAGCCGTAGACCAACGCCCGATTGATGACGACGTCGATGTCGTACAGCCGGTGCCGCAGCATCGCCACGGCCACCGCGGCCACGACCAGGAGGAGGCTCGTCATCAGCAGCAGGAACCCGGTCTCGTCGTCGCGCAGCCCGAGACCCGTGAAGGCGAACGGCAGCAGGGCCGCCGCGGCCGCCACCCACTTCAGCTGCTCGCGCTCGGTCCCGGTGGACTTCCGGAACCGCAGGACCAGGGACACGATCGCGGCGATCGAGGTGGGGATGAGCAGTCCGAACCCGACCACCCCCACCACCTCGACGGCGGGGTGGTCGAGGCCGAAGGGGTTCGACACGTCGGGGGCGACGTCGAGCGGGCCGGGGGCGAAGGCGGTGCCGAACCAGGTCAGCACCGAGAGCATTAGGGCGACCCGCAGGAGAAGTCCCCATCGCGGCGACAGTGGCCGGCCCGTGGGGAACACCAGGGGGAAGATCGTGAACGCGGGCACGATCGCGAAGAGCCACATCCAGCCGTTGCACCATGCGGCGAACGACGCTGCGCCGTCGACCTGGCCGCTCGAGGCAGCGCGGAGGTACACGTCGTAGCCGACCGCGTTGGCCGCCAGCGCGAGGGCGATCACCTGGAGCAACCACCCGACGGGGTTGCGTGGTCGACGGCGGGCAATGGCGACGCCCAGGCCGCCGACGGCGGTGTAGACGACGGCTTCGTACGCAGCGGCGGCCGTGCTCGCTGACTCGGACGCCAGAGCCACTGCACCGACGGCCAGGCCCGCGGTCGCCGCGAGCACGGTCGCGGTGGCCAGGCGGACGCCCCGGACACCGGTGCCCTCGTCGGCCATCGGGTTCCTCGGTGTGGTCGGTGAGGACGTCACCTCAGGGCTCCCGGACCGGCGTCGGGACCCACAGCGTCACGTGCGTTGGCTGGACCGTCTGCTGCACCACGCGGCAGATGTCGTCGGCGAGGGCCTCGGCGTCGAGCTGGTCGCGCAGCTGCGCGGTGAACTCCGCGAGCGTCTGGGCGGCGTCATAGCGGCCGCGGTAGAACCGCCGGTCCACGAGTGCGCGGACGCGCTCGCGTGCGGGACGGAACAGGGCGGCGACGGCGAGGGTGGACCCGGCGACGGCGAGGTCGGAGCTGCTGGTGAGGGGCCTCAGCGCGAGCTGGAGGAGCAAGACCCCGCCGACGTACGACGTGGCGAGCAGGACGGTCACGGAGCCGTAGACCAGTGCCCGGTTGATGACGACGTCGATGTCGTAGAGGTCGTGGCGCAACATCGCGTAGCCGATGGCGATCGGCAGGGTGGCGAAGGCGCACTGCACCGCGACGATGACCATGGTCGAGGTGTCGGAGTCGCCGCCGGTGAAGGGGAGGGCCACCAGGTAGATGCCGAGGAAGATCGCGCCCCCGAAGGCGACCCACCGCACCTGGGCCTTGTCCCGTGCCCCGCTCCGTCGGTAGCGCAGCACGAGCGACGCGATCGCGACCGGGAACGCCGCGATCACCAGGAGGAACGTCGACGCCAGCGGGGAGGCCCGGGTGGAGCCGAGGGGGTTGCTCGTGCCCGGCACTCCCTCCACCTGACCGGGCTGCGTTGCCATCCCGACGAGAGCGGCAGCGACGAGCACGAGCGTGAGACGGGAGAACCACCGCCAGCGACGTGAGGGCAGGTGGCCGTCGGGGAGGCGGAGCGGCAGCTGGGTGCCGAGCAGGCCCAGGGCGACGACCCACGCGTTCGCGCCGACGCTGACCCATTCGCCGACGTCCGTCGGCACCCTCCCCGACGTCAACGCCCAGCGGCTGCCGTTGCTGCACGCCACGACGAGGGCGAAGAGCGCGCCGATCACAGCGAGCAGCCACCCGACCGGGTGCCCCCGGCGGCGGTGCGAGATGAGGCCCCCGACGACTGCGAAGGCCAGAACCGGCGGTGTGAAGGCGAGGGTGAAGGCGAGGGTCTCGGCCCTGCTCGACGCCGCACCGCCGGTAGGCGCGCTCGAGACGGCGGCCAGAGCGATCCCGAGAGCCAGCAGGACGGCCGTGCTCGCGCCGAGGACGAGGGCCGCTCGCGAGCCGGCGCGGTTCATGGCACCCCCGCGCACAGGCCGGTTCCCGCTGAGCGTCGGTTGCCGAGCGGCCGGGGCGCGTTCGCACTGCGAGGCCCACCCATGCGTCGGCCTCCTCTCGTCAGGTGCCAGTCAAGTGCTCCGCGCGGCCGTGGGGCAACCGGCTGGGCGACGCGCTGCGCAACCGGACGGCCGACAGGTGCGACGGATCGCTGGGCGACCGACTGGACGCTTCGACCGTGACCCTTCCTGGCTTCCGTGACAGCATCGTTACGAGCGCGACCGCGCTTCCGGCGCCGTGACGGGAGGCCGATGATCGACGTTCGACTGCTCGGCCCTCCGCGCGTGGAGGTGGACGGCGCACCCGTCGCCTTCGACACGCGCAAGGCGGTCGCGCTGCTGGCCTACCTGGCTCTCTCGGACCTGCCCCGGCCCCGCGACCTGCTCGCCGACCTGCTGTGGGGGGACGGCGACACCCACCATGCGCGCGGGGCGCTGCGCCGCACCCTGTCGACGATCCGCTCCAGCGTCCACGCCGACTGCCTGGAGACCGACCGCTCCACCGTCGCCCTGCGGAGTGGCCCCGCCGTCCTCGTCGACGTACGGCGTGCGCGGCAGGCCGTCGCGGACCAGGACTTCGAGCTGGCCGCCTCCCTGCACGCCGGCGAGTTCCTCGAGGGGCTCGCCCTGACCGGAGCGCCGGCCTTCGAGGAGTGGCAGCAGGTGACCGCCGAGGCGCTACGCGCGGAGCGGGGGTCGCTGCTCCGCCGGCTGGCGTCGTCGCGGGAGGACGGCGGCGACCTCCCCGGTGCGCTGGACGCCGCCCGGCAGTGGCTGGCGCTCGACGACCTGCACGAGCCTGCGCACCAGACGGTCATCAGGCTGACGGCGAGGGCAGGGGACCGGGCCGGTGCGCTGGCGCGCTACCGCGACTGCGTCCGGATCCTCGACCGTGAGCTCGGCGTGGCGCCGTTGGCCGAGACCACCGCCCTCTACGAGGCGGCGCAGAACGCGACCTTGCGGGTGCCGCCCTCGCCACCACCGGTGCAGCCGGGTGCAGCGGCCCCGACGCCGCTGGTCGGGCGTGACAGTGTCCTCGCCGCGCTGCTCGACGCGCATCGAGGCGTCGCGCGCCAGGGCCGGGTGGTGGTCATCGAGGGCGAGGCCGGCATCGGCAAGACCCGCCTGGCCGAGGAGCTGCTCACCCGGGTCGAGGGTGACGGGACGGAGACGCTCGTCGGCAGGGCCTTCGAGGAGGAGTCGTCGCTGTCCTACGCCCCGGTCGTGCAGGCGCTGCGGTCCCGGCTGCGGGACCCGCACTGGGCCGGGGGACTGAGCGACAACGCCCGCCGGGCGGCCGGCCGGCTGCTTCCCGAGCTGCTGGTGGGGCAGCGCGCGACACCGTTCGACGCCACGTCGCCGGGAGCGGAGGAACGGTTCCTCGCCGGGCTGTGGGAGGCGCTGGTGGCTCCGGTGAGCGTGCCGGCGGGTACGCCGGCGGACCCGGGCACCGTGGTGTTCCTGCTCGACGACGCCCAGTGGGCCGACGAGGCGACCCTGGCGCTCGTCGCCTACGGCTCACGACGACTGGCCGGACGCCGGCTGCTGGTGGTCCTCACGTGGCGGACCCCCTCCGAGCGACCGCTGCGCCGGGTCCTCGCCGAGCTCGAGAGGTCCGGAGCCGCCGCTGTGCACACGCTGCACCGGCTCGAGCACGACCACGTCGCCGCGGTGGTGCGCGCCGTCCGCCCCGACCACTCGGAGCAGCAGCTCGTCGGCCGGCTCTTCGCCGAGACGGAGGGTCTGCCCTTCCTGCTCGTGGAGTACCTGCGCGCGCTCGACGCGTCAGCGGAGCAGTGGTCGATCCCGGAGGGGGCACGGGACCTCCTGCGAGCTAGGCTCGGCCGGCTGAGCGAGGTCGGGCGCCAGCTCCTCGCGGCCGCGGCGGTGATCGGCCGCTCGTTCGACGTCGATGCCGTCCGCGTGACCAGCGGCCGCGCCGAGGAGGAGGTGGTTGCCGGGCTGGAGGAGCTGACCAGCCACGGATTCGTCCGCGAGGCCAGCCAGGACTACGACTTCAGCCACGAGACCCTCCGCTCCCTGGTCCACGCCGACATCAGCCTCGCCCGACGCCGGCTGCTGCACCGCCGGGCGGCCCAGGTCTCGACGGACGCCGCCTCCGAGGCCCGGCACCTGCAGCTCGCGGGCGAGAGTGACGCGGCGGCCGCTGCCTACGTCCGCGCCGCGACGCAGGCGCAGAACGTGTTCGCCACCACGGAGGCGCTGAGCCACCTGCGCACGGCGCTTGCCCTGGGCCACCCGGACCCGGCCGCTCTCGAGGTGGAGGCGGCAGACCTGCTGACCCGGCTCGGTGACTACCCGGCGGCCGTGGCGGGTCTGGAACGGGCCGCCGCAACGGCCGACCCGCGGCTGCTCTGGGCGATCGAGCACCGGCTCGGTCAGGTGCATCAGCGGAGCGGCTCGTGGGCCCTGGCGGAGGCGCACCTCGCCGCAGCGCTAGCGGTCACACCGTCCCGCGACGACGGCGCGCGGGCTCGGATCACGGCCGACCTGAGCCTCGCCCTGTTGTCGGGCGGCGATGTGGGTCGGGCCTCCCACCTTGCCGTCGAGTCGCTCGCGGCGGCCGAGGCCGCAGCGGACACCCGGGCACTCGCCCAGGCGAACAACCTGCTCGGCCTGCTGGCGTCCCGTGCCGGCGACGCGGACGAGGCGCTGCGGCACCTGGAGGCCAGCCTCACGCTGGCGAAGGGAGCCGGCGATCGAGCAGCCCAGGTCGCGGCGCTCAACAACCTCGCGCTTGCCCACCGCGACCGCGGGGACCTCGCCGGCGCCGTGGAGCGCCTGCAGAGGGCGCTGGTGCTCTGCGCGCACGAAGGGGACCGGCATCGTGAGGCAGCGGTGCACAACAACCTCGCCGACCTCCTGCACGCGAGCGGAGACGCGGAGCAGGCGATGCACCACCTGAAGCTCGCGGTGGCGATCTTCGCCGAGGTGGGCGCGGTGGCCGGGGAGCCGGCGGAGATCTGGAAGCTGGTGCAGTGGTGACGCGTCACCGCGACGAGCGCAGCCAGTGCCACGCCACCGCGCCCACCCACAGCTCGTAGCCGAGCGTGCTCACCGCCAGCAGCGGGAACAGCCCGTCCGCGACGAGGGTCGCGCTGCCGACCAGGCTGAGCGGCAGCAGCACCGCGCCGGTCCTCTGCAGCCAGGGCGAGCGACCGGTCATGCGAAGGGCCAGGACGATCGCGCCGACGAAGAACAACCTGGGGAGCGCCGAGAACGCCAGGCTGTACGGCGCCACCGAGTCCCAGCCGGCGAGGACCAGGGGGTCGGCGCCGCCGACGGCGGTGTCCAGGGCGACGTCGTGAAGCACCCCGGCCAGCGGCCAGATCAGCGCGAGCAGGGTCCCCGACACGACGGCCACCGTGGCGAGCACGCCGGAGGCGTCCGCGCGGCGCAACCGCACGTGGACCGCGCCCAGGAAGCCGAGCAGGAGGCTGCCCGCGAGCATGAACACGTAGTTGCCGTAGCGGTAGACGGCCTCTGCGTCGAGGACGGCGCGCCCGCGGACGAGCGCCGGGTCGTCCGGGGAGCCACCGTGCGGCAGGACGACCACAGCCATCAGGACCATCACACTGAGCTGGCAGACGGTGAAGGCGATGCCGAACCTTGCGCTGAGCCGAGAGAGTCGGTCGTCGTCGTGCGCCGGCGAGGGCAGGCTCGCCGCGGCGGCGGGCCGGTCGAGTTGGGTGGACATGGTGACCTCCTTGGGTCGTGCTCCGTCTCGGTCGAGGCGGTGTGGACGACGCTAGGGAGCGGCAGAGGGCGCCCACATCGACGCAGGGGCTGGTCCGCGCTCATCCCGACGTGCGGGAGGGCTCAGCCCGCGGGATGATGCTCCGGCGCCGCGGGCTGCCGTAACGTCCGGTTCGTGAGGATGCTCGACCGCGTCGCCACCACGGGTCTGGACGCCGCGCTGACCGGTGCCTTCCTGGTCGCCGGCCTCGCGCAGGGGGTGGTCTCGCCCCTCGCCGAGGGGTGGACCGGTCACGTGTTCGTCCTGGGGTCGACGCTGCCGCTGGCGTGGCGGCGGACGCGTCCGCTCGAGGCTGCCCTGGTCGCCTCGGCGTTCTGGCTGATCCCGCTCGACGGGTTCCCGGTGCTCGGCTTCGTCGTGGTCGTCCTGCAGTGCTTCGGCGTCGGCAGCCGTGGCGAGCCGACGGCTGCGGTGGTGGGAGCCACGGCCTGGGCCTCCTGCGCCAGCGCGGTCGGCACGCTGCTCGGGCCGGAGGCGCCTGTCGCGGTCGTGGGCAGCGTCCTGGTCGTGGTCGCGCCCGTGCTCGCCGGACGCCTGGTCCACCACCTGCGACAGCAGAACGACCGGCTCACGACCCTCTCTGCCCAGCTGCGGGAGGAGCGGCAGCGCGCCGAGGAGGCCGCGGTCGGCTCCGAGCGCGCCCGCATCGCCCACGAGCTTCACGACGTCGTGGGTCACGAGGTCACCCTCATCGCCATCCAGGCCGAGGCCGCCTCGGCCGCGCTCCGCCAGGACCCGCGTCGAGCCGCCGAGCCGGTCGAGGCGATCCGGACGACGGCACACCGCACCCTCACCGAGATCCGCTCGGTTCTCGACCTGCTCTCCCCGACCGAGACGGGGGACCGGTCCGGCGCCGACGGGCTCGCGGCCATCGCGGACCGCGCCCGCGCGGCCGGCATCCTCGAGTCGCTGACGGAGACCGGGACCCCGCCGCCCGACTCCTCCCCGGTCTCGATGGCCGTCCGGCGGATCGTCCAGGAGGGCCTCACGAACGCCGGCCGGCACGCGCCGCAGCAGCCGGTGTCGGTCCAGGTCGACTGGACCGGTGGCCGGGTCGAGGTCACCGTGACCAACCCGGTGACCGAGGAGAGGGCGTCCGTCCCCGGCCGCGGCCTCAGCGGCATCGGCCACCGCGCTCGGCTGCTCGGCGGCAGCTCGACCGTCGAGGTGCGCGACGGGGTCTTCGTCGTCCGGGTGCGGATGCCCACCGGGGTGCACGCGTGACGCGGGTGCTCGTCGTCGACGACCAGGAGCTGGTCCGACAGGGACTGCGGATGATCCTCGAGCTCGGCGGCCTGACGGTCGTCGGCGAGGCCGCCGACGGCGAGTCGGCCGTGACCGCGGCGCGCGAGCTGTCCCCCGACGTGGTGCTGATGGACCTCCGGATGCCGCGTCTGGACGGCGTGGAGGCCACCCGCCGGATCACCGCCACGTCCGACGCCCGGGTCATCGCGCTCACCACCTTCGACGTCGACCAGAACGTCGTGGACGTCCTGCGGGCCGGTGCCGTCGGCTTCCTGCTGAAGGACGTCACGTCGGACGGTCTGCTCGACGCCGTACGCCGAGCGGCCGCCGGCGAGCCCGTCGTGGCTCCCGCAGTACTGGCCCGGATGATGGACCACTTCTCCCGGCGGCCGCCGACGCCCGCCCGGCTGCCATCCGGCTTCGACCAGCTCAGCGACCGCGAGCGGGAGGTGCTGGCGCTGCTCGGCGCCGGCCGCTCGAACACCGAGATCGCCGGGGAGCTGTTCATCAGCATGCCGACGGTGAAGACCCACGTGCGGCACATCTTCGCCAAGCTCGACCTGCGGGACCGCGCGCAGGCGGTCGTGGCGGCACGGGATGCCGGCCTCGAGGCACCCGAGCCGCGCGGCGCCTAGCGCCCTCGTCGACCGGGATTGGCGGGTCCGTGCACCAGTCGCACGGCCCCGTCGCGTCGCGGGTCCGCCGCGGCGACCAGGTGCCCGTCGGCCTGCGCCAAGGTGGCGCCCACCCCGCCGTAGTACATGGTGAGGTCCGTCTCGACCTTCACCAGCTCCTCCGGCGTGCCGGCCCGGTGCACGTGCACCCGCGGGTGGTTGACGGCCTCGGTCAACGAGAGGCCGCCGTTGACGAAGCCGGCGAGGACCTGGGCGATGGCGGTGGTGATGCGGTCGGCGCCCGGGGAGCCGATGGCCAAGGCGGTGCCGTCGTCGTGTCGGGCGACGGTGGGCGCCATGTTGGACAGCAGGCGGCTGCCCGGTGCGAGGCCGTGCAGCCCGCGGGGGTTGAGCTCCTGCTCGCCGAGGCAGTTGTTGAGCCAGATGCCGGTGCCGCGCGCGACCATCCCGGCGCCGTACCCGGACGACACCGTCACCGAGCATGCGCCACCGGCGCTGTCGGCGGCGGAGACGTGGGCCGTGGACCCGGACTCCAGGACGGCGAGGTGGTCGCGGTCCACGAGGGCCAGGAAGGCGCGGGCGTCGCGCTCCAGGTCGGTGGTGTGGTCCAGGACGGTGTGCCGGTGGCCGAGCACGCCACGCTCCACGGCGACCAGGTGGGCGACGTCGTCGGCGTCCCAGCCGTTGCGTGGATGCCCCTCCAGCAGACGCAGCATCGCCGCCACCGCGACCCCGCCGACCGAGGGCGGCGGGGTGGTGGCGAGCGTCCAGCCGCCGATCCGGGTGACCAGGCACGGCCGCACGGTCGGTCGGTACGACGCCAGGTCGGCCGGCCCGAGGATGCCGCCGCGAGCGAGCACGTCGTCGGTGACGAGCCTCGCCAGTGATCCGGTGTGCAGGGCCGACGGTCCCTCGTCCCTGAGGGCCGACAGCGACGTGACCAGGTCGGGGAGCACGACCATCGACGTGGTGACCTCGCTGTCGGGGCCGTGCAGCGCCGCGCGGCTCTCGTCGTCCCAGCCGAAGATGTCGGCGTGCACGTGGTCGAGGTAGTACCTCGACGCGGAGCTCAGCCGGAAGCCGCCGTGCGCCACGTCGATCGCCGGCGCGAGCAGCTCGCGCCAGGGCAGCGACCCGTGCCGCCGGTGTGCCTCCCCGAACGCCGCGAGCGACCCGTGGGCCGCGACGGACCCGGGGCCGATGGTGATGTCCAGGCCGCCGCCGTACTCGGTCCGGATGTCCCAGGTGCCGCCGCCGACGGCTCTGTCGCGGCCGGGCATGTCCATCCAGCCGTCCACCGTGTACGGGAGGCTCCCGTCGGCCGGCTGCACGGTGACGAAGCCGCCGGAGCTCAGCGAGACGATCCCGACCTCGTTGACCATCGTGACCAGCGCCGCGGCCAGGGCGACGTCCACGGCGTTGCCACCCGCCCGGGCGACCTGCTCCCCGGCGTCGGCGGCCGCTTCGTTGGGTGCGGCGATCGCGACGTCCGGCATGCGGCGCAGTATCGCGGACCCGAACGGGGGAGGGTGCCGGAGGCGCGCCTAGAGTCTCCGGATGAGCGCTCGCGCAGGGATCATCGTCACCGGCACCGAGGTGCTGACCGGTCGGGTCTCGGACCTCAACGGTCCCTGGCTCGCGGAGCGGCTGCGGCGGGCCGGGGTCGACGTGAGCTTCACCGTGGTGGTCGGGGACCGCCCCCAGGACCTGGTCGACGCGCTCGCCTTCCTGGCCGGCGTGCACGTCGACCTCATCGTCACCACCGGTGGCCTCGGCCCCACCGCCGACGACCTCACGGCGGCCGTGGTGGGGGAGTGGCAGGGGCGCCCGTCGGCTCGGAACCCGGACCTCGAGGCGCGGATCGCGGCGATCGTCGAGCGGCTCAACGCGCGACGCACCTGGCAGGTGGACCCGGAGGCGATGGCGGCAGGCACGGCGAAGCAGGCGCTCGTCCCTGACGGTGCCGAGGTGCTCGAGCCCACCGGGACCGCGCCCGGTCTCGTCGTACCGCCGTCGCCCGGCAGCCCGCACCCGCCCGTCGTCGTGCTGCCCGGGCCGCCCGCCGAGCTGCAGGGGATGTGGCCGGACGCGGAGAGGTCGCCGTCGGTGACCACCGCGCTCGCTGGTCGGGCGGAGCTGCGGCAGTCCACCCTGCGGCTGTGGAACACGCCGGAGGCGGCGATCGCCGCCACGCTGCGCCGGCTGGCCGCGGACCTGGACGACCTGGAGATCACCACCTGCATGCGCGGCGGAGAGCTCGAGGTGGTCACCCGCTACGGCGTCGACCTCGCCGACCGCTACCAGCGCCTCGTCGACGAGGTGCGCGACGAGTACGGCGCCGCGGTGTTCTCCACCGACGGGTCGACGGTCGACGACATCGTGGCCGGGCTGCTGGAGAGCCGGGGCCTGACGATCGCGACGGCCGAGTCGTGCACCGCCGGCCTGCTGGCGGGTCGGCTCACCGAGCGCGCCGGGTCGTCGGGGTGGGTACGCGGCGGGCTCGTCGTCTACTCCAACGAGGCGAAGCACGATCTCGCCGACGTCCCGTTGGAGCTGGTCGAGCGCCACGGTGCTGTCTCGGAGGGGGTCGCGGCCGCCCTGGCGGACGGTGCCAGGCGCAGGCTTCGGGCGGACGTCGGCGTCGGCATCACCGGCATCGCAGGACCCGGCGGTGGGACGGCGGAGAAGCCGGTCGGCCTCGTCCACCTGTGCGTCGCGGGTCCGGACGGCTCGGTCTCCGCTGCGCCGGTCCTGGGCGGCGGCCGGTCCGGCGTGCGGGCCCGCTCGGTGACGGTGGCGCTGCACCTGGTGCGCGAGCTGTTGCAGGGGTAGACAGCAGGATCATGGTCTAATCTACATAAAGTAGAGCTCCGGTATGTAGATCAGGGGCCCGGGGAGGGGTGCGGGTGCAGTCCTTCGTCGACCTGGACCGGCTCGTGGGTGCGGTGCCGTCTCCGGTCGTGGTGGCGCTGAGCCGGGTGGACCGCGGGCAGGGGAGCGAGGACCTGTTCCGCAACCAGGTGCCCGATCTGCTGACCCAGCTCGCCCACCGAGCGCGGGTGGCCAGCGTCACCGCCTCCTCCGCTCTCGAAGGCGTCGTGGTGGCCAGCCCCGCCCGGGCGGCTGCGATCATCGACGGCCGCGCCACGGCGCTGCGGACGCGCAGCGAGCAGGAGTTCGCCGGCTACCGGGCGGCGCTCGACTACCTCTTCGGCTCCGACTGGCGACCGCTGAACGTCGGGCTTCTGCTCCACCTGCACCGCATGTTGTTCACGCACACCCCGGTGCCGGGGGGTCACTTCAAGGAGAGCGACAACCTCGTCGTGGACAGGTCTCCGGACGGCTCCGTCATGGTCCGGTTCCGACCGGTTGCCGCCGCACGCACCGAGCACGTCACCAGCGAGCTCGTCGCCCGCTACCAGGAGGCGCTGACCGGCCGGCGGCACCACCCGGTCCTCCTGGTCGGCCTCTTCGTCCTGGACCTGCTCACCATCCACCCGTTCACCGACGGCAACGGGCGGGTGGCCCGGGTGCTCGCCAACGCGCTGCTCGCCGAGTGCGAGTACGGCGTGGGCCGGTACGTCTCGGTCGAGCAGCTCATCGCCGAGTCGGCCGACGGGTACTACCAGGCGCTGCTGGCCTCCACCCACGGATGGCACGAGCGGAGCCACGACCCGTGGCCGTGGCTGGAGTACTTCGTGGGCGTGGTGGCCCGGGCGTACTCGGTGCTCGCCGCGGGAGTCGCCGACGGCCGGACCGCCGGCACCAAGAGCGAGCGGGTGCGTGACCACGTGCTGCACCACTGCAGCAGGGTCTTCGCGATCTCCGACGTCAGGGCGGCCCTGCCCGGCGTCAGCGACCCGACCATCCGGCTGGTCCTGCACCAGCTCAAGTCCGAGGGGCAGATCCGTCCTGAGGGCACCGGGCGGTCCGCCGTCTGGGTGCGGACGGGTCGCACCAGCTGACGCGGCACGACGCCGGCCCGGCAGCGGTCGTCAGGCTCCCCATGGTGCCTCGTGCCGGTCCTGCGAGCCGGGTACGGCGGTGCCCGACAGCAGCCGCAATCGCGACGCCGCCAGCCGCGCGTACGGCGCTGCGTGCATCCGCTCGGCCAGGTCGCGCGCACGTCCCAGGTCGGCGGCGGCCCGCTCCGACTGTCCGAGCACCGCCAGGACCGACCCGCGGTACAACGCAGCCGGTCCCAGCGCGACGACCCCGGGCCACAGCACCACCACCGTGTTGCCGTACTCCTCGAGCACGGGCAGCAGGTCGGCACACCCCTCGACATCGCCCAGCTCGACGTACACCTCAGCGAGCAGCACCGTCCTCACCGGCTGCCGCGCACCCGCGGACGGAACGCCGCGCAGCCGCTCCACGGCGGCCCGGGCCTGGTCGTGGTCCCCAGCGGTGGCGTGGCCCAGCGCCTGGATGACCAGCCACTCCGGCTCCACGCTCGCGGCGAGGTCGACAGCGGTGGGGACGAGGTCGCCGAGGCGCCCCTCGTGCCACGCGGCGATCCCCTCGACGGTGGCGATCGAGCTGCTGGCGAGGGCTGCGGCGGCGGGGGACACGGCGGGCGTGTCGCCGGAGGCGGTGGCTGCGAGCCGGCGGGCGGCCTCGTGCTCGCCGCGCTGAAGCAGCTGCCCCACCCGCCACCAGGTGTCCAGCAGCCGGACATCGGCGTCGCCGCGCTGCGCCGCGAGCGTGGCGAGCCGGCGTGACACCGCCTCGCTCTCCGTCAGCCTGCCGGTCTCCAGCAGGGCGGCGCGGAGCAGGTGCAGCGCCGTCGCCTCCGTCGCCGCTCCGCTGGACCCGCGGAGCAGCTCCTCGGCGAGCGCCACGCGTTCGGTCGCGGTCGCCGGCGTCCATCGCGCCACGAACGACGCCACCTGCGCGCGCCGCAGGGCGTCAGGGCCGCCGTCCTCCTGGGCGGCTGAGAGCGCGCGTTCGGCGAGCCCGTCGCCGCCGCCCTCGCCACGTGCCGAGCGCTGCACCGCCAGGGCGGCCAGCACGGCGCACCGCTGCCCGGGGTCGAGCGCAGCCGAGCGCTCGGCAGCCTCCTCGAGCAGCCTCACGTCGGTGGTGAAGGGGGCGGCGAAGGTCGTCCAGTACCCGCCGATGCCACCGCCCGCAGCAGCGACCGCCGCCCGGGCCAGGCGCGCCACGTCGCCTCCACGACGAGCGATGGCCGCCTCCTCGTCGAAGGCGGCACGCGACTCCTCGAGGCGTCCGAGGCGGCGCGTCGCCACCCCGACCACGTGGGACAGGTCCGCGAGCAGGTCCGGGGTCTCGGCATGGCTCCGCCCGCGCTGGGCCAGGTCCATCGCCTCCACGTCCGCGGCCCGGTCCAGCGACTCCTGCGCCGCGACCAGGCACGCACTCGCGGCGAGGTCGTCGAGGCCACCGAGGGTCGCCTCGCTCCGGTGCACCGCGATGGCGGCGGCGCTCGTCGCCCAGCCCGCCCCTGACGCGAGCGCGTCGGCGAGTCCCGCGTGCAGCGCGGCACGCCGGGTAGGGCCGAGGTCGGCCAGCAGCGTGTCCCGGATCAGGTCATGGGCAAGCAGGAGGCGTCCCGGGGTCTGCTCCAGCAGCAGCCTCGCGGAGAGCGCGGCGGCCAGCGGTCCGTGCAGGTCGGCCGGGGCAGCACCCAGCGCCCCGGCGGCCACCGCGACCGGCAGCTCGCGAGCCGCGACCGCGAGCACCTCCAGCAGCGGCTGCGTGCCCGTGGGCAGGCCGGCCAGCCGCAGGCGTACGACGTCGCGCACGCCGTCGGGCACCACGGTGAGCGCCTCGCCCCCGAGAGTGGCGAGCTCGCCGACGAAGAACGGGTTGCCACCGGTGCGAGCGGTGAGCGCCCCCGCCTCGTTCTCGCCCAGCGCCGCGCCCGTGGAGGTCTCGACGAGCCGCGCGACGTGCTCCGGCGCCAGACCGCGCAGCGAGACCCGCCGGGCCCCCGACGTGCGGGCCAGCCGGGCGAGCACCGCGCCGACGTGGGGACCCGGGTCGTCGCGACAGGTGACGACGAAGAGCAGCGGTGCGTCCTGCAGCGTCGACATCACCACGTCGAGGACGTGCAGGGAGTCCGCGTCGGCCCACTGCAGGTCGTCGAGCACCACCAGCTGCGGACCCTGTCCGGCGAGGTCGCGCAACCGCGAGACCACGTGCATCCCGAGCGCCCAACGCGCCGCATCGCCGACGTCGTCACCCGGAACGCGGGGGAGGCCGCCCAGCACCTGCTGCCAGGGCCAGAACGGCGGCGAACCAGCGGTGTGCGGGCTGCGGCCCCACCGGGGGACCACGCCCACGCTGCTGGCGAGCTCCTCGACGAGCCGCGTCTTGCCGATGCCCGGCTCGCCGGTGACGGCCACGGCCGTCGTACGCCCGCGGAGCACGGACTGCCACGCCTGCACCAGGTCGCGCAGCTCGGCCTGCCGGCCCACGAACCCGTCGCTCCCGGTGTCGTCGCTGCTGGCACTCTGGTCGCCCCGTGCCGCGGCCGGCGCGTCGAGGCAGGGGTCCTGCCGCAGCACCGCCTGGTGCAGCTCCCGCAGCTCGGACGAGGGGTCGACACCGAGCTCGTCGGCGAGCCGGTGCCGCAGCCGGTCGAGGACCTCGAGTGCCTCGGACTGACGGCCCGAGCGGTACAACGCCCGAGCCAGCAGCCCCTGCACGCGCTCCCGCAGCGGGTGGGCAGCAGCGTGCACCCCGAGGTCCGGCACCAGCTCCGTGGCGGCCCCGGCGGCGAGCGCCGCCGACGCCCACTCCTCGACCGCGGTCAGCCGGAGCTCGTCCAGCCGCCCGGCCTCGGCACTGACGTCGGGGACGTCGCGCACGTCCTCCAGCGACGCTCCGGACCACAGGCGCAGCGCCTCGGCGAACAGAGCGGCTCCCCGGCCGGACGCGCCGGAGCGGACCGCGTCCCTCCCCTCGGTGACCAGGGACGCGGCCCGGTTCGCGTCCACGTCGACCCCCCGCAGGGCGTACCCGTCGCCGACCGTCACCAGCACCGGCCGGCTCCGGTCCGGCTCGAGCACCCGGCGCAGCCGCGCGACGTGACCCTGCAGGGTGGTGCCGGCGGTGGCGGGTGGGCTGCCGCGCCACAGTCGTTCGGCGAGGACCGACGCGCTGACCGGCCGCCCCGCCTCGACCGCCAGCAGCGTGAGCACCTCGGCGGGCTTGCGACCACCGAGGTGCACCTCGACACCGTCGCGCAGGGCGCGGGTCCTCCCGAGCACCCGGACCTCGACCGCCACGCGGGCAACCCTACGGCCGCACGGAGCTCCCAGCAGCGGCTCCGTCGATCCGAGGGGAGAGCGGCAGCGCAACGGTGCGGCCGTCCACCCGGCGCAACGGGGCCGCCCGCAGCCAGACCAGCGCGGACAGGGCCAGCACCACGGCGCCGACGAGCCCGGTCTCGGTGGCGAACCAGCCGGTGTGCTCCCGGTCCACCGTGGCGGGAGCGACCAGGTGGTACGCCACCGCGTTCACGACCGCGTGTGCGAGCACACCCGGCCACTGCCCCCACGCCAGCCGCATCCAGGCGAGCACGGCACCCAGGCCGGTGATGCCGACGGTGAACATGCACACCGCCCACACCGGCGAGACGCCGTCCGGCGTGCCGCCCAGCAGCAGGATCAGCGGCCAGTGGAACGCCGCCCAGGCCAGCCCCCCGCCCAGGACGACGAGCCGCGGTCCGCCGAGCTCGGCCAGCCGGGGAACGAGCACGCCGCGCCATCCCACGTCCTCGCCGAGCGCCAGCACGACGTACGGGAGGGTCAGCACGGTCAGGGCGAGCAGCGTGTGCAGCGGCGCGTCGGTGCCGTCGAAGCCGGCGAGCCCCGTGGTCCACACCACGACCGGGCCCAGCAGGCTCACACCCGCGGCGTACAGCCAGGCGGTCCGGAGGGTGCGCCACGGCGTACGACTGAACCCCCAGCCGGTGCCACGCAGGGTGCGCCGGGTCACCAGCTGCGCCACGACCGCGCCCACCAGCGGCCACAGGGCCTGCAGGTACAGGGCGGCCTGACCAGCGGCCGGCGCCTCCTGGATGCGGCTCACGTCGACGTCGAGGCCGAGTGCCACGACCGTGCTCCCGGCCAGGAGGCCGAACGTCGTGGCCAGGAACACGGCGACCTGGCGGCTCGCCAGCTGCCGGTCCTCGGACGCCGGGGCTCGGTCGGAGGTCCGCTTCGCGGGGGTGCTGAGTGTCATCGGGTGTCCTTCGGGTCGTGGCTCCTCGTCGAGCCGGTGCCCCCAGCCTCGGGAACAGCGCTGGTCAGACGCTGGTCGGACGCTGGTCACCGGCGGGTCGGCGCTCCCCGCCGCCGACCAGCCGCTGACCAGCCGAGGCGCGCACGATCGCGCCGACGCACAGGAGAGGACAGGACGTGGACAGAGGGACAGGGCCGGACATGGCAACGGCGCCGGTCAACCGGAGCCTCGGCGGTGACGGTCCGGTCGGGGTGTGCGTGCTGGACCTCCCGCCGGACCGGCCGCTGCAGACCTGCGTCCCGCGCGGCTGCCACCTGGTGCTGATCGGGGTGGCGGGTGCCACGAGGCTCGACACCGACGTCGTGCTGCAGGCCGGTCGGCTGGTGCTCTGGCCGCGGGGCGCGCCGATCACCGTGCAGGCTCTGGGTGACGCTGCCCGCGTGGGCGTGGTGGCGGTGCCGGCTGGGGCGGAGCAGGTGCTCGCAGCGCTCAGCCGCGGAGACCTGACGGCCGCCACGATGGTCGCGCTCGCCGCGGACAGCGGCGTGGAGCTGGTGCTGGCGTGATGCCGCGCGTCAGAACGGCGTGGTGCGGGCCAGCATCAGCGCGCGCTGCTTGAGGAACGGGTCGGCCTGCATGAACAACCAGGGCCGCCCGAACCACAGGTACGCGTCGACGTGCCGGTGCGCCCGCGCCCGGTGCCGCGCCGACAGGCGCCAGCGCGGGCTGGTCACGTTCGCGGTCGGCGGGATGCCGAGGGTCACGCACGTGCGCTCGGTCCTGGTGGCGCAGGCCTTGGCGTTGTCGGGGTGCGACCCGCGCGCCTGGTTGAAGGGGAACGGCCGGCCGTTCGACGAGGTGTTGATGACGAAGTGCTTGCCCGGCACGCCGCGTCGCGCGAGCTCTCGTACCAGCCGCGTTCCGAAGTCGATGTTCGCTGCCGTGGAGGAATAGTGCGTGGAGTTGAGAGCGAAGCCGCGGACGTGCTCGATGCTCGCCGGCATCAGGATGCGGGCAGCCTTGACCGGGTTCCTGTCGGGCCAGTCGGACGCTCCTGCGTCGATGTAGACGTGGGTGTGCGGGAGCGCGGCGAAGGTGCGGGCGGCGTACCCGACCAGGCGCGACGGCAGCTTCGACCCACCGGGCGCGCACAGAGCGAACGGACCGTCCGGCTGCAGGATGAGGGCGACGTGAGCGCTGCCGACTGCTCTCGCGAATCGGCGGATCCACAGCTTGTAGCTGGCCTGCTCGGCGGCCGTGGGGAGCCGCCTGCAGGCCCGGTGCTCCCAGGGGCGCACCCGGAAGACGGTCATCTGCACCAGCACGTCCGGGTTACCACCGGTGGCGTTGGCGATGTACTTGTCCACCTTCCGCGCGATCTCACCGTCGGGGATCCATCCGCCGAACCACTTCGCCTTGGGGCGCAGGGCGATCTTCGCGAGCAGCCTGCGCTCGTTGCCGCTGGACCGGGTGAACGGCTCCCACGCCTGGTCACCCCGGCCCTTGTAGACCCCCCAGCGTCGCCCGGCCAGCGGGCTCCGGGCGGTCGCTGCGGCCGCTCGCACGACGGTGGCCGGCGTTGCGGTGAGCTGGCTCGCCCGGGCGGGCGCCGATCGCGGGACCGGTGCGGCGACCAGGGTCAGTGCCATCGCGGAGACGACGCCGAGCAGGGCCAGCCTGCGCAGGGTGGGTCGGGTGCTCGGGGAAGGGTCGGTTCTGCGGCGCACGGTTCTCCTCGGGGGCTGCCGGATGTCCGCAACAACCTAGGCGGTGCGCCGCCGTTGCGATGGCTTCCGGCCGAATCGTCGGCCGCAGGGCCGCAGGGTCGCAGGTCAGGTCCTGGCCATGCCGCAGGCGTCGTGCTGCACGTCCGGCGAGGCGTCGGTGGAGCGCGCGTCAGCCGGTCAGCCAGTCGGCTGCCTGCCGCCGTAGGGGAACGGGGACGCTGTGCCCGCCCGGGAACTCCTCGTACGTCACGTCGTACCGGCGACGCAGGACGGGCACGATCCGGCGACTGCATCGGTCGATGGGCAGCACCGGGTCGTCGGTGCCGTGCGAGACGAACAGCCGCGGGCGGCCCCGAGGGTCCTGCGCGGCGCTGAAGCCCGGCGAGAAGGCGACGACGCTGCGGAACAGGTCGCCGTTGTCCAGGCCGAGCGACAAGGCGTACGACGCGCCGTCGGAGAAGCCTGCGATGGCGTAGCCGTCGACCGGGTAGTCGGCGGAGACGCGGGTCAGCAGGTCGTCGACGAGCCGGACGTCGGGCCCGTAGCCCCCCGCGATGACGTCCCAGGTGGTGCCGGTCGACTTCGGAGCGACCAGCAGCAGCCGGTGCTCCTCGGCGTACGGACGGAGGAGCTCCGCCGCGGTCCCGGCCACGCCCCCGGCTCCGTGCAGCAGCAGGACGAGCCGCATCGGCCGCCCGTCCTCGTCGGCGGGGGCGAAGACACGCCCGAGCGGCCGTCCCGCGGGGCCCTCGAGGCGGAGCAGGCCCCGCGGGCCGGTGCCGTCACTCGGCCGTTCCGGACGGAAGCGCAGTCGGCCGAGGCCGGCTGAGCGCCGGCGTGAGGTGCCGGGGACGTCCATGCCTGCTCCTTCAGAGCCACATCCAGCAAGTGCGAGCGCGACTGTCGAGCCGGCCGCTGCGGACAGGAGTCGGCGACGGGTGGGCCGCTCCATGCTCAGCGGTGCGACGCAGACGGGTCGTCCCGGCCGTGCATGCCCCGGCAGAGCAGCCGGGCCGCGAGGACGCGGGCGGCGCGGTCGCAGCAGAGCAGCGTCCTCACCATGTGGCGGAGGGAGAATCGAGAGGTCTGGCCGTCCTGCGTGTGGTCGCTCACGTGGAACCCCCGCCTGCGCCACTCCGGCCGCTGGGGTGCGCCTCGCTTTGACGACCGGTCGGAGCGGGGCCGGTACCCGGCGGTCCCTGCGGCAAACCCGACCCCTTCCCACGGTGAGGCGGCGGCCGGCGTACGCGGGCCGGCGCTCAGACCCAGGCGCTGCGGTCGCCGGGGCCGGGGGGCTGCAGCCGCGCCCGGATCCGGACGTTGGGCAGCGCCGGGGCCGGGAGGTGCTTCGGCGAGCCGGCGTAGCCCTCCACGCGACCGAACCGGTCCGACTCTGCCTGCCACTGCTCCCGGAAGGCCACGACTTCCTCGTGCGAGCGGGCGAGGAAGTTCCACCACATGACGATCGGCTCGTCGAACGGCTCACCGCCGAGCAGCATCACCCGCGCCGGATCGTCCCCGGGGTTGGTGACCACGAGGCGCTCGGCGCCGGTGCCGACATAGCCGAGCTCGGCCCGGGCCAGCTTCACCTCGTCGAGCAGGACCGGGCCGACGTCGACCAGGACGCCGTGCTCGAACGCCGGGTCGACCTCCACGGCGACCTCCGCGCGCGGGTCCACCAGCATTTCGGCACCCAGCAGCGGGGTGTGCGTCGGCACCGGCGACGTGCTGCCGGCCAGTGTGCCGAGCAGCACCCGGACCGACCCGCCCGCAACGGGGGTCGGCGGCGGCACGTGATGGTGGAAGCCGCGGGCGCCGTCGCGGGCGCTGTCCGGCAGCGCGACCCACAGCTGCACCCCGTGCAGCGTGGTGACGTCGGGCAGGCTGACCTCGGAGTGCGCGATGCCGTGACCGGCGGTCATCAGGTTCAGCTCACCGGGGCGTACGACGGTGTGCACACCGGCGCTGTCGCGGTGCTCCACCTCCCCGGAGAACAGCCAGCTGACCGTCTGCAGACCGGTGTGCGGGTGCGGCGGCACGTCCATGCCGCCGGTGGTGCTCACGTCCGCCGGACCGTAGTGGTCGGCGAAGCACCAGGCGCCCACCAGGGACCGCTCCCGTTGTGGCAGGGTGCGGTGGACGGTGGTGGCGCGCGGTCCGCCGAGCGGGACCTCGCGCGAGGACAGCACCTCGACGTCAGTCATTCGCTCACTGTGGCACAGGGTGCCCCCGACCCGCCCGTGCCGCTCGTGCGGCGCTCATTCGGCGACGGGCCGGTCACCGGTCCCCCCTTCGACTCCGGTCAGGGGGCCGGCGCCGAGGTGGTGGTCGACGGCCGCGGTGTCCAGGCTCGCGGCACACAGGACGGCTACGGGCAGCAGGTCCCGACTCTCTTCGACCACGTGGCCCCGAGATGGACATCCACCGCGAGGAGATCTTCGGCCGCGTGCTACTCCTTCGGCGGGCCGATGGATCAACCCTGCGGCGCGTCCTGAGGTGGCCTCGGGTCGGCTTACCACAGCACGTCTGAGACCTTCGGTTCCCCGGGTCCGCGGCGACCCTGGCGTCCGCGGCTCGACCTCACCTGGTGGCTGATGTCCACGAACCGCCGGGCGCCGCGCAGCGCCGCACCTGGTGATCGAGCGGCGGCTTGGCTCCGCTAGCGTCTCGACGTGGATTTCATGCGCACCAAGTCCGTCGAGCAGTCCATCGCGGAGACCGACGAGCCAGAGCACCGGCTCAAGAAGAACCTCGGGACCCTGGACCTCATCATCTTCGGGGTCGGCGTCATCATCGGCGCGGGGATCTTCGTCATCACCGGCACCGTGGCCAAGACGAACTCAGGTCCGGCGATCACGTTGTCGTTCGCCATCGCTGGTCTCGCCTGTGCTCTCGCGGCCCTGTGCTACGCCGAGTTCGCGTCCACCGTGCCGGTGGCGGGGAGCGCCTACACCTTCAGCTACGCGACCTTCGGTGAGCTGGTCGCGTGGATTATCGGGTGGGATCTGGCCCTCGAGTTCACCATCGGCTCGGCAGCGCTGGCCACGAGCTTCTCGGGGTACTTCCAGGAGGTGGTCGAGGGCACGTTCCTCGAGGTTCCGGCCTCACTGGGTTCGGCGGCCGGCGGGGTGCTGGACCTTCCCGCGGTGGTGATTTCGCTGCTGGTGACGGGGGTGCTGATCGCCGGCATCAAGCTGTCGAGCGTCCTGAACCAGGTGGTGGTCGCCATCAAGCTCCTGGTCGTCGGTGCGGTCATCGTGTTCGGCATCTCTCACATCCAGGCGGCGAACTACTCACCCTTCATCCCGGAGTCGAAGCCGGCCCCCGAAGGAGGGGGCGGGTTCTTGGACAGCACGCTCATCAGCTCGCTCCTGGGAATCGACCCGGCGGTCTACGGGCTGGCCGGCGTGGTGGCGGGTGCCTCGATCGTGTTCTTCGCCTTCATCGGGTTCGACATCGTCGCCACCACCGCTGAGGAGACGGTCAACCCTCAGCGAGACGTCCCTCGCGGCATCCTCGGGTCCCTGGCCATCGTCACCGTGCTCTACATGGCGGTGAGCCTGGTCGTCACGGGGATGCAGAACTACACCGAGATCGACGCGTCCGACGCAGCACCCCTCGCGACCGCCTTCAACTCGGTGGGCATGGAGTGGATGGGCCGGCTCATCGCCATCGGCGCCTGCATCGGGCTGATCGTGGTCGTGATGATCTTGATGCTCGGCCAGACCCGAGTCGGCTTCGCCATGGCGCGCGACGGGCTGCTGCCGGTCGGGCTGGCCAAGGTGCACCCCCGCTTCGGCACGCCGTACGTCATCACGGCCATCACCGGCGTCGCCGTCGCCCTCATCGGCGGCCTGGTCGACCTCGAGACCCTCGTCAACCTGGTGAGCATCGGCACCCTGTTCGCGTTCGTCCTCGTCAGCGTCGGGGTTGTCATCCTGCGTCGGCGCCGTCCCGACCTGCCGCGCTCGTTCCGCACGCCGGCGGTCACGGTGGTCGCATCCGCCTCGGTCCTGCTGTGCCTCTACCTGATGCTGAACCTCACCGGCGGCACGTGGGTGCGGTTCCTGGTGTGGATGGCCGTCGGTGTGGTCTTCTACTTCGCCTACGGCCGCAGCCACTCCCGCGTCGGCCTCCGCTCGGGGGGCGACCGGCCCTCGTCGACATCAGGACCCCGCGCGGGAGCGTGACCACCGGCGCACGCCCCGAGGAACAGCCGGGCCGCGCACGGCAGGGCGCCCCGGGCCCGTCTCGCTGCCGTGGAGGATCAAGGGTGCCCGTGTCGAGATGCGGAGATCCTGTCCGACGTAGAGGTGACCGCAGGTTGACCACCTCCACGAGGAGCAGGACATGAGCACCACCACCGAGCCGACCACCCGCTTCGCCACCTCGGCGGACGGCACGACGATCGCGTTCCAGACCACGGGAGACGGGCCCGCGCTCGTCGTCGTCGACGGCGCGCTGTGCAGCCGCACGATGGGTCCCTCGCAGGATCTCGCGGCGCATCTCGCCAGCCGGTTCTGCGTGACCTCCTACGACCGCCGCGGGCGGGGAGACAGCGACGCCGGCGCCTCGCCGCACTCGCTGGACCGCGAGGTGGAGGACCTGCGCGCCGTGCTGGAGGCCGTCGGTGGCCACGCGCACGTGCTGGGGGTCTCCTCCGGTGGGGCGATCGCCCTGGAGGCCGCCCGCATCGGGACCCCGATCGACCAGGTCGTGGTGTACGAGGCGCCGTTCATCGTCGACGGCACGCACCCCGCCAACGACCTGCGCCTGCCGCAGCGGCTGCAGACGATGGTCGACGCCGGTCGCCGTGGCGAGGCGGTGGCGACGTTCCTGCGCACGGTCGGTCTGCCGCGGCCGGTCGTCGCGGTGATGCGGTGGCTCCCGATGTGGCGCTCGCTGACCGCCCTGGCGCACACGCTGCCCTATGACCTGTCGATCGTGGTGCCGTTCCAGCAGGGCCGCCCGTTGCCGGAGGGACACTACGAGGCGGTGCGCGTGCCCACGCTGGTGATCGCCGGCGGCAAGAGCCCGAGGTACATGCGCAACGCCCAGGCGGCTATCGCGGCAGCGGTGCCGGGCGCGCGGTTCCAGGTCCTCGCTGGGCAGACGCACATGGTCAAGGCGCAGGTCGTCGCGCCGGTGGTCGCGACGTTCCTGGCTGGTGCGACGGGCGCCGGCCGCGACCGGCGGACCGCCCCCGCGTGATCCTCGGGTCGCGGAGCCGGACTGATCGCCCGGCTCAACGGCGCCTGATGCGCGGGGAGAACAGGTCGTTCACGGGATCCCCGCTGAGCAGCGCGTCGGTGTACGCCGCACCCGGACCCTCCTCGATCGCCGTCGCCTCGCCGGTGTAGCTGACCCACTTCGGGCGCTTGAGGCAGCGGCGTGGCACCGAGACCACCAGCCGGTTGCGGACGTACTGAACCGACCGACGAACGCCGGCGCACCTGACGGGAACCAGCGTGCTGCCGGCGTAGCGCTCGAACACGACCCTTCCCTTGCGGTTGCCCGGGCCCGCGGACAGCTGCAACAGGTAGGTCCGATTCCCGCTGGTGAGGATGCGGAACGACACGGTGGCGGTGTCCTGGTTGCGGACGAGGTCCCCGTATCGCGAGCTCGCCGTCACGCGCCGCGCGCTGTGCCTGACGGTGCTGCGGACGACGTCCACGTTCACGCGGGACCCCTCGTGGGGGCTGTAGATGTTGTCGTCGTCGATGTGCCACGTCGCCCGTGCCGTCGACGGTCGAGCGGACCTGTGCCTCCGCGGGAGAGGCGGCGACGAGCGAGGCGGCCAGGAGCGTGGCCGGAATGGTGAAGCCCGAGCTCCGTGGGCCCCGGCGTGGGGTCGCCCGCCCCTCAGGGTGCTTCGGCCAGGAGCTCGCGGACCCGGGGCACGACCCGCTCGCCGTACAGCCGGATCGAGGAGAGCCGGTCAGCGTTGGGCTGGGTGCCCACGGAGTACTTGAGCTGGAAACGCGAGAGCCCGAGGGTCCGCACCGCCCAGGCGATCTTGCGCGCGACCGTCTCCGGAGAGCCGACGAACAGCGCGCCGGTCGGGCCGGTCATCGCGTCGAACGCCTCGCGGGTGTACGGCGCCCACCCGCGCTCGCGGCCGATCTTGGTGAAGGCATCGCGCTGGTGGGGGAACATCTGCTCCACCGCGAGCTCGTCCGTCTCCGCGACGTGGCCGGGGCTGTGCATGCTGATCGGCAGCTGCTCCCGGCCGAGCTCGGTGAGAGCCCGCCGGTAGAGGTCGGTGAGCGGCACGAACTGCGCCGGGGAGCCTCCGATCACGGCGATCACGAGCGGCAGCCCGTAGCGCGCGGCCCGCACCACCGACTGGGGCGTGCCGCCGACGCCGACCCAGGCGGGCAGCCGCCCGGACTCGGTGGGCGGGTAGACCGACTGGTTCTCGAGCGGCGGGCGGATCGTGCCGGACCAGGTGACCGGCTGCTCACCGAGCACCGCCGCGAAGAGGTCGAGCTTCTCGGCGAACAGCACCTCGTAGTCCTCGAGCCGCAGTCCGAACAGTGGGAAGGACTCGGTGAAGGAGCCACGGCCCAGGGTCACCTCCGCCCGGCCGCCGGAGAGCGCGTCGAGGGTGGCGAACCGCTCGAAGACCCGCACCGGGTCGTCGGAGCTCAGGACGGTGACGCTGGTGCCCAGCCGGATGCGCTCGGTCCGGCCCGCGATCGTGGCCAGCACGACGTCGGGTGCGGACACCGCGAAGTCGTCGCGGTGGTGCTCCCCGACGCCGAAGAAGTCCAGGCCCAGGCGGTCGGCCAGCTCGGCCTCGGCGACCACCTGACGGATCGCGTCGGCGTGGGACACAGGGACGCCGTCGGGCCCGGTGCCGCGGTCCCCGAAGGTGTCCAGGCCGAACGTCGGCGCGTCCGGGCTTCCCACGTTCTCCAGTGCCACGCTGCTCCTCTCGTCGGACGGGTGCCAGGGTACGGCGGCCGGCCCGCGTTCCGAGCAATCAGCGTTGTGGCAGCGCCGCACACGGCGTACACCTGAGGTCCCACCCGACGGCTGCGAGGAGCGCTCACCCATGGACCTGTTCAACGACCAGAGCAGCATCGTTCCTGATGCGATCACCGGCTACCTCCGGCGGGACCACGGCGAGGACCTGGCGGTGCTCGACGGCTTCCCGCACATCAAGGTCGTGGTGCGTGGCACACCGGACGACGACCGGGTCGCGGTGGTCTCCGGCGGTGGCGCCGGCCACGAGCCGGCGCACGTCGGGTACGTCGCCGAGGGACTGCTCACCGCGGCCGTGTGCGGGGACGTGTTCGCCTCGCCGAGCGTCGACGCCGTGCTCGCCGCGATCCTCGCCGTGACCGGTGACGCGGGCTGCCTGCTGGTCGTGAAGAACTACACCGGTGACCGGCTGAACTTCGGCCTCGCCGCCGAACGGGCCAAGACGCTGGGCAGGAAGGTGGAGATGGTGGTGGTGTCCGACGACATCGCGCTGCCGGACGCGGACCAGCCGCGGGGCGTGGCCGGCACCCTGTTCGTGCACAAGGTCGCCGGCTACCACGCGGCGCGGGGAGACGACCTCGCCACCGTCGCGGCGCGCGCCACCGAGGTGGCCGGTGCCGTCCGCTCCATCGGACTGTCCCTGGCGACCTGCGACCTGCCTGGCCAGCCGGCCCGGTCCGCCGACGCCTCAGCCGAGCTCGGGCTGGGGATCCACGGCGAGCCCGGCGTCGACAAGGTGACCGTGGACAGCGCCGAGCACGCCGTCACGATGCTGGTGGAGCGGCTGGGCGACCCGGACCGGGTGGGGGACGGCGCCCCGCTGGCCGTGCTGCTCAACAACCTCGGCAGCGTGACGCCGATCGAGATGGACATCCTCACCGGGGCTCTCCTGGCGTCTCCGCTGGGCGAGCGCATCCGGCTGCTGATCGGTCCCGCACCCGCCATGACGTCGCTCAACATGTACGGCTTCTCGCTCTCCGTGCTGCCGCTGCTGGCCGGCGTGGAGGAGGCGCTGACGGCGCCGGTGTCGGCGCGGGCCTGGCCGCAGGTCTGCGTGCCGCAGCAGCCGACCGTGCGACCGCTCAGTGACGAGGTGACCAGGTGGCCGTTCTCGGCATCCTCCGACGAGGCCACAGAGGCGCTGGTGCGATCGGTGTGCACCGCCCTGCTGGACAGCGAGGAGGCGCTGAACGCTCTGGACGCCAAGGTCGGCGACGGTGACACCGGCACCACGTTCGCCGGCGCTGCTCGCGCGGTCCTCGACGCCGCCGACAAGCCGTCATTGCCGATGGCCGACCCTGCCCAGCTGTGCCTGGCTCTGGGACGCATCCTCGCCTCGGCGATGGGTGGCTCGAGCGGCGTCCTGATGTCCATCCTGCTCACCAGCGCCGGCACTCGGATGGAGGACGGTGCGTCGCTGCCGGAGGCCCTGCGGTCCGGCGCCGACGCCGTGCAGGAGTACGGCGGTGCCCGCGAGGGCCAGCGCACCCTGCTCGACGCCCTGCTGCCCGGCCTCACGGTGCTGTCCTCGGGCGGGTCCGCCCCCGACGCGGCACGGGCGGCCCGCGAGGGAGCGGACGGGACCCAGCATGTGCCGAGGACGGCGGTAGGGCGCTCGTCGTACCTGTCCGCGGACTCGCTGACCGGGGTGGTGGACCCGGGCGCCAGCGCTCTCGCCACGGTGTTCGAGGCCGCGGCCGAGGCGCTGGGGTGACGGGCTGAGTACCCTCGCGCCCCACACCTGAGTACGACGACCCTGGTGCGGGTCCCTGTCGCGTCGCGACCATGGTGCCGGGCCAGGGTGGTCCGTCAAGCACCAGGGAGACAAGCCATGACTCTGCACCAGCACACCGTTCGTGACACCAGGACGCTGCACCTGGTCACCGCGTTGGTCGACGCGGGGCTCGTCGTCCCGGACCGGCGGCCGGAGGCCGAGCGGGTCGTCGACGGCGTCCTTGCGGGGCAGGCCACCCCGGCGGCGCCGATGCGGCGGCGGCTGGCCGAGCTGGCCGGGTACGTCGGAGGAGCGTTCGTGGTCGCGGCAGCGGCGATCTTCCTCGGTGTGCAGTGGGGGAGCCTGAGCGTCGGCGAGCAGGTCGGCCTGCTCGTCGGGATCGCGGCCGTCCTGGCGGTCGTCGGTGGGGCGGTGGTCGGCACCGCGGCCGGTGGCGCCGCTGCGGTCCGCGAGGGAGCAGACCCGGTGCGTCGCCGCCTGGCCGGTGCGCTGCTGACCGCGGCCGCCGGATCAGCGGCGGGGGCGCTCGGGGTGCTCGTGGAGGAGACCGGCACCGGCTCGGAGCAGCTCGGCGTGGCGGTGGCGTTCGGCGCCCTGGCGGTGCTGTCGATGGTGGGGTACGCGGTGGCGCCCACCATCGTGGGCCAGCTCGGCATCGCACTGGGGGCGGCGCCCGTCACGCCGGTGGCGCTCGACGTCGTCGGTGGGTCCTCCACGGTGAGCCCCGGGCTGTGGATCCTGGCCCTGGGCGTGGTGTGGCTGGTCGCGACCGAGCGGGACCTGTGGCGCGAGGTCGCCTCCGCGCGGGTGATCGGCTGTGGCCTCACGGTCGTCGGTGCGCAGGTGCTGGTCTTCGACAGCGGCGACCTGCGGTGGGTCGGGTACCTGGCCCTGGCGGTGGTCGCGGCTGCGTCGTTCGGCGCGTACGTCGTACGACCCGCCTGGCCGTACCTCGCCGCAGGCGTGGTGGCGGTGACCCTCCTGGTGCCCGAGGCGCTGCTGGACTGGACCGACAACGACCTGGGTCCCGCCGGGGTGATGCTGGTGACCGGGGTGACGCTGCTGGGGTCCTCGCTGGTCGGCTTCCGGCTTCGACGGGATGTGGCAGCCGGCGGGTGACAGGCCGACCGGCGAGAGGCCGACCGGCGAGAGGCGGACCGGCGAGAGGCGGACCGGCGGGACCACTCGCCGGGGTGCCTCGCCCCTGAGCTCACGCCACTGTCCTCGTGGCCGACCCCTTCACTGAGCCGGCGCCTTCGTGCCCGCGGGGTCAGGTCGCCGACCGGTTCGGACCCAGCTGCTGAGCGGGTTGCCGGGGTCGCCCCTCCGGGACCGATGTCGGTTCTGCCCCGTTCCTCGATGGTCCGCTGGCGGAACGCCGCGAGGCTCTGGTGCCGGTCGGTGCCGGTCGGCGCCGGTCGGTGCCGGTCGGTGCCGATGGCGCCGGTGCCTCTGGTCGAGGCATCTGGCCCGCGCTCGCTGGTGCGGATCGTCGCCCCTTGCATGGCCGGTCGTGCGGGTGGCTGTTCCCGCAACGAGCGCAGCGCACCGTCCGCCGCCTCGTCGTCCCCTCGGCCGCAGAACGCGCGCGGTCACTTCCACTGTCGCCTGGCTGCCCTCTCGCCTGGCTGCCCTCTCGCCTGGCTGCACTGCGGCCGGCTGCACCGTCGTCCCACGCCGTGGCCGGACCGCCGCCGGTCCACTCCCTGTCCACAAGCACACCGACGCGCTACTTCTGCACAGGTCGAACAACCGTTCGATCTCGAGTCGGCCACCTGCCATAGCGTTGCAGCATGACATCGACGGCCGACACCACGGCACCGCCGCCTCGCACTGAGGACGGAGGCCTGCCCCCTCACCCGGTGGTCGGGTTCGTGGACTCACTGTCCGCCGCCCTGGACCAGCTGGCGGGCGCGGTGACGTGGTCGCTGACGCCCGACGAGCAGCGGTCGACGTTGGTGGCCCTGCGGCGGCAGCTGGCCCGGCTCGAGGAGCTCGAGTTGCGGGTGCTCGTGTCCGCCGATCGCAACGACGTAGGCGTCCCGTCGGGAGCCACGTCGACCGCGACCTGGCTCGCCGACGCCACCGGTGCACGGCGCGCGGACTGCTTCGAGCGGGTGCGCTTGGCGCACGCGCTCGACGGTGACTTCGACTCCACTCGCCGAGCGCTGGCCGCGGGAGAGATCGACTCCGACCGAGCCGCGGTCGTGGTCCATGCCGTCACGGCACTGACCGACGAGCATGACGACCTCCCCGATGACGTGCACTCGGCCGCCCAGGCGCACCTGCTCGACCTCGCGCGGATCCACGACGCGGCCGCTCTCCGCCGCCTGGGCAAGAGGTTGTTCGAAGTGGTGTGCCCCGAGGCAGCCGACGTGCACGAGGGCCGGACGCTCGCTGCGGAGGAGGCACGCGCGCGCCGACTCGCGTTCCTCAGGATTCGTGACAACGGGGACGGCACGTCCGACGGCAGCTTCCGGCTACCGACGCTGCATGCCGAGCTTCTCAAGAAGGCGCTGTCCGAGCTGACCTCCCCGCGCCGAGCCGGAGCCGTCCCGACGGCGGACGGTTCACGCGCGGCCGAAGGCGCTTCGGGTGACGTC
>DASQDP010000082.1:0-3038 GCA_035634095.1 Nocardioidaceae bacterium | reverse complement strand
GGCCTTCGTCTTCTCGATGCAGACCTTCCTCAACGTCGCCGTGTGGGTGTGGCTGGCGGAGATCTTCCCGCTGCACATGCGCGGCCTGGGGATCGGCATCGCGGTGTTCTTCGGATGGAGCACGAACGCGGTGCTCGCCCTGTTCTTCCCGGCGCTCGTCGAGGGAATCGGGATCACCGGGGTGTTCTTCTTGTTCGCGGGCATCGGCGTGGTCGCGCTGATCTTCGTCATCACGCAGGTGCCGGAGACCCGTGGCCGCTCGCTCGAGTCGCTGGAGGAGGACGTCGAGACCGGCGCGATCTACAACTTCAGGAAGGCGAGCCGCGCGCGGTAGCAGTGCGCGGAGGCCCGCAC
This sequence comes from Nocardioidaceae bacterium, assembly GCA_035634095.1. Classification (GTDB taxonomy): domain Bacteria; phylum Actinomycetota; class Actinomycetes; order Propionibacteriales; family Nocardioidaceae; genus Nocardioides_B. The sequence goes on along the minus strand of DASQDP010000082.1, from coordinate 2,684 downwards.
GCGTCGGTGTGGGCCCTGCGGGTGCCGAGAACCGTGGCACAGACTGCGCCAGTCAGGCTTTACATGCGCCGAGCATTCGGACTTGTCGCCTCGCCCCTGGGGTCCGCCCTCAGAGGTCGCCCTCGAGGAACTGGGCGCGCCCCAGGCCGAAGGACCAGTCCTCGCGGGTGTTCGAGGCGACGGAGACGATGAGGTCGCTGGATCGCAGGCCGGCGGCCTCCTCCAGCCGTCGCGCCAGCCCGGCGTAGAGCGCCCGCTTCTGGGCCTCCGAGCGCCCCTGCTGGAAGACCTGCAGGACGACGAGGTCGTCGGTGCGCTCGATGCCCAGGCCGGTGTCCTCGCAGATGAGCTGTCCCGGGTGGTGTTCGGTGATCACCTGGTACCGGTCCCCGGGGGGTGCGGCGAACACGTCGAGCATCACCTCCTGGACGGTGTCGGCCAGGCGACGGAGCTCGTCAGGGGTGCGCCGACCCTCGACGACGTCGATGCGGACGAGCGGCATGGCGGACCCTCCGGTGGCGTGTCGCGGATCACCCCAGTATGTCAGGACATTAAGACTTGGTCGAGAGGCAAGACCCAGCTGCGGGACGAGCCCGCAGGGCGGGTGGCAGCCGCGCGGTCCCGCCGCTCGGCCGTACCGACCGCCGGCGGTCTGGGCGGGCACGGCGCGGACCGGTCGGTGCACAGGCGCTGACGAGGTGACCGACGCCCTAGACTCCGGCCCGGTCCGCCGCCGCGGGGAGTCCTCGCCGGACGGGGGGCCACGCGGGACACGAGGAGCTGCTGCCGAGGAGGGTCCCGACGACCCCCGGGCAGCCCGGCACGAGGGGGTCGCGCCATGGGTGCACACACGACCGGGAGGCACCGGGTCGTCGTCGTGGGAGGTGGCTTCGCCGGGTTGAACGTCACCCGCGCCCTCGACCACGCGGACGTCGAGGTGACACTGGTCGACCGGGCCAACCACCACCTCTTCCAGCCGCTCCTGTACCAGGTGGCGACGGGCATCCTGCCCCCCGGGCTCATCGCCCCGGCGCTGCGCAGCGTCACGAAGAAGGAGCGGAACGCCCGTGTGCTGCTCGCGGACGTGCAGGACACCGACCTGGACCGCCGGGTGGTCGGCGCCCGGGCACCGGATGGGCGACTGCTCGAGCTGCCCTACGACACCCTCGTCGTCGCCGCCGGGGCGACGCACTCCTACTTCGGCAAGGACCAGCTGGCCGAGTACGCCCCCGGGATGAAGACCATCGAGGACGCCCGGTACCTGCGCGACGGGATCCTGGGCAAGTTCGAGATGGCCGAGATCGCCACCGACCCGGCCGAACGGTCGGAGTGGCTGACCTTCGTGGTGGTCGGCGCCGGGCCGACGGGCGTCGAGCTCGCCGGGCAGATCGCGGAGCTGGCGCACACGGTCCTCCCGCGGGACTACCGCTCCGCGGACACCCGGCAGGCGCGGATCATCCTGCTGGAGGGAGCCGGGGCCGTCTTGCCCCCGTTCGCGCCCGGGCTGCAGGCGTACACCAAGAAGCGCCTGGAAGAGATGGGGATCGAGGTCCGGCTCAACACCCTGGCCGTCGACATGGACCACGAGTCCATCACGGTCAAGGGACCGGATGGGCTGGAGACGATCAGGACGCGCACCCGCATCTGGGCCGCGGGGGTCCAGGCCTCCCCGCTGGCCCGGATGCTGGCCGAGAAGGCCGGTCTCGAGGCCGACCGGGCCGGCCGGATCCCGGTGGGCCCCGACTGCACCGTGCCGGGCCATCCCGAGGTCTTCGCGATCGGCGACATGGCGTCGCTCGACAAGCTGCCGGGGGTGGCCCAGCCGGCCATCCAGGAGGGCAAGTACGTCGGCCGGGTCATCAAGGACCGTCTCGCAGGCCGGCAGACGCCGCCGTTCCACTACTTCGACAAGGGCACCATGGCCACGATCGGCTACCGCTCGGCCGTCGCCGACGCCTTCGGGGTGAAGGTGACCGGTTTCCCGGCCTACGTCATGTGGATCTTCATCCACGTGATGTACCTGGTCGGCTGGGGGAACCGGCTCGGTGCCATCTACACGTGGGCCCGCGCGCTCTGGCTGTCCCACAACCGCGGCAACCGGATCATCGCCCTGGACACGGCCCGGCAGGAGGCGGACGCCGGCCGCACTCCCGTGGCGCGACCGCCGGCCATCCTGCCCCGGAGCAATCAGGCCCCCGTCCCCGATGTCCCCGATGCGGAGGGGACCATCCCCAGCACCCCGCGAGAGGCCGACCGCGCCTGACCCCGGGCCGCGGGACAGCGGACGTGCGGATCAGCCGTAGGCGGCGCGGAAGCGCTCGAGGGCCCGCACGGGGTCGCCGGAGGACCAGCCCTCCAGTGCCACGACGCCGTCGTACCCCCGCCGGTCGAGCGCGGTCGCGATCGCCGGGTGGTGGATCTCCCCCGTGCCCGGCTCGCACCGGCCGGGGACGTCGGCCACCTGGATCTCGCCCACCAGCGGCAGGGCCCGCTCCACCAGTGCGACGAGGTTCCCCTCGCCGATCTGGGCGTGGTAGAGGTCCAGGTTGAGCCGCAGGTGCGGGCTGCCGACCGCCTCCACCAGCGCGATCGTGTCGGCGGCACGGGCGAACGGCGTGCCCGGGTGGTCGACGGCGGTGTTGAGGTTCTCCAGGGTGAAGACCCGCCCGGCCCGCTCCCCCAGT
>DASQDP010000081.1:0-11852 GCA_035634095.1 Nocardioidaceae bacterium | reverse complement strand
ACCCGGGACTGGGAGTGCTACTGCGGCAAGTACAAGCGGGTCCGGTTCAAGGGCATCATCTGTGAGCGCTGCGGCGTGGAGGTCACCCGCGCCAAGGTGCGGCGCGAGCGGATGGGCCACATCGAGCTGGCCGCTCCGGTCACGCACATCTGGTACTTCAAGGGCGTCCCGAGCCGGCTCGGGTACCTGCTGGACCTCGCGCCGAAGGACCTCGAGAAGGTCATCTACTTCGCGGCGTACATGATCACCGAGGTCGACGAGGACGCCCGCCACCGCGACGTGTCCTCGCTCGAGGCCAAGGTGGACCTGGAGCGCAAGCGTCTCGAGGGTCGTCGCGACAGCCAGGTCGACGAGCGCGCCAAGAAGCTCGAGGAGGACCTGGCGGCACTGGAGGCCGAGGGCGCCAAGGCCGACGCCCGCCGCAAGGTCAGGGACGGCGCCGAGCGTGAGATGAAGCAGCTCCGCGACCGCTCGCAGCGCGAGCTGGACCGCCTCGACGAGGTGTGGAGCCGGTTCAAGAGCCTCAAGGTGCAGGACCTCGAGGGCGACGAGCTGCTGTACCGCGAGATGAAGAACTGGTTCGGCAAGTACTTCGAGGGCCACATGGGCGCCACGGCGATCCAGAAGCGCCTGCAGACCTTCGACCTCGAGGCGGAGACCGAGAGCCTGCGCGAGACCATCGCAACGGGCAAGGGCCAGCGCAAGGTCCGCGCGCTCAAGCGGCTCAAGGTCGTCGACGCGTTCCGCAAGACCACCAACAGCCCGCAGGGCATGGTGCTGGACGCCGTACCGGTCATCCCGCCGGACCTGCGCCCGATGGTGCAGCTCGACGGCGGCCGCTTCGCGACCTCGGACCTCAACGACCTCTACCGCCGGGTGATCAACCGCAACAACCGGCTCAAGAGGCTGCTCGACCTCGGCGCACCCGAGATCATCGTGAACAACGAGAAGCGGATGCTGCAGGAGGCCGTCGACTCGCTGTTCGACAACGGCCGCCGCGGCCGTCCGGTCACGGGTCCGGGCAACCGGCCGCTCAAGTCGCTCTCGGACATGCTCAAGGGCAAGCAGGGCCGGTTCCGCCAGAACCTGCTCGGCAAGCGCGTCGACTACTCCGGCCGCTCGGTCATCGTGGTCGGCCCGCAGCTCAAGCTGCACCAGTGCGGTCTGCCCAAGCAGATGGCGCTCGAGCTGTTCAAGCCCTTCGTGATGAAGCGTCTGGTCGACCTCAACCACGCCCAGAACATCAAGAGCGCCAAGCGGATGGTCGAGCGCGCCCGTCCGGTGGTGTGGGACGTCCTGGAGGAGGTCATCACCGAGCACCCGGTGCTGCTCAACCGGGCGCCGACGCTGCACCGGCTCGGCATCCAGGCCTTCGAGCCGCAGCTGATCGAGGGCAAGGCCATCCAGATCCACCCGCTCGTCTGCTCGGCGTTCAACGCCGACTTCGACGGTGACCAGATGGCGGTGCACCTGCCGCTGTCCGCGGAGGCCCAGGCCGAGGCCCGCATCCTCATGCTCTCGACGAACAACATCCTCAAGCCGTCCGACGGCCGTCCGGTGACCATGCCCACCCAGGACATGATCATCGGGCTGTTCTTCCTGACCCGCGACATGCAGGGCGACGAGCTGCTCGGCGACGGCCGGGTGTTCTCCTCCACGTCGGAGGCGGTGATGGCGCTGGACAGGGGCGAGATCACCCTGCAGAGCACCGTCAGGATCCGCTTCCCGCAGGTCGTCCCGCCGGCCGGTGCGCCGCTTCCCGAGGGCTGGGAGCCGGGCAGTCCGCTGATCCTCGAGACCACCCTTGGTCGCGCGCTGTTCAACGAGACCCTGCCTGCCGACTACGCCTTCGTGAACTACGAGGTCGGCAAGAAGCAGCTGGGGGTCATCGTGAACGACCTCGCCGAGCGCTACACCAAGGTCGAGGTGGCCGCGGCGCTGGACGCGCTCAAGGACACCGGCTTCCACTGGGCCACCCGCTCCGGGGTCACGGTGTCCATCGAGGACGTCGTCACACCGCCGCGCAAGGCCGAGATCCTCGAGGTCTTCGAGGAGCAGGCGGCCAAGGTGCAGCGGCAGTTCGAGCGTGGCCTGATCACCGACGACGAGCGTCGCCAGGAGCTCATCGAGATCTGGACCCAGGCCTCCAACGAGGTGGCGGCCGAGCTCGAGAAGACGTTCGACAAGATGAACCCGATCTACATGATGGTGCACTCGGGTGCCCGCGGGAACATGATGCAGGTCCGTCAGATCGCCGCGATGCGTGGTCTGGTGGCCAACCCGAAGGGCGACATCATCCCGCGTCCGATCAAGTCGAACTTCCGGGAGGGCCTGACCGTCCTGGAGTACTTCATCGCGACGCACGGTGCCCGCAAGGGGCTGGCCGACACCGCCCTGCGGACGGCGGACTCCGGGTACCTCACCCGGCGTCTCGTCGACGTCAGCCAGGACGTGATCATCCGCGAGGACGACTGCGGCACGGAGCGCGGTCTGCCCAAGAAGATCGGCGTCCGGCTCGAGGACGGACGGGTGGTCAAGGACGAGAACGCCGAGACCGCGGCGTACGCCCGCTCGGCGGCTGTCGAGGTCACCCACCCCGACACCGGCGAGGTGCTGGTGGCGGCGGGTGGCGACCTCGGTGACGTCAAGATCAACGAGCTCGTGGCCGCCGGCATCGAGGAGGTGAAGGTCCGCTCGGTGCTCACCTGCGACGCGCGCACCGGCACCTGCGCCAAGTGCTACGGCCGCTCGCTGGCCACCGGCAAGCTCGTCGACATCGGCGAGGCCGTCGGCATCATCGCGGCCCAGTCGATCGGTGAGCCGGGCACGCAGCTGACCATGCGCACCTTCCACACCGGTGGCGTCGCCTCCGCGGACGACATCACGCAGGGTCTGCCCCGCGTGGTCGAGCTCTTCGAGGCTCGTCAGCCCAAGGGCCGCTCGCCGATCACGGAGGCCGCCGGTCGCGTCAGCATCGACGAGACCGACCGGGCGAAGAAGATCGTGATCACCCCGGACGACGGCTCGGAGGTGCAGGAGTACCCGGTCAGCAAGCGGTCGCGCCTGACCGTCGGCGAGGGCGACCACGTCGAGGTCGGCCAGCAGCTGACCCAGGGCACGCCCGACCCGCAGGAGGTGCTGCGCATCCTCGGTGTCCGCAAGGCCCAGGAGCACCTGGTCGACGAGGTCCAGGCCGTCTACCGCAGCCAGGGCGTGGCGATCCACGACAAGCACATCGAGATCATCGTGCGGCAGATGCTGCGCCGGGTTCTCGTGCTGGAGCAGGGCGACACCAAGCTGCTCCCGTCGGACCTCATCGACCGGGTCATCTTCGAGGAGGAGAACCGTCGGGTGGTCTCCGAGGGCGGCAAGCCCGCGGCCGGCCGTCCGCAGCTGATGGGCATCACCAAGGCGTCGCTGGCCACCGAGTCGTGGCTGTCGGCGGCGTCGTTCCAGGAGACCACGCGCGTCCTGACCGACGCGGCGATCCACGGCAAGTCGGACTCGCTGCGCGGCCTCAAGGAGAACGTGATCATCGGGAAGCTGATCCCGGCCGGCACCGGCCTGGAGAGGTACCGCAACATCCGGGTGGAGCCGACCGAGGAGGCGCGTGCGAACGCGTACTCCGTGACCGGCTACGGCGACTACGACTACGACTTCGGGAACACCGGGGGTCAGGCCGTGGCGCTGGACGACTTCGACTTCGGGTCGTACCAGAACTGAGTCGTCGCCCCTGGTCCACCGCACGCGGCCGACCGCCGTCCCAGCTCGTTGGGCGGCGGTCGGCCGTTTGCCTTCTCGGTGGTCGCCCACGCCCAGCTGCTGGCCGCACGCCTGGAGCCCTGCCAGTTTCCCTGGGGCCCCAGGGAAACCGGCACATCCCCAGCGTTGCAACGGCGGGGGTGTGCACGTTCCCCAAGGGGCCCAGGGAATCTGCGGCCCCGCCTAGACTGCGCGGCATGTCCGACGGGTCCGGCGCGTCAGCGCCGCAGCGGCAGCGGGTGGCGGCGTACGCCGTGCTGCTGCGCGGCGAGGGGGAGGACCGGGAGCTGCTGCTGACCCGGATGTCGTCGCGGACCCGGATCCAGGGGCGGTGGACGCTTCCGGGTGGCGGGGTCGACCACGGCGAGGACCCCCGCGACGCCGTACGCCGGGAGGTGCACGAGGAGACCGGGCTGGAGGTCGAGCCGGGCGAGGTGCTCGACGTGCACTCCACGCACTTCACCGGCGCGCGGGCCGACGGGGTGGTGGAGGACTACCACGGCATCCACCTGATCTTCGCGGCGCGGGTCGCGGACGGGTCGCGGGACCGGGAGCCACAGGTGCTGGAGCTGGAGGGGTCCACCGACCAGGCGCGGTGGGTGCCGCTGTCGGAGGCGGTCGGCCTCGATCTGCTGGGTGCCGCTCGGCACGCGGTGGACGCGGTCCGAGCCGGCTGAGGCACCATCCAGGCGCCCCGGAGCCGGACCTCCGCCGGCGTCGCGCACTGCCTAGACTGCCGACCATGACACCGAGCCAGCCCTCCGGGACCGAGACGGTCTTCACCTACGGCGCGCCGCTGCTCAAGTTCGGCTCCGGGTCCTCCGACGAGATCGGCTTCGACCTCACCACGTACGACGTGCGCCGGGTCCTGGTGATCACCGACCCGGGCGTGGCCGCGACCGGGCACCCGCAGCGCATCACCGAGCAGATCGAGGGCTTCGGCATCGAGGCCGTGCTGTTCGACCGGGCGCGTGTGGAGCCCACCGACGTGAGCATGAACGAGGCCGTCGGGTTCGCGCGGGACTCCGGCCCCTTCGACGCCTTCGTCGCAGTGGGCGGCGGCTCCGCTATCGACACCGCCAAGGCCGTCAACCTCCTGTCGACCAACCCCGGTGAGCTCCTGGACTACGTCAACGCGCCGGTCGGCAAGGGTCGGTCGCCCGAGAACGTGCTGGCGCCCCTCGTGGCTGTCCCGACGACCACCGGCACGGGAGCGGAGAGCACCACCGTGTGCGTGCTCGACGTGCTGGCCCAGCACGTGAAGAGCGGGATCAGCCACCCGCGCCTGCGGCCCACCCTCGCCGTGGTGGACCCGCGACTGACGATGAGCCAACCGCCCGAGGTCACCTCCGCCAGCGGCATGGACATCCTCTGCCACGCGCTGGAGTCCTACACCGCGCGGCCATTCGACTCCTACGACCGCAAGACCCCCGAGAAGCGGGTGCCCTACTGCGGGGCCAACCCCATCGGCGACATGTGGTCGGAGAAGGCGATGAGCCTGCTGGCCACGTCGTTCCGGACCGCGGTGCACCAGGGCGACGACGAGCACGCGCGCGAGCAGATGGCGCTGGCCGCCACCTTCGCCGGGATGGGCTTCGGCAACGCCGGCGTGCACATCCCGCACGCCAACGCCTACCCGATCGCCGGCCGGGTGCGCGACTTCCGTCCCCAGGGGTACCCGCAGGACGAGCCGATGGTGCCGCACGGCATGGCGGTGTCGCTGACCGCACCCGAGGCGTTCCGCTTCACCTTCGAGGCCTCCCCGGAGCGGCACGTCCGGGCGGCGGAGCTGCTCTCGCCGGGCGCGGACCGTCCCTCCGACGCCTCCGACTTCCTGCCTGGGGTGCTCGCTGAGCTGATGCGCGACATCGCGATCCCGAACGGCATCGGCGCGGTCGGCTACGGCGAGGGCGACGTGGACGCGCTGGTCGAGGGCACGCTGAAGCAGCAGCGGCTGCTGGCCACGGCGCCGCGCGACGCGTCCGCCGACGACCTCTCCGGGATCCTGCACCGGTCCCTCGAGCTGTGGTGAGGCGCGCGTGGGGGGTGGTCGGCCACCGGGTGCGGATGCCGACAGGCCCCCGGGAGGCGCTGTGAGCGACCTCGCCCAGGCCCTGCGCCGCGCCGGCATCGACGACGTCGACGACTCCTCGCTGTCCCGGGCGATGTACGCCACCGACGCCTCGCTCTACCGCGTGGTGCCCGCGGTGGTGGTCCGGCCCCGTGACGTCGACCAGCTCGTGGCGACCGTGGCTGTCGCTCGGGAGAGCGGCACCCCGTTGACCATGCGCGGAGCCGGTACGTCGATCGCGGGGAACGCCGTCGGCACCGGCATCGTCGTGGACACCGCACGCCATCTCGACCGCGTCCTTGCCGTGGACGTCGACGCGCGCAGCGCGACGGTGCAGCCGGGCACCGTGCACGCCACCCTGCAGAGGGCCGCCGCGCCGCACCGCCTCCGGTTCGGGCCCGATCCGTCGACCCACACGCGGTGCACGGTCGGCGGCATGATCGGCAACAACGCCTGCGGCTCGCGCGCCCTGGGCTACGGCCGGACCTCGGACAACGTCCTCGGGCTGGACGTGCTGACCGGGACCGGCGAGCGGCTGGGTCTCGGCGCGCACTCGCCGTCGTCCCCGCTGACCGATCGCCTGGGGGCCCTGGTGGACGCGCACCTGGGCACCGTCCGCACCGAGCTGGGGCGCTTCCCGCGCCAGGTCTCGGGCTACGGCCTCGAGCACCTGCTGCCGGAGAACGGCCGCGACGTGGCCCGGTTCCTGGTCGGCAGCGAGGGCACCCTGGGTGTGGTGCTGGGCGCCACCGTGCGGCTGGTCGAGGACGCACCGCACCGGGCGCTCGCCGTGCTCGGGTACCCGACCATGTTCGATGCGGCCGACGCCGTGCCTGCCCTGCTGACCCACCCGCTGGTGGCCTGCGAGGGGCTGGACTCCCGCATCGTGGACGTGGTGCGCAGCCACTCCTCCCGCAGCGCGGTGCCGGACCTGCCTCGGGGTGCCGGCTGGCTGTTCGCGGAGGTGACGGGCGGCACCGCCCGGGAGGCGGAGGCGGCGGCCGCCGCGGTCGCGCGGGGCGCCGGGGCCCTCGAGGCACGACTGGTCACCGCGCCGGAGGAGACGGCGGCACTCTGGCGGATCCGGGAGGACGGCGCAGGGCTCGCCGCCCGGACCCTTCCCCGGCAGGCGCAGTCCGGGTGGGAGGACGCCGCAGTCCCCCCTGACCGGCTCGGGGACTACCTGCGAGGGTTCGACGGACTGCTGAAGGACGCAGGCCTCGACGGCGTGCCCTACGGGCACTTCGGCGACGGCTGCGTGCACGTCCGCATCGACTTCCCGCTGCGCGACGAGGGCGGCCGCCGCGGCTTCCGGGCGTTCCTCGAGGCGGCCGCGGACCTCACCGCGGCGCACGGCGGCAGCCTCTCGGGGGAGCACGGCGACGGCCGGGCCCGTTCCGAGCTGCTGACCAGGATGTACTCGCGTGAGGCCCTCGCCCTGTTCGCCGGCGTCAAGCACCTCTTCGACCCCGAGGGGCTGCTCAACCCCGGGGTGCTGGTCTCGCCACGGCCCGTCGACGCCGACCTGCGGCTGGCCGCCCGGCTCCGTGAGCCGAGACACCGGCTCCGGCTGGTGCACGACGGCGGCTCGGTCGTCGAGGCCGTGCACCGGTGCACCGGCGTCGGCAAGTGCATCGCGGACAACACCGGGACCGGTGGGGTGATGTGCCCGTCGTACCTCGCGACCCGCAACGAGAAGGACTCGACCCGCGGACGGTCCCGGGTGCTGCAGGAGATGGTGAACGGCTCGCCGGACAGCCCCGTGACCGACGGTTGGCGCTCACAGGAGGTGCACGACGCCCTGGACCTCTGCCTGTCCTGCAAGGGCTGCGCCTCCGACTGCCCCACCGGCATCGACATGGCGACCTACAAGGCCGAGGCGCTCCACCAGCGCTACCGGCGCCGGCTGCGTCCGCGCAGCCACTATGCGCTGGGGCAGCTGCCCCGGTGGGCCCGGCTGTCCCAGCCGGCGGCACCACTGCTGAACCGGCTGCTGCGGGTGGGAGCCGTGCAGAGGGTGGCCAAGGCCGCGGCCGGGATCGACGAACGCCGATCCGTGCCTCCCTTCGACACGGCCGCCTTCCGGCGCTGGGCCGCCAGGTCGTCGTACGCCGCGACGCCTGACCCCACGGCGTACGACGTGGTGGTCTGGGGCGACTCGTTCACCGACTCGTTCGCATCACCATCGGGCCGCGCCGCGATCGCCGTGCTCGAGGCGGCTGGCCTGCGGGTCGGGGTGGTCCCGGAGGCAGCCTGCTGCGCCCTGACCTGGGTGAGCACCGGCCAGCTCGGCGCCGCCCGGCGGATCCTGCTGCACACCCTGGGGGTGCTGCACCCCTACGTCGAGCGGGGGATCCCGGTGCTCGGCCTGGAGCCGTCCTGCACCGCCACTCTCCGCTCGGACGCCGTGGAGCTCACCGACGACCCGCGCGCGCTCGCGGTGGCCGGGGGCGTGCACACCCTCGCCGAGCTGCTGGGTGGGCTGGAGTCCTGGGAGCCGCCCGACCTGCGCGGCACCACGGTGGTCGCCCAGCCGCACTGCCACCACGCCAGCGTGCTGGGCTGGGACGCCGACGCGGCGCTGCTCGCCCGCACCGGCGCTGACGTCACGCGGGTCGGCGGCTGCTGCGGCCTGGCCGGCAACTTCGGGGTGGAGAAGGGGCACTACGAGGTCTCGGTCGCGGTCGCCGAGCACGACCTGCTGCCGGCCGTGCGCCGGGCCCTGCCGGGCGGCGAGGACCGAGAGCCGGGCGGGGGCGGCGCTGCCAGCCCGGCAGCGCGGACGGTGGTGCTCGCGGACGGGTTCTCCTGCCGTACCCAGCTCGCGGACCTTGCGGACGTGCACGCGCTGCACCTCGCCGAGCTGCTCGCCGAGGGCGGCCCCTGACCGCCTGAGCCGCCGCGCGGGAGCTCGTTTTGACCGAGTTCCGGCGAGCCGGTAATCTTTGTCTCCGTGTCTGGGACACCCAGGCCATGCGCGCTTGCTCGCTCGTCACCGTGCTCGTCACGGCCCGACCCGGGAATGCGCGGCTGCACTCGCAGCGTTCACCGCAAGCCTCCGTCCTGACCCGGGTGGAGCCTGCACCGGGCGACACGCCCGACCGCGGGGGGCGACGCCTTGGCAGCCTGGCCACCCGGACCCACCTCACCAGCACGAGCAGGCAGCACTCCGACAAGAAGGGGAACCACGCGGTGCCCACGATCAACCAGCTGGTCCGCAAGGGCCGCCAGGACAAGGTGTCGAAGAACAAGACGCCTGCCCTGAAGGGATCTCCTCAGAGGCGTGGTGTGTGCACGCGTGTCTACACGACCACGCCGAAGAAGCCGAACTCCGCGCTCCGCAAGGTCGCCCGAGTGCGCCTGTCGAGCGGCATCGAGGTCACCGCCTACATCCCCGGCGTCGGCCACAACCTGCAGGAGCACTCGATCGTGCTCGTGCGCGGCGGCCGGGTGAAGGACCTCCCCGGCGTCCGCTACAAGATCATCCGCGGCTCGCTCGACACCCAGGGCGTGAAGAACCGCAAGCAGGCTCGCAGCCGGTACGGCGCGAAGAAGGAGAAGAGCTGATGCCGCGCAAGGGACCCGCTCCGAAGCGCCCGCTCGACGTCGACCCCGTCTACGGGAGCCCGGTCGTCACCCAGCTCGTCAGCAAGGTGCTCAAGGACGGCAAGAAGCAGACCGCGCAGCGGATCGTCTACGGCGCCCTCGAGGGCTGCCGCGACAAGACCGGCACCGACCCCGTGGTCACACTCAAGCGCGCGCTCGACAACGTCAAGCCCGCGCTGGAGGTCCGCAGCCGCCGCGTCGGTGGCGCCACCTACCAGGTGCCCGTGGAGGTCCGCGGCACCCGCTCGATGACCCTCGCGCTGCGCTGGCTGGTCGGCTACTCCGCCGCCCGCCGCGAGAAGACGATGGCCGAGCGCCTGATGAACGAGATCCTCGACGCCTCCAACGGCCTCGGTGCCGCGGTCAAGCGCCGCGAGGACACCCACAAGATGGCCGAGTCGAACAAGGCCTTCGCGCACTACCGCTGGTGACACCCCCCGGTTCGTCGCGCACCCGGCGCCCCACAAGGGCCGAGGGTCACGCCGAACCGGCACAGCGGGACGCACACCACGCAACACCCCCGGAGAGACGGTCACCACCGTCCACCCGGGTTCCACCGATCTAGAGGGGATCCACCGCAGTGGCAGTCGACATCACCACCGACCTGACCAAGGTCCGCAACATCGGCATCATGGCGCACATCGATGCCGGCAAGACCACCACCACCGAGCGGATCCTCTTCTACACCGGCATCTCCTACAAGATCGGCGAGGTCCACGAGGGCGCCGCGGTCATGGACTGGATGGAGCAGGAGCAGGAGCGCGGCATCACGATCACGTCCGCCGCGACAACCTGCTGGTGGAAGAACCACCAGATCAACATCATCGACACCCCTGGGCACGTCGACTTCACCGCCGAGGTGGAGCGCTCGCTGCGCGTCCTCGACGGCGCGGTGGCAGTCTTCGACGGTGTCGCCGGCGTCGAGCCCCAGACGATGACCGTGTGGCGGCAGGCCAACAAGTACTCCGTCCCGCGGATGTGCTTCGTCAACAAGCTGGACCGCACCGGCGCGGACTTCTTCCGCTGCGTCGACATGATGGTCGAGCGGCTCAACTCCACCCCGCTGGTCATGCAGATCCCGATCGGCGCCGAGGGCGACTTCCTCGGGGTCGTGGACCTGGTCGGCATGCGTGCGCTGACCTGGCGCGGCGAGACCAAGATGGGCGAGGACTACGACGTCGAGGAGATCCCCGCCGAGCTCCGGGCCCAGGCCGACGAGTACCGCGAGAAGTTCCTGGAGACGCTGGCCGAGGCCGACGACGAGGTCATGGAGAAGTACCTCGAGGGCGAGGAGATCTCGGTCGCCGAGCTCGAGGCCGCCGTGCGCCGCGCCACGCTGGCCGACAAGGTCAACCCGGTGCTGTGCGGCACCGCCTTCAAGAACAAGGGCGTGCAGCCGCTGCTCGACGCGGTCGTGAAGTACCTCCCCTCGCCGCTCGACATCGACGGCATCCAGGGCCACGACGCCAAGGACGAGGAGAAGGTGATCGTCCGGCAGCCCAGCGACGACGAGCCGTTCTCCGGCCTGGCGTACAAGGTCGCCACCGACCCGCACCTCGGCAAGCTGATCTACGTTCGGGTGTACTCCGGCAAGCTCGTTGCCGGCTCGACCGTGGTGAACTCCGTCAACGGCCGGAAGGAGCGGATCGGCAAGGTCTACCAGATGCACGCGAACAAGCGTGAGGAGATCGCGTCGGTCGGCGCGGGCCAGATCGTGGCCGTCATGGGCCTCAAGGACACCAAGACCGGCCACACCCTGTCCGACCCGCAGAACCCGGTCGTGCTGGAGTCCATGACGTTCCCGGCCCCGGTCATCGAGGTCGCGATCGAGCCCAAGACCAAGGGCGACCAGGAGAAGCTCGGCGTCGCCATCCAGCGGCTGTCCGACGAGGACCCCACCTTCACGGTCAAGAGCGACATGGAGACCGGCCAGACGATCATCGCCGGCATGGGCGAGCTGCACCTGGAGATCCTCGTGGACCGGATGCGGCGCGAGTTCCGCGTCGAGGCGACCGTCGGCAAGCCGCAGGTCGCCTACCGCGAGACCATCCGCAGGAAGGTCTCGAACCACAGCTACACCCACAAGAAGCAGACCGGTGGGTCTGGCCAGTTCGCCAAGGTCGTGGTGAGCCTGGAGCCGAACACCGACCCGGAGACCGGCGCCGGGGCGGGCTACGAGTTCGTCAACAACGTCAGCGGCGGCCGGGTCCCGCGCGAGTACATCCCGTCGGTCGACCAGGGCGGCCAGGGCGCCATGGAGTTCGGTGTGCTGGCCGGCTACCCGATGGTGGACGTCAAGTTCACCCTCGAGGACGGCGCCTACCACGACGTCGACTCCTCCGAGCTGGCGTTCAAGCTGGCCGGTGGGCAGGCGTTCAAGGAGGCGGCCCGGATGGCCAAGCCGGTCCTGCTC
>DASQDP010000080.1:0-2911 GCA_035634095.1 Nocardioidaceae bacterium | reverse complement strand
CGGGCCTGATACGGAAGGCTCGGTGCCGGTAGCCGCCGGCGGGTGAGCACTCGCATCGCCAGGACGTGGTCCAGTCCTGTGGTCAGACAGTGCCCCCGCCGGTGGTCGGGAGGTTGTGGACCGCTGATGGGATGACGTGCCCGCCTGGCTCCTCGGGCGCGAGCACTGGTCCATTAGGCCGCGGTGATCTCCCGCGCGCTGCCAGCTGGTGACAGGTTCGTGCTGGTGGGAGGCGTGGCGGTGGAGTTGTTTGTGGGTGACGACTGGGCTGAGGATCATCACGATGTGGAGGTGCAGGACCACACGGGGCGCCGGTTGGGTAAGGCTCGGCTGCCCGAGGGCGTGGCGGGGATCGTCGGGTTCCACGAACTGATCGCGCGGTTCGCCGGGGAGGACACCGGCGCCGGGCAGGTGCTGGTGGGGATCGAGACCGACCGCGGGCCGTGGGTGGCCGCGTTGGTCGCGGCCGGGTATCGGGTGTTCGCGGTGAACCCTCGCCAGGTCGCCCGCTACCGGGAACGACACGCCACCTCGGGTGCCAAGAGCGACGCCGGGGACGCCCACGCGCTGGCCGACATGGTCCGCACCGACGCCCACCAGCTGCGCCCGGTCGCCGGGGACAGCCCGCTGGTCGAGGGGATCAAGGTCGTCGCGCGGGCGCACCAGACGATGATCTGGGAGCGACACCGGCACATGCTGCGGCTGCGCTCGTCGTTGCGGGAGTACTTCCCCGCCGCGCTGGAGGCGTTCGACGATCTCACCGCGCCCGACACGCTGGAGTTGCTCGGCGCGGCCCCGGACCCGCAGCGGGCGGCGCGGTTGTCCCGCTCACGGATCGGTGGGGCGCTCAAGCGGGCCCGGCGCCGTGACGTCGAGGTCAAGGCCGAGCGGATCCAGACCGTGCTGCGCGCTGATCACCTGACCCAGCCGCCGGAGCTGGTCGCGGCCTACGCCGCCACGACAGCCGCGACGGTCGCGGTGATCACCGCGTTCAGCACTCAGATCAATGCGCTGCAGGGGCAGGTGGAGGCGTGTTTTGGCCGGCACCCGGACGCGGAGATCTACCGGAGCCAACCCGGCCTCGGTGAGATCCTCGGCGCCCGGGTGCTCGGTGAGTTCGGTGATGACCCCGACCGCTATCAGGGTGCACGGGCGCGGAAGAACTACGCCGGCAGTGCTCCGATCACCCGCGCCTCGGGCAAGAAGACCGTGGTGTTGGCCAGGTTCGTGCGCAACCAACGCCTCGCCGGGCCGCTGCAGTGGCAGGCGTTCTGCGCGCTACGCGCCTCACCGGGCGCACGCGCCTACTACGACCAGCTCCGCGCCCGCGGCGCCGGGCACCAGGCCGCGCTGCGCCAGCTCAGCAACCGCCTGGTCGGGATCCTGCACGGCTGCCTCAAGACCCGCACCCCCTACGACGAGCACACCGCCTGGGGCCACCACCACACACAAGATCAACAATCTGTCGCTTGACATCCAACGCCATGGGATGTCTGACCACGCCGGAACTGTCGGTGGGTGCACCTACTGTCCGCGGTGTCGGCAACGGTCCACCGTCAGGAGAGACGAATGATCATCGAATGCGACAGCTGCGAGGTGCGCGGGCACGCCTGCGGCGACTGCGTGATCGGGGTGCTGCTGGGGGCGCCGGGCGAGCGGGAGCCCGGCAACGAGGAGGCGGGGGTGCCGTCCGGCGCGCCGATCGTACAGCTCGACGCACGGGAACAGCGGGCCATCGCCGTTCTGGCCGAACAAGGCCTGGTGCCGAGATTGCGGCTGGTGGCCACCGCCGCGCGCCGAGCGACTCCTCCCGTGACCAGGGGAGGGGCGGCGCGTGACACCGGGTAGCGCAACGGCGTCGTACAACCCGCTCTACGGCCCGTTCGCCTCCGGACAGTGATACCCCCGCGGCGACGCGCCGAGGGGGGGCGGGTTGGACGACGTGCCCGTTGCTCCGTAATCTCCGCGAGACCTTGTGGCTCGTCAGCCATTCGACCCCCGATGGCGACCCGAGGTCACCGCGCGCTAGGCCGAACGGACGGTGTCCATCGTCCATTCGAGCAGTGCTGCGGTCGAGGAGAAGGAGACCGTCTACGTGGTGTCGCCTCGGCGTGCCTCATCCGGTCGGCGCTCGACGTCCCGGCGCACGCTCCCCGCCGGCGTCGTAGCCCTCGCGGCGCTCCTCGTCCTCCTGGGGTCGACCCCCGCGAGCGCCCAGCCCCCGCTCCCGCCCGACGCCAGGGACGCGGCCGCGCAGCTCGAGCAGGTGCAGCACGAGGCCGAGGTGCTCACCGAGGAGTGGCACGCCGCCAAGGACACCGTGGACGCGCGCCGGTCCGAGGTCGACACGCTGCGCGCCGCCGTCGAACCGGCGCGGGCCGCCGTCGACGCGGCGAAGGCCGAGCAGGAGACCTACCGGCGGCAGGTCGACTCCGTGGCCATGTCCACCTACGAGAGCGGGAGCCTCGACCAGTTCAACGCGCTGCTCGCGAGCGGGTCGCCGCAGGAGTTCCTCGACCAGATGTCGGCGCTCGAGACGCTCACCGCGGAGTACCGCGAGGCGCTCGCCGAGCTGTCGGCCGTGGTCGACCGAACCTCCGACGCCCAGGCCGAGGTCGACGCCGCCACCGCGCGGGCGCAGGCCGCCGCCGACGAGGCGGCGAAGGCCGAGCAGGCTCTCGCGGCCCGCAAGCAGGACGCCGACAAGCGCATCGAGGACGCCGAGCGCCTCCTCCAGCGCCTCACCCCGCAGGAGCGCGCCGCTCGAACCGGCCCCGCCGTCACCGGTCCCAGTGGGCCGGTCGCCGGCACCGGCGCCGGCGTCGCGGCCCTCAACGCCGCGCGGGCCAAGCTCGGCCGGCCCTACCAGTGGGGCGCGGAAGGCCCGGGCACCTTCGACTGCTCCGGCCTC
>DASQDP010000079.1:0-43592 GCA_035634095.1 Nocardioidaceae bacterium | reverse complement strand
ACGGTGAGGAAGGTCTGGAAGAGCCCGTCGCAGGCGAAGAACGCGTCCGGCAGCGCGACGCGGCGTACCACGGAGTCGGAGACGTCGCCCTCGTTCCACTGGTCGCCGGCCAGCTCGCCGACCATGGACAGGTGCCCACGGAGCACCACGGCGAGGCCGTTCACGCGCTCGCAGGAGCGGGTGTTCATCTTGGGCGGCATCGCCGAGGACCCGACCTGGCCTTCCTGGAAGCCCTCGGTGACGAGCTCGAGCCCGGCCATCAGCCGGATCGTGGTGGCGAGGTTCGACGGGCCGGCGACCACCTGGACCAGCGCCGAGACCACGTCGAGGTCCAGCGAGCGCGGGTAGACCTGCCCGACGCTGGTGAGCACCGAGCCGAACCCGAGGTGCCTCGCGACCCGCTGCTCGAGGTCGGCCAGCTGCTCGGTCGACCCGTCCAGCAGGTCGAGCATGTCCTGGCCGGTGCCCATGGGCCCCTTGATGCCGCGCAGCGGGTAGCGCGCCAGCAGGTCCTCCAGCCGCCCGAGCCCCAGCAGCATCTCGTCGGCCACGGTCGCGAACCGCTTGCCCAGCGTGGTGGCCTGCGCCGCGACGTTGTGCGAGCGCCCCGTCATCACCAGCGCCTGGTGCTCCGCCGCGAGCCGGCCGAGCCGGGCCAGCGCCGCGACGACCCGGTCGCGGACCAGCTCCAGGGACGCCCGGACCTGCAGCTGCTCGACGTTCTCGGTCAGGTCCCGCGACGTCATGCCCTTGTGGATGTGCTCGTGGCCGGCGAGCGCGGAGAACTCCTCGATCCGGGCCTTCACGTCGTGCCGGGTGACCCGCTCGCGGGCTGCGATGGACGCCAGGTCGACCACGTCCACCACAGCGGAGTACGCCTCGACGACCCCGTCCGGCACGTCGACCCCGAGGTCGCGCTGCGCCTCGAGCACGGCGATCCACAGCCGCCGCTCGAGGACCACCTTGTGCTCGGGCGACCAGATCCGGACCAGGTCGTCGGCGGCGTAGCGGTGCGCGAGCACGTTGGGGATGGTCACCGGCCCGCTCCGACGCCGGCGGCGATGTCGCTGCGGTGGTGGCCGCCCGGGACGGAGATCAGCCCGATCCCGGCGTAGGCCCGGGCCCGGGCCTCCGCGACGTCGGCGCCGACCGCGGTCACGGCGAGCACCCGTCCCCCCGCCGTCACGACGGCGCCCTCCTCGTCGAGCGCCGTGCCGGCGGGCACCACCTCGACCCCGTCCAGGGCGGCCGCCGCGGGAAGCCCGTGCACCCGGTCGCCGGTGCGCGGGGCGGCCGGATACCCGGCGGCGGCCAGCACGACCGCGACCGCCGCACCGGGGCGCCAGGAGAGCGGCGGCAGGTCGCGCAGCGTGCCGAGGGCCGCGGCCCCCAGCAGCGTGGACAGCGGCGTGTCCAGCAGGGCGAGCAACGGCTGCGTCTCCGGGTCGCCGAACCGGGCGTTGAACTCCACCACCCGCACCCCCTGCGACGTCAGCGCCAGCCCGGCGTACAGCAGCCCTGAGAACGGCGTGCCGCGGCGGGCCAGCTCGTCGACGGTCGGCTGCAGCACCGTCGCGGTGACCTCCTCGACCAGCCCGTCGGGCAGCCACGGCAGCGGCGCATAGGCGCCCATCCCGCCGGTGTTCGGCCCCGCGTCGCCGTCCAGCGCGCGCTTGAAGTCCTGCGCCGGCAGCAGGGGTACGACGGACGCGCCGTCCGTCACGGCGAACAGCGACACCTCCGGACCGTCGAGGAACGCCTCCACGACCACCCGGCCGCAGGCCGCCGCGTGGGCCATCGCGTCGTCGCGGTCGGAGGTGACCAGCACCCCCTTGCCGGCGGCGAGACCGTCGTCCTTGACGACGTAGGGCGCGCCGAACGCGTGCAGCGCGGCGGCGACCTCGTCGGGGGCGCTGCACACCCGGGCCTCCGCGGTGGGCACGCCGGCCGCCGCCATCACCTCCTTGGCGAAGGCCTTGGACCCCTCGAGCCGCGCCGCCTGCGCGGACGGGCCGAAGCACGCGATGCCCCGCTCCCGCACCGCGTCCGCGACCCCCGCCACCAGCGGCGCCTCCGGCCCGACCACCACCAGGTCCGCGGCCAGCGCCTGCGCGAGGTCGGCGACCGCCCCGCCGTCCAGCACGTCGACGTCGTGCAGGTCGGCCACCGCGGCGATCCCGGGGTTGCCGGGTGCGGCGTGCACCTCGCTCACCCCGGGGTCCCGGGCGAGGGCGAGCGCGAGCGCGTGCTCGCGGCCGCCGCCCCCGACCACCAGCACCCGATTCGTCTGCGATCGCCTCGCGCCGGACACCTGCTAGACCACAGACGAATCGGAAGGGGGGGTGAGCACGATCGACTCCTCGCGGCCGGGGCCGACGCCGATGCCCCAGAACGGCGCACCGGACATCTCCTCGAGGGCGCGCACGTAGGTCTGCGCGTTCGTGGGCAGCTCCTCGAACGAGCGGCACCCGGAGATGTCGGTGCCCCAGCCCTCGAACAGCTCGTAGACCGGCTTCGCGTGGTGGAACTCCGACTGCGTCATCGGCATCTCCTCGTGCCGCTCACCGTCGATGTCGTAGGCGACGCACACCGGGATGCGGTCCCACGCGCCGAGCACGTCGAGCTTGGTCAGGAAGAACTCCGAGAGCCCGTTGAGCCGGGCCGAGTAGCGGGCCACCACCGCGTCGTACCAGCCGCAGCGGCGGTCGCGCCCGGTGGTGGTGCCGTACTCCGCGCCCACCACCCGCAGCTGGTCGCCGTCGTCGTCGAGCAGCTCGGTGGGGAACGGACCGGAGCCGACCCGGGTGGTGTAGGCCTTGATGACGCCGATCACGCGGTCGATGCGGGTGGGCCCGATCCCGGCGCCCGGCCCGACGCCGCCGGCCAGCGGGTTGCTGCTGGTCACGAAGGGGTAGGTGCCGTGGTCCACGTCGAGCATGGTGGCCTGCGCGCCCTCGAACAGCACGGTCCTGCCCTCGTCCAGCGCCCGGTTGAGCAGCAGCGAGGTGTCCGCGACCATCGGCTTGAGCCGCTCGGCGTACTGCCCGATCTCCTCGAGGATCTCCTCGACCGCGATCGCCCGACGGTTGTAGACCTTCACGAGCAGGTGGTTCTTCTGCTCGAGGGCGGCCTCCACCTTCTCGGCGAGGATCTTCTCGTCGAACACGTCCGCGACCCGGATGCCGACCCGGTTGATCTTGTCGGCGTACGTCGGACCGATGCCGCGTCCCGTGGTGCCGATGTTGTTCTTGCCGAGGAACCGCTCGGTGACCTTGTCGATCGTGGTGTGGTACGACGTGATCAGGTGCGCGTTCGAGGACAGCACCACCGTCGAGGTGTCCACACCGCGCGCGGCGAGGCCGTCGATCTCCTCCAGCAGCACACGCGCGTCCACGACCACCCCGTTGGCGATGACCGGGATGCAGCCCGGGGTGAGCACCCCGGACGGCAGCAGGTGCGTCGCGAACTTCTCGCCGTCGACGACGATGGTGTGCCCGGCGTTGTTGCCGCCCTGGTAGCGCACGCAGTAGTCGATCGTCGACCCCAGCAGGTCGGTCGCCTTGCCCTTGCCCTCGTCACCCCACTGGGCTCCGAGAACCACGATCGCGGGCATGCAGCACCTCTTCGACGTCGGGTCCCGCGGCCCGGGAGCCGTGAGCGGACACGCGGAGAGCCCCGGGTGCCAGAGTGCAGGGCAGCAGCGCGGGGCTCTTGCGACGCAACGTTAGCAGAGCAGCGCCCCGGCCCACCGGGTAGCCTCGAAGGGTGGACCCAGTGCTGCTGATCAGCAACTACGCGGCCGGGACAGCCGACGAGGAGCACCTCCAGCTCGCGCTGGGCATCCTGCGGACGGCCGCCGACGTGGAGGTCGCGCACACCACCAACCCCGGCGAGCTCGACGGGGTCCTGCACCGCCGCGGGGGCCGGCAGATCGTGGTCGCCGGGGGCGACGGCAGCCTGCACGCGGTGGTGTCCGCGCTGCACCGGCGCCACGAGCTGGCCGACGCGGTGGTCGGGCTGGTGCCGCTGGGGACCGGCAACGACTTCGCCCGCGGCGCGGGCATCCCGTTGGACCCCGAGGAGGCCGCGCGCCTCGTGCTCGAGGGCAACCTGCAGCCGGTCGACCTGATCGTGGACTGCCTCGGCGAGGTGGTGGTCAACAACGTGCACGTAGGCGTCGGCGCGCAGGCGAGCGAGGACGCACGCCCCTACAAGAAGGCGCTCGGCCGCCTCGGCTACGTCGTCGGCGCCGCCAAGGCGTCGGTCAGCCCACCCTTCCTGCGGCTGCGCATCGAGGTCGACGAGCACGTGGTCGCCGACTTCGCGCACCCGATCCTGATGATCGCGATCGGCAACGGGTCACGCGTCGGCGGGGGCGCGCGCATCACCCCGGACGCGGTGCCCACCGACGGCCGGATGGACGTGATGGTGTCGTTCTCGACCTCGCTGTGGGCCAAGGCCGGCTACCTCGCCAGCGTGCTGCGCGGCACGCATCCCGAGCGCGACGACGTCCTCTACCTGCGGGCGAAGTCCGTCAGCCTCTCCGGGCAGCCGTTCTGGTGCAGCGCGGACGGTGAGCGCTACGGTCCCGAGCGCAACCGCACCTGGCACATCGAGCCGGCGGCGTACCGGATGCCACTGCCGGCGTGACCGCCCAGCACTGACCGACCGCCCAGCACTGACCGGTCAGGCCAGCAGCGCGTCATACGCCGCGGGGCTGCTGTCGCGCAGGAACCCCGAGCACCGCTCCGCCTCCGGAGCCTCGCCGATCCGGTCCGCCGCCACCGCCAGCGCCGCGAGGGCGCGCAGGAAGCCGCGGTTGGGCTCGTGCTCCCACGGCACCGGGCCGTGCCCCTTCCAGCCGTTGCGGCGCAGCTGGTCCAGGCTGCGGTGGTAGCCGACCCGGGCGTAGGCGTACGCGGTGACGTCATCGACCCCGTCGTCCGCCAGTGCCTGCTCGGCGAGCGTCGCCCACGCCAGCGGCGACTCGGGGTGGGTGCGGACCACCGCGGCGGCCTCGGCACCGCCGCTGAGCGCCTCCGCCGCGGGGTCGTCGGGGAGCAGCGTGGCGGGCGGTCCCGCCATCAGATCGGGGAATTCCATCAGAGCTCCCTCACGAGGCCAGGCTCTGACCGGTGCTGGAGAGGTTCTCGCACGCCTCGACGATGCGGGCCGCCATCCCGGCCTCGCCGAGCTTGCCCCAGGCGCGCGGGTCGTAGGCCTTCTTGTTGCCGACCTCGCCGTCGATCTTCAGCACACCGTCGTAGTTGGCGAGCATGTGCCCGGCGATGGGGCGGGTGAAGGCGTACTGGGTGTCGGTGTCGACGTTCATCTTCACCACGCCGTAGCGCACCGCGTCGGCGATCTCCTCGGCCAGCGAGCCGGAGCCGCCGTGGAAGACCAGATCGAAGGGCTGGCTGTCGGCGTCCAGGCCCATCTTCTCCACGACCGCCTCCTGCGCCTGCTTGAGGATCTCGGGGCGGAGCCTGACGTTGCCCGGCTTGTAGACGCCGTGCACGTTCCCGAAGGTGAGCGCCGTCAGGTAGCGCCCCTTCTCCCCGAGCCCGAGCGCCTCGACGGTCGCGATCGCGTCGCCCGGGGTGCTGTAGAGCTTGTCGCCCGCGCCGCCCTCGACGCCGTCCTCCTCGCCGCCGACGACGCCCACCTCGATCTCCAGGATGATCTTCGCGGCGGCCGCCTTCTCGAGCAGCTCCTCGGCGATCTGCAGGTTCTCGTGCAGCTCCACTGCCGAGCCGTCCCACATGTGGGACTGGAACAGTGGGTCCTGGCCGTTCTTCACGCGCTCGATCGAGATGTCCAGCAGTGGCCGCACGAAGCCGTCCAGCTTGTCCTGGGGGCAGTGGTCGGTGTGCAGCGCGACGTTGACGGGGTAGTTCTTGGCCACCTCGAGCGCGTAGGCGGCGAACGCGGTCGAGCCCGTCACCATGTTCTTCACGTTCGGGCCGGACAGGTAGTCCGCGCCACCGGTCGAGACCTGGATGATGCCGTCACTGCCGGCGTCCGCGAAGCCCTGGAGGGCGGCGTTGAGCGTCTGCGACGAGCTCACGTTGATGGCCGGGAACGCGAACTTCTCGCGCTTGGCCTTGTCGAGCATCTCGGCGTACACCTCGGGCGTGGCGATGGGCATCTGCTTCTCCTGTCGAGCGGGACGGCCGGCGAGGGACAGCAGCCTACCCGCGCCAGGGGCCGCTCAGGTCGGCGTGCTGACGCACCCAGGTGTGCATGGCGATGGCGGCGGCGGCCGAGGCGTTGATGGAGCGCGTCGACCCGAACTGGGCGATCGAGAACGTCCCGTCACAGGCCGCGCGCGCCTCCGGCGAGAGCCCGGGCCCCTCCTGCCCGAAGAGCAGGCACACCGCCCGCGGGAGCTCCAGCGTCTCCAGAGGGGCCGAACCGGGCAGGTTGTCGATGCCGAGCAGACCGACGCCGCGCTGGCGCAGGTACGCCGCCAGCTCGGGCACCGTGGCGGAGTGCCGGACGTGCTGGTAGCGGTCGGTCACCATCGCGCCGCGACGGTTCCACCGGCGGTTGCCGACCACGTGGACCTCGGCGGCGAGGAAGGCGTTGGCGGTGCGGACCACGGTGCCGATGTTGAAGTCGTGCTGCCAGTTCTCTATCGCGACGTGGAAGTCGTGCCGGCGGGTGTCCAGGTCCGCGACGATGGCCTCCAGCGACCAGTACCGGTAGCGGTCCACGACGTTGCGCCGGTCGCCGTCACGGAGCAGCCCCTCGTCGTACACCTCGCTGCCGGGGCCGGTGGGCCACTGCCCCGGCCAGGGTCCCACGCCGACCTCTGCCGGGCCGTAGGGCATCGGGTCGTACGGCGCACGCTCGTCGTGGTCCTGCGTGGTCACCCCGTTAGTCTGCACGGGTGGACCGACTCGTTCCCCTGCCCCCGAGGCTGCTGGGCCTGGACTGGCTGGACCCGCAGTACCTCCTCGACCAGTTCGGGGACTACGCGCTGTGGGGCGCCGCGGCAGTGATCTTCGCGGAGTGCGGGCTGCTGATCGGCTTCTTCCTCCCGGGCGACTCGCTGCTGTTCACGGTCGGGCTGCTGATCTCCCAGGACAAGATCTCCTACCCGCTGTGGCTGTGCTGCGTGGTGCTGTTCGTCGCGGCCATCCTCGGCAACGCCTGCGGCTACGCGATCGGCGCCGCCGCCGGTCCGCGGATCTTCGAGCGCCGCGAGTCGAGGCTGTTCAAGAAGGAGTACGTCGACAAGACGAGCGCGTTCTTCGACAAGTACGGCAACCGCGCCATCGTGCTGGCCCGGTTCGTGCCGGTGGTGCGCACCTTCATCACCGTGCTGGCCGGGGTGGCCGGGATGGGCTTCCGGCGCTTCATGATCTACAGCGCTGTCGGCGGCCTGCTGTGGGCCAGCGGCGTGACGGTCCTGGGCTTCTACCTCGGGCAGATCGCCTTCGTCCGCAGCAACATCGAGGCGATGCTGCTGGCCATCGTGCTGATCTCCGTGCTGCCCATCGGCATCGAGGTGCTGAGGGCGCGCGCCGCGGAGAAGTTCGCTCACGGACACCACCACCACGACGAGCCACGGGACTCCTCGGCAGGCCCGGACCTCGGGAAGCGCTGACCTCAGAAGGCGCTGACCGACCCCGGCGCGCGCTCGCTGCGGGACAGGGCGCGGACCAGGGCCGCCTGCCCGTGCCGCTGCAGCGAGACGCCGACCAGCAGGGCGAGGACCGGACCCAGGACGGTCTGCGGCAGCCGCGGTGGCTCGAGGTCGACACTGACCGCGAGGTCGTCGGAGTGCACCACGATCTCCATCACCCGGGTCACCAGGTAGTCCTCGAAGGACAGCGACCACTCCCACCACGGCATCCGCACCGCTGGCGGCAACCCGGCCGGGAGGGTGGCGGCGAACGCGGTCTGCAGGTCGGCCAGCGCCTGCTGCACGTCCGCGACGAGCGAGCCGTGCCCGGTGCCCGCGGACCGCTCCGCCCCCTCGCGGATCGTCACGTTGGCGGGGTCGTCGAGTCCGGCCGTGACCCAGGCGACCCGGCCGTAGTGCTCGAGCAGCGGCACCGGGGCCTCGTCGGTGACGTGGGCCCCGGCGGTCACGGCCGCATGCACGGAGAGCACCTGCGAGCCGAGGTGGGCCGCGAGGCCGCCGACCGACATCGCCGGCAGCGCGCTCGGCTGGTCCCAGCGGTGCACCACCTCCACCCGGCCGAGCAGCTCGAGCGCGGAGGCCCCCGCGAGCAGGAAGTCGGCCCCGACGCCTCCACCGGCGGCCGCGCTCACGCGTCCTCCAGCCCGAGGTCGTCGAGGCCGTAGGCGAACCGGTAGCCGCAGCCCGCCGCCTCGACCGCCTGGCGGGCCCCGGTGCCCCGGTCCACGAGGACGGCCACCCCCGCCACCTCGGCGCCCTCCTCGCGCAGGGCCTGCACCGCGGTCAGCACGGAACCGCCGGTCGTGGAGGTGTCCTCGACGGCGAGGACGCGGCGTCCGGCCACGTCCGGGCCCTCGATGCGTCGCTGCAGGCCGTGCGCCTTGCCCTGCTTGCGGACGACGAAGGCGTCGAGCTCTCGACCCCGGGCGGCGGCGGCGTGCAGCATCGCGGTGGCCACCGGGTCGGCCCCGAGAGTGAGCCCGCCCACCGCGTCGTACTCCCAGTCGGCGGTCAGGTCCAGCAGGACCCGGCCCACCAGCGGCGCGGCCCGGGCGTCCAGGGTGATCCGGCGCAGGTCGACGTAGTAGTCGGCCTCGGCGCCCGAGGACAGCGTCACCCGGCCGCGCACCACCGCCTTCCCCGCCACCTGGGCGAGCAGGTCGTCGCGGTCGGTCATGGCGACAGCCTAGGCGTGCTCAGCGCGTCGACCGGGGCCGGCTGCTGACGAGGTGGCCGAAGGCGATCATCCGGTTGTCGGTGTGGAAGAGCTCCGAGCAGGTGGTGAGCGTGATCAGCCGCTGGCCGGGACGCTGGACCGGTTGGGCGCCGCCGGCCGGGTTCCTCGGCAGGTCCGCGATCACCCAGACGTCCTCGAAGGTGACGACCAGGTCTCGGGGGTCGGTGTCCAGGCGGTACGTGAAGGACCGGTCCCGGGTCTCCACCACGACCTCGTCGCCCGGGCGCAACGACGGCAGGTCGCGCAGCGGCTCGCCGTGCGTCACCCGGTGGCCAGCCAGGGCGAAGTTGCCGACCTCGCCCGGGTTCGCGGTGCCCCGGAAGTGGCCGAGGCCCTCGGCCAGCACCCGGTCGCTGACCCCCTCCTGCACCGGGACGCGGTAGCGCTCGCCGAAGGCCGGGATGCGCACCAGGGCCGCGGCGACGCCCGCCGCCGGCCTGCTGCCCCTCCGGGCCGGAACGGGCGCCGGCTGCGGCCGTGACCAGGCGGCGATGGTCTCGTCGACGATCCGCTCCTGCTTGCGCTGGGACACCAGGTTCGTCCCGAAGAACTGCCAGCCCGCGTACCCCAGCAGCACGCACCCGGCGGCGACCAGGACCAGGCCGGCCCACAACGCCCCGCCCCGCCTCCTCCGCCCGGCGCCCGCTCCGGCCGGGGACGGCTCGAAGAGGGGGCGCGCCATGCCCCACATCCTCCCGCACCGTCGCGCCCGCCGCGGGGGAACGACCAGGTCACCGGGCGCCGTCCTGCGGCCGTAGGGTCGCGGTATGCCTGGGCCCTCTCCCGTCGTGCACAGCCGCCGGATGGCGCACCGGCTCCGGTCGGTCCCGCCCACCATCTTCACGCGCATGTCGGCGCTGGCGACGAGCACCGGCAGCATCAACCTCGGCCAGGGGTTCCCGGACCGGGACGGCCCACCGGCGGTGCTCGAGGCCGCGGTCGAGGCACTGCGCACCGGGCGCAACCAGTACGCACCCGGCCCCGGTGTGCCCGAGCTGCGGGCGGCGGTGGCCGCGCACCAGTCCCGGCACTACGGCATCGAGCTCGACCCGCTCACCGAGGTGGTGGTCACGGCCGGGGCGACCGAGGCGATCGCCGCCGCGATCCTGGCGCTGGTGAACCCGGGCGACGAGATGGTGGTGCTGGAGCCGTTCTACGACTCCTACGTGGCCTGCATCGAGATGGCCGGCGGCGTACGACGCCCGGTGACCCTGCGGGCTCCGGACTTTCGGCTCGACGTGGACGCGCTCCGCGCAGCCGTCACCCCGCGCACCACCACCCTGCTGCTGAACACGCCGCACAACCCGACCGGCAGGGTGCTGACCGGCGAGGAGCTGCAGGCGGTCGCGGACGTCGCGGTGCAGCACGACCTGGTGGTGGTCACCGACGAGGTCTACGAGCACCTGGTCTTCGACGGGCTGCACCACGTCCCGCTCTGCACCCTGCCGGGCATGAGGGAGCGGACCGTCAGCATCTCCAGCGTCGGCAAGAGCTTCTCGCTCACCGGCTGGAAGGTCGGGTGGGTCACCGGTCCAGCCGAGCTGGTGGACACCGTGCTGGCAGCCAAGCAGTGGCTGACCTTCACCAACGCGGCGCCCCTCCAGCCCGCGGTGGCGGTAGCGCTGGACCAGGAGTCGGCGTTCCACGAGCGGCTCGCGCGGGAGCTCCAGGGCAAGCGCGACCTGCTCGTGGCCGGCCTCCGGGAGCTGGACGTCGACGTCTATCCCCCGGAGGCGACCTACTTCGTCACCACGGACGTGCGCCGCTACGGCCACCGCGACGCGATGGCCTTCTGCCTGGCGCTGCCGGAGCGAGCCGGGGTGGTGGCGGTCCCGGCGCAGGTGCTCTACGACGACCAGGAGGCCGGCCGGCACCTGGTGCGCTGGGCGTTCTGCAAGGACACCGCGGTGGTGGCCGACGGCGTACGCCGGCTCCAGCAGGCCGACCTGCACGCCTGAGGCGGCAGCCTCCCCGGGTCCGGGGCTACCAGACCGGGGGCTTGCCCGGTGGCGGCTGCTCGGTCGGTGCCGCCGACGAGGGCGGCGGGGGCGGCGGGGGGTCCGGTGGGTCCGGTGGCTGCCAGGGCGGGCCGCCCGGCGAGCCGCTCCCCCGGTCGAAGAACCGGTTCGCGTCCCGCCGCACCAGCAGCACCACCGTCACCAGGGCGACGACGGGGGCCACGAACGTCCCGGCCGCGACCACCCCACCCAGCACCGCGCAGACCAGCACCCCGATCTGGCCGGCCCGGAGCCCGATGAAGGCGAGCGCGGCGAAGGCTGCGGCGGCGAGCGCCCACACGGTCACCAGCACTGCGATCACCCACAGCGCGCCGGTGAGCTGGTCGGCGGTGTAGCCCAGGTCGGCGACCCTCGGGCTCCGCTGCAGCACCGAGATCAGCGGAGCACGGTCCACCAGCAAGTAGAGCACGAGCGTGGCCACGAACAGCAGCACCCCGGCACTGGAGGCCCAGGTGAGCCAGACGGCGGCGGTCACGGGCGGGGGACGGCGTCTCCCGATCGGGTGCGGCGACCCGGCGGCCGGCGGCGGGGCGGCCCGCGGGTCGTACGCCGGCGGCGGCCAGCCGTGCGGCGACTGGCCCGGCGACCGGAAGGGTGGCTGGACCGGCGGCACCGCGCTTGTCTGCTGCGGCCGCGGCTCCCGGCCGTCGAACCAGTCGCGGGCCTCACGACGCCACAGCATGCTCGCGGCGAGCGCCACCACGAACGGCAGCAGTCCGGCCACGAAGGTCGTGGAGAAGAGCATCGCCACCGCCACCACGCTGAGGCCGATACGGGCGCCGCGGTGACGGCGCAGGCAGTAGACCGCCAGGATCGCGCCGGCCGCGGCCAGCGCCCCGCTGAACAGCACCACGCCCCGCAGCACGTCGACGACACCGTCCACGTCGAGCCCGAGCCGGTCACCGGGAGCGGACGAGAGGAAGTCCTCCACCGAGTCCTGCGTCTCGGTCGAGCGGATCTCGCTCATGGAGTCGAAGAGGCCGACGACCAGCAGCACGCAGGCCACGGTCGCCATCACTCCCGCGACGGTGACCTGCCGCGGCCGAGCCGGTGACGGTCCCGACGCCGAGTCGCTCATGCGCCCTCTCCCATGGCGTCATTCCACCACGGACCGGGGGGCCGGACCCGTCCGCAGGCACGGCCGCGGGCTGGTCGGGGGCTGGTC
This sequence comes from Nocardioidaceae bacterium, assembly GCA_035634095.1. GTDB lineage: Bacteria > Actinomycetota > Actinomycetes > Propionibacteriales > Nocardioidaceae > Nocardioides_B. Next base: position 31,521 of record DASQDP010000079.1, on the reverse strand, counting down.
GGGGGCTGGTCGTGGGCTGGTCGTGGGTTGGTCGCCTTGCTGCGGTGCGCAATCATCGACGTGGCGGCGCCAGGCGGGCCGGTGCGCCTCGGGGTGGTGCGTCCTCCCGACCTCGCGGGACGAACGGACGCCGACGTGCAGCACCCCCAGAGGACTCGGCGGGGCGACCACCCGGGCGAGCACCGGGGCGGCCCGCTGGCGTCGGTGAGCGCCCTGCTCCGCTCGGCGCACCCGGGGCCGGCGGTGGCGGTGACCGTGGTCGCCGGGCTGCTGGCGCGGTCCGCGGACCTGAGCGCCGCGCGGGTCGCTCTGGTGGTCGCCGCCGTGCTCACCGGTCAGCTCGTGATCGGCTGGTCCAACGACCTCGTCGACGCTGCCCGGGACCGTGCGGTGCACCGGACGGACAAGCCGCTGGCGGCGGGCGAGGTCGAGCCTCGGACCGTCCGGGCGGCGTGCGCGGCCGCCCTGGTGGTCACCGTGCCGCTCTCCCTGTCGTGCGGTGCCGCTGCGGGGACCGTGCACGTGCTGTGCGTCGTCGGGTCCGGGTGGCTGTACAACGTGCGGCTGAAGTCATCGGTGTGGTCGTGGCTCCCCTACGCGGTCGCGTTCGGCGCGCTGCCCGCCGTCGTGACGCTGGCCCAGGCCCCTCCGTCGCTGCCGCCGTGGTGGATGCCCGTGGCCGGTGCGCTGCTGGGCGTGGGGGCGCACCTGGTCAACGCGCTGCCCGACCTCGCCGACGACGCCGCGACCGGGGTCTCCGGGCTGCCGCACCGGATCGGCGCCCGCCGCGCCGCGCCGCTGGCCACTGCCGCACTCGCCTCGGCCTCGCTGGTGACCTGCGCCGCGATCCGCGCCGAGCGCCCGTCGCTGGTGTGGCCGTTGGTCGGCGTGGCCGCCGCGGTGCTGGCGCTCTCGGTGGTGGCTCTGCGGGGGCAGGGCCGGACGCCGTTCCGGGCCGCGATGGCGATCGCCGTGGTCGACGTGGCGCTGCTGGCGGGCGCCCGATGAGCAGCACCTGGGACCTCGTCGTGGTCGGCGCGGGCCCGGCCGGCGCCTCGACCGCCCTGGGAGCCCTGCGCGCCGACCCGGGCCTGCGGGTGCTGCTGCTGGACCGGCAGGACTTCCCGCGCGACAAGTCCTGCGGCGACGGCATCGCGCCGCACGTCTTCGACGCGCTCGCCTCCGTCGGCGTGCACGACGCGGCCGACGGCTGGGTGCCGCTGCGCGAGCTCGAGCTGGCCCGCGAGCGGGAGCGGGTGCGTCGTCCGCTGCGCCGTCCCGTGTGGGTGATCCCGCGGCAGGTCTTCGACGCCCGCCTCGTGCAGCACGCGACGCAGGCCGGTGCGGTCCTGCTGCGGCACCGGGTGCGCGACGTCCGGGTGACCTCCGGCGGCGTGCTGCTCGACGATCAGTTCCAGGGACGGGTCGTGGTCGCCGCCGACGGGGCGCACTCCGTCGTACGCCCTGCGGTCGGGCTGCCGCCGGTCCGTCGCCGCGCGCTGGCGATCCGCGGCTACGCGCCGACCCCGCCGACCGGCCGGGGCAAGCAGCTGATCGTGTACGGCGATCGTCGGCAGCCGTCGTACGCCTGGGCGTTCGACCGGGGCGACGGCACGTCGAACGTCGGGTACGGGGAGCTGGTGGGCGCCGACCACGACCCGCCGTCGCGGGCGCTGCTGCTCGGCGAGCTCGAGCGGCTGGTGCCCGGGACCGTCGACGCCGGCGGCCAGTGGCGCGCGCACCACCTGCCGCTGTCGCAGTGGCGCTGGGAGCAGCCGGAGGGCCGGGTGCTGCTCACCGGCGACGCCGCCGGGCTGGTCAACCCGATGACCGGCGAGGGCATCTACTACGCCGTGGCCTCCGGGATCCTCGCGGGCCGGGCGGCCGCCAGCGCGCTCGGCGCCGCGACCCCGGCGGCGGCAGGCGCCGGGCACCGGACCGCCGTGCGGCGGCTCCTCGCCCGGCACCTGCGGCACACGTTCCTCACCTCCCGGCTGTCCGCGGTGCCGCGCGTGGTGGACGCCGGCATCAGGGCCGCAGCCAGGGACCAGCGGGTCTTCGACGACCTGGTCGAGATCGGGCTCGGCCAGGGCGTGCTGACCCCCCGTCTCGCAGGCGGGCTGATGCGAGGCCTGGTCACCCGCACGCCCGACCCGCACCCGACCGTCGTGCCCTGAGGGGGAGCCACATGGAGATCCTGTCGGTCCGAGGCGCGCTGCCCGAGCACCGCTACGCCCAGGACGAGATCACCGACGCCTTCGCCGGTGTGATCGCCGCCGGCGGAGAGCTCGACGAGCGCCTGCTCCGGCGGCTGCACGCCAACGCCGGCGTGCGGCAGCGGCACCTGGCCATGCCGCTGGAGGACTACGGCCGCCTCGTCGACTTCGGCCACTCCAACGACCGGTTCATCGAGCTCGGGGTGGTCCTCGGCGCGCAGGCGCTCGTGGACGCCCTCAAGGCCGCTGACCTCACCCCCGCGGACGTCGACCTGATCATCTCCACCACGGTGACCGGCCTGGCCGTGCCGTCCCTGGACGCCAGGATCGCGGCCCTGGTGGGTCTGCGCCCGGACGTCAAGCGGGTGCCGCTGGTCGGGCTCGGGTGCGTCGCCGGCGCCGCGGGGGTCGCCCGGCTCGACGACTACCTGGTCGGTCACCCGGACGAGGTCGCGGTGCTGGTCTCGGTCGAGCTCTGCTCGTTGACCGTGCAGCGCGACGACGTGTCGGTGCCGAACCTGGTGGCCAGCGGGCTGTTCGGGGACGGTGCCGCGGCGGTGGTCGCCGCCGGGGACGCCCGCGCCCCGCAGGAGCCGGGACAGGTCGAGGTGCTGGCCACCCGCAGCCACCTCTACCCCGACTCCGAGCGCACCATGGGCTGGGACGTGACGTCGACGGGGCTGCGGATCGTGCTGGACGCGAGCGTGCCGGACGTCGTGCGCGCCTACCTGGGCAAGGACGTGGACGGGTTCCTCGAGGACTCCGGCCTGCGACGCGAGGACGTGGAGTGGTGGGTCTGCCACCCCGGTGGCCCCAAGGTGCTGGAGGCCATCGAGGGAGCCTTGGAGCTGCCCCGCTCGGCGGTGCAGCTGACCTGGGACTCCCTCGCCCGGATCGGCAACCTGTCCTCGGCCTCGGTGCTGCACGTCTTCGAGGACACCCTTCGCGAGCGCCCGCCGCGACCGGGCTCCTACGGGATGCTGATGGCGATGGGCCCGGGCTTCTGCTCGGAGCTCGTGCTGCTCAGGATGCCGGCCCGATGACCTCGCTCACCTTCTTCACCGTCCTGGTGGTCCTGGTCGGGCTGGAGCGGCTCGCGGAGCTGGTGGTGTCGAACCGCAACGCGGCATGGAGCCTGGCGCGCGGCGGCCGCGAGACCGGGCGCGGGCACTACCCGGTGATGGTGGTGCTGCACACCGGGCTGCTGGTCGGGATGCTGGTCGAGGCGTGGCTGGTCCGGCCCTCGGTGAGCCCGGTCCTGGCGGGGACGATGCTGGTGCTCGCGCTGGCCTCCCAGGGGCTCCGCTGGTGGTGCATCACGACTCTCGGCCCGCACTGGAACACCCGCGTGATCGTCGTACCCGGCCTTCCGCTGGTGCGCTCGGGCCCCTACCGGTTCCTGAGCCACCCGAACTACGTCGCGGTCGTGGTCGAGGGCGTCGCCCTTCCGCTGGTGCACGCCGCCTGGGTCACCGCGGCCGTGTTCACGGTCGCGAACGCGGTCCTGCTCGCGGTGCGGCTGCGGGTGGAGAACCGGGCCCTGGCCGCCGTGGGGAGCGACGCGTGATGCGGGACCTGGTGGTCGCCGGCGGTGGGCCGGTGGGCCTGGTGACCGCCCTGTACGCCGCGCGCGCCGGCCTCGACGTGGTGGTCCGCGAGCCGCGCCACGGGCCGATCGACAAGGCCTGCGGCGAGGGGCTGATGCCGTCCGCGGTGACCGGCCTGCTGGAGCTCGGGGTGCGGCTCGACGGGCACCGGATCGACGGGATCCGGTACGTCGCCCCCGGCCATGACGTGGCGGCACGGTTCCGCCACGGCCCGGGTCGCGGGGTGACCCGCACCGCCCTGCACGGCGCACTGCTCGACGCCGCGGCGGTCGCCGGCGTGAAGGTCGAGCACCGGGCGGTGGAACAGGTCGAGGACGTCGGCTCCTCCGTGCTGGTGGACGGCGAGCCGGCCCGCTACCTGGTCGCCGCGGACGGCCTGCACTCGCCTCTGCGCCGCAGGCTCGGGCTGGACGCGCCACCACGCACGACCCGACGGTGGGGGCTGCGCTGCCACGTCGACGTGCCGCCCTGGACGTCGTACGTCGAGGTGCACTGGTCGCCGTGCGGGGAGGCCTACGTGACCCCGGTCGGGGACGGCCGGGTGGGCGTCGCGGTGCTCACCGGGCAGCGCCGGTCGTTCCCGGACCTGCTGGGGGCCTTCCCGACCCTGGGGTACCGGCTGCAGGGCCGCCCCCTGTCCCGGGTCCGCGGCGCGGGCCCGCTGCGTCAGCGGTCCTCGGCGCGGGTCCGGGGCCGGACCCTTCTGGCCGGGGACGCGGCCGGGTACGTCGACGCGCTCACCGGCGAGGGCATCGCCGTCGGGGTGGCCCAGGCCCGCGCGGCCGTCTCCGCCGTGCTCGCCGACGACCCCGCGTCCTACGAGCGGAGCTGGCGGCGGGTCACCTGGCGCCACGACCTGCTCACCCACACGCTGCTCACCGCGACCCGGCACCGCGCCCTGCGAGAGAGGGTGGTGCCGGCAGCCGTCGCGCTGCCGCGGGTCTTCGAAGCAGCCGTCAACCAGCTGGCGAGGCCGGCATGAGCGCAGCCAGGACACGAGGAGAGGAGCACGAGGTGGAGCCCCAGGCCGAACCCAGGGTGGAGGAGGTCGTCCTGCTCGACGAGTCCGGCGAGGCGGTGGGGACCGCTGACAAGCGCACGGTGCACCACCGCGACACCCCGCTGCACCTGGCGTTCTCCTGCTACGTGTTCGACGGCCGGGGCTCGGTGCTGCTGACCCGGCGCGCCACCTCGAAGCCCACGTGGCCGGGTGTGTGGACCAACAGCTTCTGCGGCCACCCGGGTCCCGGCGAGGACGTCGCCGAGGCGGTCCGTCGCCGGGCCGGCCAGGAGCTCGGCGTCACCGTGGAGGCGGTGCGGCTGCTGCTCCCGGCGTTCCGCTACCGCGCGGTGATGCCGGACGGCGTGGTGGAGAACGAGATGTGCCCGGTGTTCGTGGCCACCACCGCCGACCCGGTCGCACCGGACCGCGACGAGGTGGACGACTTCGAGTGGGTGGACTGGGAGACCTTCCGCGTCGCCGTGCTCGACGGCAGCCGGGACGTCAGCCCGTGGTGCGTCGAGCAGGTGCAGGCGCTGCCGGCCGACCCGGTCGCCGCCCCGGGCCAGCCGGCCGACGCGCTGCCGCCGGCGGCCCGGCTCCGGTAGCCGGTGGCCCTGCGGCGGCAGCGCGTCAGCCGGCGGTCGCCGGTCGTCGCACACCGGGTCAGACCAGCGCGGCCGCCTTCGGCCTCGACCCCTGCGGCTCGTCGACCGTCTCGGGCACGGCTTCGGTGCCCTCGATGTCGATCGCGGGCAGGCTCCTGTCGAGCCAGCCCGGCAGCGCCCAGGCCCGCTCACCGAGCAGGCTCATCACCGCCGGCAGCAGGACCATCCGCACGACGGTGACGTCGAGCAGGACGGCGAGCGCCAGGCCGACCCCGAACAGCTTGGTGGTCACGTCGCTGCCGAGGACGAAGGCGCCGAAGACACTGAACATGATCAGCGCCGCGCTGGTGATCACCCGGGCCGTCGAGCCGACGCCCTCGACCACCGCCCTGCGGGCGTCGCCGTGGACGAGGTACTGCTCACGGACCCGGCTGATGAGGAACACCTCGTAGTCCATCGAGAGCCCGAACAGGATCGCGAACATCAGCATCGGCGCCAGCGCCATGATCGGGACCCGGTCGTGGATCCCGAGCAGCTCCGCGGCCCAACCCCACTGGAACACCGCCACGACCACCCCGTAGGACGCGCCGACGCTCAGCAGGTTGAGCAGCGCGGCCTTCAGCGGGATCAGCACCGACCGGAAGAGAAGCATCAGGGCGATGAACGACAGCGCGATCACTGCGCCGATGAACCAGGGCATCCGGTCCCCGAGGCGTTGGGCGACGTCGTCCTGGATGGGCACGCTGCCGGTGACCATCGCCTCGGCGTCCGAGCCGGCGAGGGCGGCCGGCAGGACCTTCTCGCGGATCCGCTCCAGCAGCGCAGACGTCTCGACGTCCTGCGGTGACGTCGTCGGGACGACGGTGAGCACCCCGAGCGTCTCGTCCTCGTTCAGCTGTGGCGGGCTCACCGACGCGACGCCTGGGGCCGCGGCGAGGGCGCTCCGGACGGCGGTCAGGTCGGCGTCGAGTGCCGCGGGTCCCTGACCGTCGAGGACCACCTGCATCGGTCCGGCGACACCGGGTCCGTAGGCCTCGGCCATCAGGTCGTAGGCCTTGCGCGTCGTCATCGACGGGGCGTCGTTGCCTGCGTCCGCGAACCCCAGACGCATGGAGAACGCCGGGACCGTGAGGACCGCGAGCAGCAGCGCCGCCGCGATGGCGTACGGAGCGGGCCGGGCGACCACCCTGCTGGCCCAGCGGGTTGAGGCGGACCGTGGGTCGTTGGCCGGCTTGGGCTTGAGGAACGGGACCCGAAGGCTGTTGACGCGTCGGCCGAGGAGCCCGAGCAGCGCCGGCAGCAACGTGATCGCCGCGACCATGGTGACCGAGACCATCAGTGCCGCCCCCCACCCCATCATGGCGATCATCGGGATGCCGGAGAGCTGGACGCCGGCGATGGCCACGACCACGGTGAGGCCCGCGAACAGGACGGAGAGCCCAGCGGTCGCGTTCGCACGGCCGACCGCCTTCTCGACCGACATCCCGGCGTCCAGGTTCTGGCGGTGGCGGGCGAGGACGAACAGGGCGTAGTCGATCCCGACCCCGAGGCCCAGCATCAGACCGATGACGTTGGCGATCTTCGGCACCGCCACCAGGCCTGCCAGCAGGCTGATCGCGCTCGTCCCGACGACGATCCCGGTCAGCGCCACGAGGATGGGCAGGCTCATGGCGACCAGGGAGCCGAACGAGACCAGCAGCACGACCACCGCCACGGCGACGGCGATGGCCTCGCTGCTCGGCTCGGGGTTCCCCTTCGCGTAGCCGAGCGCGCCGTCGTACTCGACCTGGATGCCGGCCGACCGTGCGGCCCGGCTGGCGTCCTCGGCGGCCTCGAACTCCGCGACCCCGATCACCTCGGTGTCGTAGCCGACGGTGACGAACGCGGTGGTGCCGTCGGGGCTCAGGGTCGACGCACGCCGGTCGTAGGGGTCGTTCACGGCCACGACATGAGGGTCGTCGGCCAGGTCGTCGACGACCGCGGTGACAGCAGCGCGTGCCGTCGGGTTGTCGAGGCCCTCCTTCGCGTGGAGGACGACGTTGGAGGTGAAGAGGGACTGCTGCGGGAAGCGCTGCGCGATCGCCTCCGCGCCGCGCTGCGACTCAGCACCGGGCAGGCGGAAGCTGTCGTCGGTCTCGCCGCCGTAGCTGGAGCTCAGCATGACGCCCACGACTGCGACGAGGACCCAGGTGGCGATGACTCGCCAGGGATGGCGGCCGGCGAAGCGACCGAGCCGGAAGAGGAGAGAGGACATGGCAGGTGGACCTTTCGTTCAGAGGGGCCGGTGGAGAGTGGGTTACCTGAGGTGAGACTGCGACCGGTCGCTGTTGCAGACCTTGTACGGCGCTGTCACGCCGGCTGGCAGGGACGGACGCCCGGTCAGCTCGTCACGCGCAGCAGCACCTGGTCGAGGTCGAGGGCGGCGCCCTGCTGTCGGGCTCGGCGCGCGACGCTCTCGTCGAGCGCCGCATCCACCGCCGAGCGGGCCTCCTCGAGCAGCGCGGCGGTCGTCGAGGAGGGCCGGATCCCGTGCTCTGCCCGGAGCAGCTCCGCCCTCGCCGACAGCTGCGCGGCGTCCTCCCAGCGGCCCTCGGCGGTGGCGACGAGCGTCAGCCCGTCCAGGCTCTCGGCGAGTGCGCCGGGGTGGTGCAGGGCCAGTGCCGCCTGCAGGGCTCGGCCGAAGGCGTCCGCCGCCGCCTCGAGCTCTCCCGACCCCACCGACGCGAACCCCAGCGTGTGCAGGGACCCGACCCATCCCTCCCGGTGTCCGTGCGCCTCGTTGAGGTGGAGGCTCTCCCGGGCGAGCGCGGCAGCCTGGGGGTAGTCGGCCGTCGCGACAGCGGCCCGAGCACGGTGCACCAGCGCCGCAGCGAGCAGGTGGGTGTCGCCACTGCGCCGTGCCACGCCCTCGGCCGCGTCCAGCCGCTCGCCGGCATCGGGGGCGCCCGCGTCCAGCGCCGTTCGCGCCCGCAGCACCGTCGCGAGGGCCCGACCCCAGGAATCGTGCACCTCCTCGAAGAGGGCGCTCGCCCGGTCGTGGACCTCGGCTGCGACGGTGTGCTCCCCGCGACCCCAGTGGGCGATCCCCAGTGCCAGCAGCACGCGGGCCGTGCCCTGGCGGTCTCCCAGGGTCTGGAGGCGCTGGGCGGCCACCCGCCCGTCGCTGATCGCGGACGCCAGGTCCCCGTGAGAGATCGCGTAGGAGGCGGCGCTCGCGAGCAGGGCCGCGTGCAGCGGGGAGGACTCGTCGACGGCCGCCCGGGCTGCGGGGAACCACTCGGAGGCCTCCTCGAACACTCCCTCGCGCGGCCAGAGCCACCACAAGGAGGCAAGGAGACGGGCACCCAGGATGGTCTCGCCCGCGGAGAAGCACCAGGACAGCGCAGCCAGCAGGTCGAGCAGCGCCCCGCGAAACTCTCCTCTCCAGCCCTCGACGCCCTGCCCTCCCGCGCCGGGAGCCCCGCCCGCGAGGAGCCGCAGGTGCCACTCGGCGTGCCGTCGCTGGGCGCCGCGACGCTCGGCCGGGTCGACGCCCAGCCGCTCCTCCGCGAACGCGCGGACGGTGTCGAGCAACCGGTAGCGGTCTCCGGTGCTGGCGACCAGCGACTGCCGCGCGAGCGTCAGGAGGACCTGGACGCCATCGACCCCCGTGCCGGCGCCCGCCACGGCGAGCGCGCCATCGATGGAGAAGGGCCCGGCGAAGACGGACAGCCGCTCGAAGAAGCGCGCCTCCTCCGCACGGAGCTGGTCGTGGCTCCAGGCGATCGTCGCTCGCAGCGTGCTCTGCCGGTCGCCTCGGGTCTCGTCGACCAGGATGCGCAAGCGGTCGTCGAGGACCCTGACCATCTCGGCCGGCGCCAGCGAGGCAGCGTGCCCCGCAGCGAGCTCGATCGCGAGCGGCAGCCCGTCGAGCAGCAGGCAGATCCGGGCGACGGCGGCTGCGTTGGCGGTGGAGAGCGCCAGGTCGGGCCGGCGGCTCGTGGCCCGGTCGAGGAAGAGCTGCACGGCAGCCGAGCGGCCGACCTCGGCCGTCGACACCGCGTCGGGGTGCGGCAGCGACAGCGGAGGGACCGGCCACACCAGCTCGGTGGCCGCCCCCAGCGGCTGGCGGCTCGTGGTCAGGATGCGCACCTCCGGGCACGCCCGAAGCAGCGCCTCGACCACCGACGAGACCACCGCCCGCACGCGTTCGCAGGTGTCGAGGACGAGCAGGCCCCGGTGGCCGGCGTGCCGGCCCGCGAAGACGGTCACCTCCTGGCCCGCGCCGACCGCCACGTGGGTGGCTTGGCCGATCGCCGGAAGGACGCCCTCGTCACCGGTCGCCTGCGAGAGGTCCACCCACCAGACGGCCTCCGTCCCCGCGGCAGCCAGGTGGGCGGCGAGCCGTGTCTTCCCGGCGCCGCCGGGCCCCGTCAGCGTGACCAGGCGCCGGGTCGCCATCAGCCCCTCGAGGCGGGCGACCTCCTCGTCCCGTCCGATGAGCCGGTCGAGGGGCCGCCACGACTCCATGCCGGGAGGAGGGTCGATATGCGCCGTACCGGCGTCGACGGCTCGCTGCCCCTGCGGTGGCCGCTGGAGGTCCGCGGACTGGCGCAGGACCGCCTGCGCGGTCTCCCGCAGTGACGGACCCGGGTCGAGCCCGAGCTCGTCGAGGAGCGTGCGCCGTGCCCTGTCGTAGACCTCGAGCGCCTCCGCCTGCCGGCCCTGGCGGTACAGCGCGGTCATCAGCAGCTCGGACGGCCGTTCGCGCAGCGGATCCTCAGCCACCAGCTCCTGCAGCCGGACCACGGCGTCGGCGGTGTCGCCGAGCTCGAGCAGCGCCTCGCTGCGTTGCTCGAGCAGCGTCAGCCTCACCTCCTGCAGCCTGGCGACGTCCGCCTCCGCGAAGGGCTGCCCTTCCAGCTCGAGGGCCGGAGGGCCCCGCCACTCGGCCAGGGCCCGGTTGAGGAGCTCCAGGCGGAACCGGGGGTCCGGCTCGGTCGGCGCACGAGCCGCCGCCTGCTCCAGGCGGTAGGCGTCCACCTGCTCAGCTGCAGCCCTCAGCCGGTAGCCCCTGTCCACCGTCTCGATGACAGCAGGGCCCCGGTCGGTCGCCGGCAACGCCTTGCGCACGTGCGAGACCAAAATCTGGAGCGCGTTGGCGCTGTTCCTCGGGGGGTCCGTCGGCCAGAGCAGGTCGATCAGCGCGTCCGTGCTGACTCTCTGGTCGAGCCGGAGCACCAGGGCCACGAGGAGCGCGCGCGGGCGTCCGCTGCGGATCCGGACCAGGCGACCCTCGTGCTCCACCTCCAGCGGGCCCAGCACTCGGAGATCCATCGAAGGGATCGTAGACCCGGGTTCTGGTCGATGACCGCTCCGCGCGTGACAGCGACGTGCAAGGCACCTCGGAGAGCGTTCCTCCATGAGGAGTGCGTCCCACCCCGCAGGGCTGCGTCGTCTGGACACCCGTGCCCTGACCGGCCTGGACCCGGAGCGGCAGCTCGTCGACGCACACGGCGCGCCGTACTTCGCGGCCAGCCACATCCCGGGCGCCGTCAACCTGCCTCCGCACGAGGTCAGACGGCTGGCGCCCCGGGAGCTGCGCGACAAGGCGATCCCGATCGTGGTGTACGGCGCGCCCGGCTCGTCCAACGCGGCGGTGGTCGCCGAGCAGCTGGTCGAGCTGGGCTACCGCGACGTGTCGCTGTACGAGGACGGCCTCGAGGGGTGGATCGCCGCAGGCCTGCCCGTCGAGGGCGACCCCGGGGACGGCGGTGACTGACCGGCCCGCGCCCCGGCCGCGGCTCGCGCCGGTCCCGGTCAGGAGGCGGTCAGCCGGAGGCCGTCCCCAGCCGGGTCCACGTCCACCACGACCGCCCCGCCGTCCAGCACCTCGCCGGCGAGCAGCATCCTGGCCAGCGGGTCTCCGATCGACGTCTGCACCAGCCGGCGCAGCGGACGGGCGCCGTAGATCGGGTCGTACCCGGTCAGTGACAGCCACCGGTGCGCGGCCTCGGTCACCTCGACGGTGATCCGGCGGACCGCGAGCCGGCGGCCCAGCTCCGCGATCTGCAGGTCCACGATGTGGGTGAGCTCGTCGGGGGAGAGCGCGTCGAACAGGACGATCTCGTCGAGCCGGTTGAGGAACTCCGGCTTGAAGGCCTGGCGCACGAGCGACATCACCGAGTCGTGCTTCTTCTCCTCGTCCAGCGTCGGGTCGACCAGGAACATCGAGCCGAGGTTCGAGGTCAGGATCAGCACGACGTTGCGGAAGTCGACGGTGCGGCCCTGGCCGTCGGTCAGCCGGCCGTCGTCGAGCACCTGCAGCAGGATGTTGAAGACCTCCGGGTGCGCCTTCTCCACCTCGTCGAGCAGCACCACCGAGTACGGCCGCCGGCGCACCGCCTCGGTCAGCTGGCCGCCCTCGTCGTACCCGACGTAGCCGGGGGGAGCGCCGACGAGCCGGGAGACCGAGTGCTTCTCGCTGTACTCGCTCATGTCGATCCGCACGATCGCCCGGTCGTCGTCGAAGAGGAAGTCGGCCAGCGACTTGGCCAGCTCGGTCTTGCCGACGCCGGTCGGGCCGAGGAACAGGAAGGACCCGGTGGGCCGGTCGGGGTCAGAGATCCCGGCGCGGGAGCGGCGCACGGCGTCGGAGACGGCCGCGACGGCCGTCCGCTGCCCGATCAGGCGCTCGCCGATGACGTCCTCCATGCGCAGCAGCTTCGCGGTCTCGCCCTCGAGCAGCCGGCCGGTGGGGATGCCGGTCCAGGCCTCGACGACGTCGGCGATCTCCTCGGGACCGACCTCCTCGCGCACCATCGGGTCCGTGAGGGACTCCTCCGCCCGGGCGGCCTCCTCCAGCTGCTTCTCGAGCTCGGGGATCCGGCCGTAGTTGATCTCGCTGGCGCCCTGCAGGTTGCCCTCGCGCAGCAGCCGCTCGGCCTGCACCCGCAGCTCGTCGACCTGCTTGCGCAGCTCGCCGACGCCCTCGAGGGCGGCCTTCTCCCGGGCCCACCGCGACTCCAGGCCGCGGAGCTCCTCCTCCCGGTCGGCGAGGTCGGCCCGCAGCCTGCCGAGCCGGTCGACCGACGCCGCGTCGTCCTCGCGGGCCAGCGCCAGCTCCTCCATCTTCATCCGGTCGACGGCCCGCCGCAGCTCGTCGATCTCCACCGGGGAGGACTCGATCTCCATCCGCAGCCGGGACGCGGCCTCGTCGACGAGGTCGATGGCCTTGTCGGGCAGCTGCCGGCCGGTGATGTAGCGGTCCGACAGCGTCGCGGCGGCCACCAGCGCGGAGTCCTCGATGGTGACGCCGTGGTGTGCCTCGTACTTCTCCTTGAGCCCGCGCAGGATCGCGACCGTGTCCTCCACCGACGGCTCACCGACGAAGACCTGCTGGAAGCGGCGCTCGAGGGCGGGGTCCTTCTCGATCCGCTCGCGGTACTCGTCGAGCGTGGTGGCGCCGATCATGTGCAGCTCACCGCGGGCGAGCATCGGCTTGAGCATGTTGCCGGCGTCCATGGCGGAGTCCCCGCCCGCGCCGGCGCCGACGACCGTGTGCAGCTCGTCGATGAACGTGATGACCTGGCCCTCGGAGGCCTTGATCTCGGCCAGCACGGCCTTGAGCCGCTCCTCGAACTCGCCGCGGTACTTCGCGCCGGCCACCATCGCGCCGAGGTCGAGGGACAGCACGCGGCGGTTCTTCAGGGAGTCGGGGACGTCGCCGTTGACGACGCGCTGCGCGAGCCCCTCCACGACGGCGGTCTTGCCGACGCCGGGCTCGCCGATCAGCACCGGGTTGTTCTTGGTGCGCCGCGACAGCACCTGCACGACGCGGCGGATCTCGCTGTCGCGGCCGATCACCGGGTCCAGCCTGCCCTCGCGCGCCGATGCGGTCAGGTCCACGGCGTACTTCTCCAGGGACTGGTAGGTCGACTCCGGGTCCTGGCTGGTCACCCGGCTGGTCCCTCGCACGCCGGTCACTGCGCCCCGCAGCGCGTCGGCGGTGGCGCCGGCCCGGGTGAGCAGGGTCGCGGCCGGCGACTCCACGCCGGCCAGAGCGATCAGCAGGTGCTCGGTGCTGACGAAGTCGTCCTTCATCTCCGCGGCGAGGTCGTTGGAGCGGGTGAGGACGGTGAGCGCTGCGCGGGCGTACGACGGCGCGGCGACTGCCGAGCCGGACGCGGCCGGCAGCCGCCGCAGCTCGGCCCGCACGCCCGTCTCGACGGTGGCGGGCTGCGCACCGACGGCCTGCAGCAGCGGGTGGATGATCCCCTCGGGCTGCTTGAGCAGCGCGTCGAGGAGGTGCACCGCCTCGACCTGCGCGTGACCGGCGGACGCGGCCGACTCGATGGCCGCGTTGATCGCCTGCTGGCTCCGGGTGGTGAACTTCGATGCGTCCATGCCTTCTCCGCCTTCTTCGATTCGTCTGCGATCTAGCAGGGTGTGAGCGCCGCGCCACCGCAGACGAATCGCGGTGGGTGAGCGGCGGCGGGGTGGGTCAGCGGCGGCCGCGGCGCCAGACGGTCACCGACTGTCCGGTCGCGGCGGTGGTGCGTACGGCGGGCAGGTTCCGCTCGGCCCGGTCGGCGGTCAGCGCCTGCCGCAGTGCGTACTCGGCGCCGGCCAGATCCTGCTCGAGCTCGCCGACCCGCCGCTGCAGGGCGTCCACCTGCAGCTCGAGCTGCAGGATCCGGCGCACCCCCTCCAGTCCAATGCCCACCGAGGTGAGCTCGGCGACCTCGCGCAGCAGCTCGATGTCCCGCCAGGAGTAGCGCCGGCCGCCGCCACCGGTGCGTCCGGGCTTCACCAGGCCGAGCCGGTCGTAGGTCCGCAGTGTCTGCGGGTGCAGCCCGGTGAGCTCGGCGGCGACGCTGATGACGAAGACCGGGACGTCCGGCCCCGGCGGTGTCATCCCGACGGGCGTCGCCGGCCCGGGGAGGGGACCTGAGGCGGTGGACCGGGTGGAGCCGGTGGCCCGACCGGAGCCGGTGGGCCGCCGGCCGGTCACGGCCGGCCTCCCGCCGAGGATCCTGCGTCGAAGAGCCCGGCCCGCAGGTCGGTGCCGCCGGTCGCGTCCCGGAAGGCCTGCACCGCCTCCTTGGCCGAGGAGCTGAGGACTGCGGGGACCTGCACCTCGACGGTGACCAAGAGGTCGCCCGTCGAGCCCTTCGACGGCCCGCTGGTGCGCTTGACCCCTCGGCCCCGGACCCGGAAGGACCGGCCGTTGGGGGTCCCCGGCGGGATCTTGAGCGTCACCGGCGCGCCGTCGAGGGTGGGCACCTTGATCTCCGCGCCGAGAGCGGCCTCGTCGAAGCTGACCGGGACGTCGAGCGTCAGGTTGTCGTCCTTGCGGCCGAACAACGGGTGCGGGGAGACCTTGACGTTGACGAACAGGTCGCCCGCAGGGCCGCCGCGCTCGCCGGCAGCGCCCTTGCCACGCAGCCGGATGCGCTGGCCGTCCTTGACGCCCGCCGGGATCCGGGCCGAGATGGTGCGGTTCGACATGCCGCGACCCGAGCCGTGGCAGGTCGGGCAGGGGTCGTCGACGACCAGGCCGCGGCCGCGACAGGTCGAGCAGGTCTCGTTCATGGTGAACGCGCCTCCGACCGACGCGGCGCGCATCCCGACGCCCTCGCAGTCCGGGCAGACGCGCGGCAGCGTGCCCGCCTTGGCCCCGGTCCCCGAGCAGTCAGGGCAGGGCGCGTCCGACGACAGCCGCAACGACACAGTGACCCCGTCGATAGAGTCCGCGAACGCGATGGTGGCATCGGTCTCGATGTCCGCCCCGCGGCGGGGAGCCGAGGTGCGGGTGCGCGTGCCACCGCCGGCTCCGCCGCTGCCACCGCCGAACATCCCGCCGAACAGGTCGCCGAGTCCTCCGGCGCCGCCGGCGGTCCGGCCGCCGCCGAACAGGTCGCTGACGTCGAACGGCGTGCCGGCCCCTCCACCCGCGAACGGCCCGAAGCCGCCGAGACCCGAGCGCAGGTCGTCGTACTTCTTGCGCTTCTCGGGGTCGCCGACGACGTCGTACGCCTCGGCGACGGCCTTGAACCGCTCCTCGGCGGCGGAGTTGCCGGGGTGGGAGTCTGGATGGTTGTCGCGCGCGAGCTTGCGGTAGGCCTTCTTGATGGCGGCCGCGTCGGCATCCTTGGCCACCCCGAGGACCTTGTAGAAGTCCTTGTTGGCCCAGTCGGCGTTGGTCATCCGTGCACCCTCCCTTCCGGTGTGTGTCCTCGTCGGCTCAATCGGCGCTGTCGCCGGGGGCGTCGTCCGGGCTGTCGTGCGACCCGCCCCCGGGGTTGTCGTCCGGGTTGGTCGCAGGGGCGGCCTCGGCGCCGGACCCGGCCTCCGCCGCGGTCCCCGGCTCGGGGTCCACCACGGTCACCTTGGCCGGCCGCACCACGCGGTCGCCGATCGAGTAGCCCGCCGAGATGATGTGCTGGCAGGTGGTCCTGGTCACGTCGGCGGAGTGCGCGTGCATCAGCGCCTCGTGGAAGCGCGGGTCGAACTCGTCGCCGGGGCGGCCGAACTTCACCAGGCCCTGCGCTGCGACCACCCGCTCCAGCGAGTCCGCGATCGCCTTGAAGCCCCCCTCGAGCTCACCGTGCTCGCGGGCCCGGTCGAGGTCGTCGAGGATCGGCAGCAGCGCGGAGAGAACGGAGAACGTCGCGTTCTGCTTGACCAGGTCGCGGTCTCGGTCCACCCGCCGCTTGTAGTTGACGTACTCGGCCTGCAGGCGCTGCAGGTCCTCGGTGAGCGCCGCCACCCGGCCCTGGCTCGCGGCCAGCGCCGCGGTCAGGTCGTCCGCCGCGGCGCCACCGGGCTCGCTCCCGGACTCGCTGTCGGACCCGTCGACGACGCCGGCCCCAGGGCCGGTGGCCGGGCCGTCGCCGGCGGCCTCCTCGTGCCCGGAGGTCACTTGCGCTCACCCTCGGCGTCACCGTCGGTGCTCTCCTCGTCGACGATCTCGGCGTCCACGACGTCGTCGTCGGAGTCACCGGTGCCGGTGGTGCCACCGGCGGCGGACGCGTCGGCCTCGCCGGCGGCGTACATCGCGGCGCCCATCTTCTGGCTGGACTCGTTGAGCTTGGCCAGCGCAGCGGTGATCTCGTCGACGTCGGCGTCGTCGCCGGTGCTCTCCAGCGCCTTCTTCAGCGCGTCGAGGTCGGTCTGCACCTCGGTCTTGACCTCGTCCGGGATCTTCTCAGCGTTCTCGGACAGGAACTTCTCGGTGCTGTAGGCGACGCCCTCGGCCTGGTTGCGCGTCTCGACGGCCTCCTTGCGGCGACGGTCCTCCTCGGCGTACTGCTCGGCGTCCTTGATCATCTTGTCGATCTCGTCCTTCGACAGCGCGGAGCCTCCGGTGATCGTCATCCGCTGCTCACGGCCGGTGCCGCGGTCCTTGGCGGAGACGTGCACGATGCCGTTGGCGTCGATGTCGAAGGTGACCTCGATCTGCGGCACGCCCCGCGGCGCCGGCGGCAGCCCGGTGAGCTCGAAGTTGCCGAGCGGCTGGTTCTGCCCGGCCATCTGGCGCTCGCCCTGGTAGACCTGGATCATCACCGAGGGCTGGTTGTCGTCGGCCGTGGTGAAGACCTCGGAGCGCTTCGTCGGGATGGTGGTGTTGCGCTCGATGAGCCGGGTCATCACGCCGCCCTTGGTCTCGATCCCCAGGCTGAGCGGGGTGACGTCGAGCAGCAGCACGTCCTTGACCTCGCCCTTGAGGACACCGGCCTGCAGGGCCGCGCCCACGGCGACGACCTCGTCGGGGTTGACGCCCTTGTTCGGCTCCTTGCCCCCGAGCAGGTCCTTGACGACGTCGGCCACGGCCGGCATGCGGGTCGAGCCGCCGACCAGGATCACGTGGTCGATCTTGGACACGTCGACGCCGGCGTCCTTGATGACCTGCTTGAACGGGGACTTGGTGCGGTCGAGCAGGTCAGCGGTCATCCGCTGGAACTCCGCGCGGCTGATCTTCTCCTCGAAGTGCAGGGGGCCGGTCGCGGAGTGGGTGATGTAAGGCAGGTGCACGGTGGTCTCGGAGGACGAGGACAGCTCGATCTTGGCCTTCTCGGCCGCCTCCTGCAGGCGCTGGCGGGCGATCTTGTCCGCGCCGAGGTCCACCCCGTTGTTGTCCTTGAACTTCTTGACCATCCACTCGACGAGCCGGGTGTCCCAGTCGTCGCCGCCGAGGTTGTTGTCCCCGGAGGTGGCCTTGACCTCCACCACGCCGTCGCCGATCTCGAGCAGGGACACGTCGAACGTCCCGCCTCCGAGGTCGAAGACCAGGATGGTCTGGTCGGACTCCTTGTCCAGCCCGTAGGCGAGCGCCGCCGCGGTCGGCTCGTTGACGATCCGGCTGACGGTCAGACCGGCGATCTCGCCAGCCTCCTTGGTGGCCTGGCGCTGGGCGTCGGAGAAGTACGCCGGCACGGTGATCACCGCGTCGGTGACCGTCTCGCCGAGGTACGCCTCGGCGTCGCGCTTGAGCTTCTGCAGCACGAAGGCGGAGATCTGCTGGGCCGTGAACGACTTGTCGTCGATCTTGGTCTTCCAGTCGCTGCCCATGTGCCGCTTGACCGACCTGATGGTCCGGTCCACGTTGGTGACGGCCTGCCGCTTGGCGACCTCGCCGACGAGCACCTCGCCGTTCTTGGCGAAGGCGACGACCGACGGGGTGGTGCGAGCACCCTCGGCGTTCGCGATCACGGTGGGCTCCCCGCCCTCGAGGACGGAGACGACGGAGTTCGTCGTACCCAGGTCGATACCGACCGCACGAGCCATGGTGTGTTACCTCCAGAGAAGAGTCCGGTCCACCGTGGACCGGGCCGAATGGGTGGTCAGCTGTCTGACGACGGTGGGGCGGCGGCCCCGGTGACCGGGTCGGCGCCACCACCGATTCTGTCAAACAACCTGAGCCGAATCAACTCAAGTGTTGTCACAGGACGCAACGCACGCTCGACGGCAGGTGTTCCCCCGAGGTGGGCCGGTGGACGTCGCTCGGGACTCAGCCCACGGTGACCCGGACCGGGCGCGACGCCGTGCCGCTCGCCACGTCCAGCATGCGCAGCCGGTTGACCCCCGTGCGGGTGGTCATGATGTAGGTGCTGTACCGACCGGACCGCACGGTGGCCTGCACCGGGAAGTCGACCCAGCCCCCGGAGAAGCGCTGGACCTGCAGCGAGGCGCCGTCGGGGCCGCGGTACCGCCCGGCGAGGGTGATCCGCTCGCCGGGCCCGACCTGGGCCGGGGTGGCCTGCAGCGTGAGGGCGGGCTGAGGCCTCCGGGGCGGGCGATCCTGGCCCCCGCCGGGCCGGGCCGGGGCGGGGCTGCCGCTCGCCTGCTCCGGGTCGGGAAAGCGCTCGACGGTGGTGGTGGGCACGCCGCTGGGGATGGAGAGGCTGGGGCGGGCGGTGGCCGTGGGCGCCGAGTCCCCCAGGCCGGCGACCCGCACGGCGCCGAGGGCGAACACACTGACGACGCCGCCGATGACCAGTGCCACAACCGCCACCGCGGCGACGGCGACCAGCAGGTGCCGGGTCCACGGTGTCTCGTCGTCGGTGGGTGCCACGTCACAAGGATGCGGCACCGGGGCAACGCGCGCGTCCCTATCCGGACACAGCCCCCGCACGCGGCCGTACGACGACGCGCGCGCCGTGCCGGGGCACGCTGGTGATGTTGCGGACCTTCGGCCGCTCCACCGGACCCGGCGGGACCGAGACGTCGTGGTGCAGCAGCACCTCGCGGAGCACCGCGACCCCCTCCATCAGCGAGAAGCCCGCACCCAGGCAGCGGCGCACGCCGCCGCCGAAGGGGATCCACGTGGCGCTGGCCACCTCGGACTCGAGGAACCGCTCGGGGCGGAACGCCTCGGGGTCGGGGTGAAGGTCGCCGCGGGCGTGGGTGAGCAGGATGGAGGGGGCCACGTTGGCCCCCTGCGGCAAGGCGATCCCGCCCACGGTGGCAGGGCGAACCAGGTGCCGGACCACCATGGGGATCACCGGGTGCAGCCGCATCGACTCCTTCATCACCGCCTCGAGACGGTCCCGGTCGTCCGTGTCCGCCGCCGCCTGTGCCCGCGACAGCTGCACCGGGTCACGCCCGAGCTCGTGCAGCGCCCAGGCCAGCGCCGTCGCCGTGGTCTCGTGCCCCGCCAGGAGCAGCGTCACCAGCTGGTCCCGCAGCTCGGCATCCGTCAGGGGCTGGTCGCCGCCGACGTTGAGCAGGCGGGACAGCACGTCCTGCCGCGACGCCAGGTCCGGCGCGGTGCGGCGCTCGGAGATCTCCGCGTACAGCAGCGTGTCCAGCGCCGCCTGGTCGGCGGCAGCACGCCGCCACGGCCCGAGCCGCCGAACCAGCGGGTGCCCCCAGCCGAGCAGCAGCACCGGGCTCACGTCGATGATGCGGTTGACCAGCGGGCGCAGCGCGGCCAGCCGGGACTCATCGGTGACCCCGAAGACCACCCGCAGGACGACCTCCAGGGTGACCGCGTTCATACGGTCCAAGGCACGGAAGGCGGCGCCGGGACGCCAGCGGGCCACCTCCTCCTGGGCGAGCCGGGTCACCAGCGCGTCGTATCCGTGCAGGGTCGCGCCGTTGAACGCCGGCATCAACAGACGACGGGCGCGCTGGTGCCCGGCGCCGTCCTGCAGGAGCACCGAGTGCTCGCCCATGACCGGCGCGAGGATGGCGTTGCCCTTGCCGGCCTGGAAGACCTCGGGGTCGCCCGCGAAGATCTCCTTGATGTGGGCGGGCCGGGTGAAGAGGACCAGCGGCTGGCCCTGCGGTGGCAGCCGGATCGTGAAGACCTCACCGAACCGCCGGTGCATCGCGGGGACGAAGAGGTGCCGGAAGCGCAGCAGCGCCAGCGACTGCACGAGCGCGGGCCACCGGGGACCGGGTGGAAGGGCCGGCTCTGCGCCGCGGTCGTACCCGCCCGGCCGGAACGGGCGCACCCGCCGGTGGTCGTCGGTCGCTGTCATGGTCGCGTCTCCCGTCTCCCCGTCACATCGGCTCACTCGTCGAGCAGGCCGTCGCGACGGGCGATGGCCGCTGCCTCGGTGCGGCCGCTGGCTCCCAGCTTGGCCAGGATGTTCGAGACGTGCACGCTGACGGTCTTCGTGCTGATGAACAGCCGCCGGGCGACCTCCCCGTTGCTGAGCCCCTGCGCCACGAGCGTGAGGATCTCGCGCTCGCGGGCCGTCAGCGATCCGGGGCGGCTGCCGCGCGGCGCCCGGCACGAGACGGCCAGCTCCGCGAGCAGCGGCTGCGCACCCAGCTCCTCCGCAGTGCGGCGAGCCTCGGCGGCCAGGACGTCGGCCTCGGCCGTGGACCCCGAGGAGCGGAGCACGTCGACCAGCCGCGCCTGGGACCGCGCGGCCTCGAACGGGTGTCCCAGCCTCTGGAACGCCTCCACGGTGCGTCGCCACGACGCCCCCAGGTCCTGCGGGGTCGGCGGGTCCAGGTCGGCCAGCCAGCGGAGCCGGAGGTGCTCGGCGTGGGCGCGCTCGACCCAGGCGACCCCTTCCGGCCCGAAGGGGCGTGCGCGGCGCTGCACCCGGGCCAGCACGCGCTCCACCCCCTCGAGCAGACCGGGAGCAGGCCGGACGAGGTCGCCGCGCTCAGCCTGTGTGGCCTCCGCCGCCGCGCCGGCGAGGTGCCCGAGCACCAGGGCGGTGAGCCGGATCCTGGCCTGGAACCCCTTGCCCCACGCCCGCCCCAGCACCTCGACGGCCTGCTCGAAGGTCGCGAGCACCGTCGGCACGTCGCGCTGGGCGCCGTACCAGTCCAGCTGGGCGGAGGCGGCGTTGATGCCCACCAGGCCGTCGAGAGGCCACAGCGGTCGCAGTCGGTCGAGCAGCCGGCCGGTGTCAGGGTCGCCGCGGGCGCCCAGCACCAGGGCCCGGACGCTCAGCAGCATCGCCTCCGCCACCGGCGGCGGTGACTGCCCGTCCATGGCCGTCAGGCCGAGCGTCGCGTCCCAGTCGCCGGTCTCGTAGGCCACCAGCGCCTCCATCAGCCGGGCCTCGAAGGCGTAGGGCGCCCACGGCAGCCCGATGTCGCGGGCCCGGACGTGGCCGGCGTGGTACGCCGCCCGCGCCGCGGCCAGGTCGCCGCGCTCGTGGTGCAGGCCGCCGAGGCGGTAGCGGCTGCGCAGCTCCGCACCGGCATCGCCGTCCTGGGAGGCTTGCTCGACCACCCCCAGGAGCACCCGCTGCGCGCTCTCGGTGTCGCCGGCCCGGTCGTCGATGTTGGCGAGCGTCGTCGTGGCGTCGGCGACCAGGGCCGGCAGGTCCAGCCTCTGCGCGATGGCGAGCGCCTCCATCGCGTGGCGGGTCGCTGCCTCGTCGCGGGCGTGCGAGAGGTGAGCCTTCGCGTGCAGGCTCAGCACCCTGGCCCGCATCTCCGTCGGCTCGTCCGGGACCAGCGTCATCGCCTCGGTGGTCAGCTCGAGCGGGTCCCCGGCGAAGTCCAGCGTCATGGTGATGGCGGCCAGCGACAGCAGCAGGCTCACCCGGTGCGCTGTCGTCGCGCCGGGCCCCAGCTGGTCCAGCTGCGAGCGGACCAGCTGGACGCCGCGCTCGGAGTGGCCGGAGGCGACGAGGGCGTCCGCGGCCTTGACGGCGAGGTCGACCGGCTCGACGTCGACCTCGACCCGCTCCCGAGCGACCAGCTCCAGGGCGGTCTCGTAGTGCCGCGCCGCCTCGTCGGGGCCGCCCACCGACATCGCCTCGTCCCCAGCCTCCACGCTCGCGCGCACGGCGGTGACCAGGTCGTGCGCCAGCCGCGCGTGCCGGGCCAGCTCGGCCGCGGTGCCGTCCACACGCTGGGACCCGAGCGCGTCGGCGTACGCCGCGTGCAGCCGGACCCGCTCACCCGGCAGCAGGTCGTCGTAGACAGCCTCGGCGAGCAGCGCGTGCCGGAACGCGTACCCGTCGGTGCCGACCCGGACCAGGATGTTCTGCTCGACCGCGGAGCGCAGGGACCGGTCCAGCACGTCGTCGGGCTGGCCGACGACCGCGGCGAGCAGCCGATGGCTCACGCGTCGACCGGAGCACGCGCCGGCGCGCACGACGGTGCGGGCCTCGTCCTCCAGCCGGTCAAGCCGGACCAGGAGCAGGTCCGCGAGGTCCTCGGGCAGCCCGGCGCCATGCGCCCCCTCGCTGGCATGCACCAGCTCCTCGGCGAAGAAGGCGTTGCCCTCGGCCCGGCTGACGATCGCGTGCACGTCGCTCTCCGAGAGCGTCCCCGGCAGCAGCGAGCGCACCAGCCGGCGCACCTCCCCGTCGGGCAGCGGGTCCACCTGGACGCGATGCACTCCCGGCACCCGCGCCCACTGCGCGGCGGTCGCGCGCAGCGGGTGCCGGCGGTGCAGGTCGTCGCTGCGATAGGACGCGAGGACGACCACCGGCCCGCGGAACGCGCGCGCGAAGAGGAAGGAGAGCAGGTCGCGCGTGGAGCGGTCCGCCCAGTGCACGTCCTCCACCACGGCCAGCACCGGCCGCTCCTGCGCCAGGTCGTCGAGGGCACCGTGGATGCCGTCGAAGAGATCGGCGCGGTCGAGGCTCTCGGCCGCCTCACCGGTGCCGCCGGAGATCAACCGGCGGCCGGGCTGGAGGAAGGCGAGCACCGGCCGCTCGGCAGTGAGCGCGGCCATCACCTCGGGTCGGTCGCCGGCGAGCCTGCCGAAGAGCTCGGAGAACGGCAGGTAGGGCAGCGCGCTGTCACCGAAGTCCAGGCAGTGCCCCACCAGCGTCTGCCACCCGGCCGCCTCGGCCCGGGCCACGAGCTCGCGCAGCAGCCGGGTCTTGCCGACGCCGGCGTCCCCGACCAGCAGCACCGAGCACGACCGTGGGTCGGCGAAGCCGAGGAGGTCGGCCAGCAGGGCCAGCTCGCGGTCGCGGCCCAGGATCGGCTGCGCATCCGGTGGCGGAGTCACGTCGTCCATTCTCACCGACGGCCCCGACAGCACCGGCCGATCGCCGTACGGCGTGCCCGCCTCGTCGCGCGCCCGCTCACGCCAGGGCGAGCGGGCGACGACGCGGTCGGGGGAGGTGCAGGGACGGGCGGCGCGGGAGGCGGAGGCGGCCCCCGCGGGCATACTGCTCGGCGAGGTGCCGGCGGCGGTAGTCGATCTCTGCGCTCAGGAACGGCTCGGTCGACATCATGGTGAGCTCCTCGGAAGGCTGGTTCGGCTGATGCGTCGAGCCTGCGCTCCTGAGGTAGCGGCCCACATCGGGCGGAGTTCCTATCTTCGGCGGTGGTCTACCTCAGGCGGCAGCGGGTAGGAGGTGGGCATGGCCATCGTCACGAGCACCGGGTACGCCCACGTCCGCCTGACCGTCACCGACATCGGGAGGTCCCGGGAGTTCTACGACCGGGTGTTCGGCTGGCCCGCCGCCATCGACGCGTCGGGCTCGGTGGACGAGCCCGGGGCGACGGAGTCACCGGAGAAGTTCTTCGGCGGGGTCATCTACGCGACTCCGGACGGGACGCTGTTCGGGCTGCGTCCGGGTGGCACCGGCGCCTTCGAGCCGACCCGGACCGGGCTGGACCACGTCAGCTTCTCCGTCGCGAGCCGTGCCGACCTCGAGCAGGCGGCGGCCGGGCTGGAGGAGGCAGGGATCGCCCACGGCGAGGTCATCGACCTGCCGGGCGCCCGGCTGGCGATCCTGTCCTTCCAGGACCCCGACAACATCAACATCGAGCTGACCGCCCCGCTGGCCTGAGGCTCACCCCGCTGCGCGAGCTCCGCGCAGGAACGTCTCGCGCACCAGCGGCACGCCGGGCCGGTAAGCCAGGTGGACGTACGACGGGGCGTCCAGCACCACTAGGTCGGCGGCCGCCCCGACGCCGAGGTGGCCGACGTCGGAACGCCCCAGGGCCCGCGCCCCGCCGGCGGTCGCGGCGTGCAGCGCCTCGCCCGGCGACATCCCCATCTCGCGCACCGCGAGCGCGATGCACAGCGGGATCGACGAGGTGTAGCAGGAGCCGGGGTTGCAGTCGCTGGCCAGGGCGACGGACACCCCGGCGTCCAGCAGCCGCCGGGCGTCCGGGTACGGCGAGCGCGTGGAGAACTCGACGCCGGGCAGCAGCGTGGCCGTCGTGCCGGAGGACGCCAGCGCGTCCACGTCCTCGTCGGCGAGGTGCGTGCAGTGGTCCACGGCGACCAGTCCCAGCTCGCAGGCCAGCCGCACGCCGGGGCCCGGGCCGAGCTGGTTGGCGTGCATCCTCCCGCCCAGCCCCTTCGCCGCCCCGGCGCGGAGCACCGCGCGGGCCTGGTCGGCGTCGAACGCACCGCGCTCGCAGAACACGTCGACCCAGCGGGCGTGCGGCGCGCAGGCGTCCAGCATGGGGCCGGTGACCAGGTCGACGTACGCCTCGGGGTCGGCGGCGAGCTCGGGCGGCACCACGTGCGCGCCGAGGAACGTGGTCTCCGGGGTGGCCTGCCTGGCGATGGCCAGGCTGCGGGCCTCGTCGCGGACGGTGAGTCCGTAGCCGCTCTTGACCTCGACCGTCGTCGTGCCCTGACGGTGCATCTCCGCGACCAGCCGGGCCAGGTTGGCGGCCAGCTGCTCGTCGGTCGCGGCGCGGGTGGCGGCGACGGTGGTGCGGATGCCCCCGGCGGAGTAGGGCGTGCCGGTCATCCTCGCCGCGAACTCCGCGGCTCGGTCTCCGGCGAACACCAGGTGCGCGTGCGAGTCCACGAACCCGGGAACCACCGCGCGCCCGCCGACGTCGTAGGCCAGGTCAGCGGCCGGGGCCTCCCGCGCCGGACCGGTCCAGGCCACGGCTCCCCCCTCGACGACGAGGGCGGCATCGTGCCGCAAGGGCGTCTCACCGGACGGGTCGTTGGTCGTCAGCTCACCGATCCCGGTCAGCAGCAGGGACGTCACCGGCCCTCCCACAGGGAACGCACCACTCGGTCCAGCTCGGCTCCGGCGGCACGGCGGTCGTCGTCGGTCGCCACCACGACGCCGTCGCGGACCACGTGCACCACGTCTGCCGTCGAGGCCGCGAACACGGCCGTGGCCTCGTCCGCGCCGGTGCCGGCGGTGCGCACGCTCGCGGTGTCGAGGGTGACCAGGTCGGCGCGGGCCCCCACCTCGATCCGGCCGACACGCTCGAAGCCCAGCGACCGGTGACCCGTGGCCGTCGCCGCGACGAGCAGCTCGACGGCCGACCAGTGGCCGCGCTCCTGGGTCGCGAGCCGCTCGTCGAGCTCGATGGCGCGCATCTCCTCGAACAGGTCGACCACCGCGTGGCTGTCGGTGCCCAGCGTCAGCGACGACCCCGCGTCGTGCAGCGCGCGTGACGGCCCGATGCCGTCGCCGAGGTCGCGCTCGGTGGTGGGGCAGAGGCAGGCGTGCGTCCCGGAGGCGCCCAGGAGCGCGGTGTCGTCCGTGGTGAGGTGGGTGGCGTGCACGGCGGTGCTGCGCCTCCCGAGGGCTCCGACGTCCTCGAGCAGCTCCGCGGGCGTCATGTCGTACGCCGCGAGGCACGCGTCGTTCTCGGCGACCTGCTCGGAGAGGTGCACATGCAGGGGCGCCGCGGTCCGGCCGGCCCAACCGGTCACGTGCCACATCTGGTCCCGGGGCACCGCACGCACCGAGTGCAGGGCGGCACCCAGTCGCACGTCCGGCCCGAGGTCCGCCTCCTCGACGCGCTGCACCCACCGCTCCGCGGTGCCGTCGCTGAACCGCCGCTGCACCCCCTCCGGCGGCAAGCCGATCCCTGCGGCGAGGTAGCAGGTGTCCAGCAGCGCGATCCGGAGGCCGGCTTCGCGGGCGGCGGCCACCAGTGCGTGCGACATCTCGTTCGGGTCGTCGTACGGCGTGCCGTCGGGCCCGTGGTGCAGGTAGTGGAACTCGCCGACGGTCGTGATGCCGCCGGTGACCATCTCGCGGTACGCCGCCCGGGCGAGCTCGTAGTAGGTGTCCGGGGTGAGTCGCGCGGCCACGTCGTACATCTGCTCGCGCCAGGTCCAGAACGTCCCACGCTCCGCCTGCGTGCGTCCGCGCAGGGCACGGTGGAAGGCGTGGCTGTGGCAGTTCGCCAGCCCGGGGACCGTCAACCCGGCAAGGCGGTTCGCGTCTCCAGGCTCCGCGCTGGTGACGCGCGTGAACACCCCGTCCACGACGTCGACGAGCACGCCGTCGCGCACGGGGCCACTGCCGGTCCAGGCGCGCTCGAGCCAGTAGGCCGTCACGGCCAGCCGTCCCGGACCAGGGGGTCCGCCGGCAGGCTCCGATCGGGGGTGAAGCCACCGACGATGCCCGCCAGCGCCTGGGAGAGAGCCACCACACCGGCCAGACAGTCCGACGTCTCCGCGTGCTCCTCGGGCGCGTGCGAGACGCCGCTGGGATTGCGGACGAACAGCATGGCGCTGCGCCTGCCCGCCGCCTGCAGCACGCCCGCGTCGTGGCCGGCGGCGGTCGGGATCACCGGCACGGCCTGGCCGCGCCGCGTGCGACTCATCCGCCGTCCCGTCTCGGCGTCGAACACCACCTCCGGCGACGACGACTCGACGCTCACCTGGACGTCCGTGCCGTCGCGGCCGGCGCGCTCGGTGGCC
Organism: Nocardioidaceae bacterium; assembly: GCA_035634095.1. GTDB lineage: Bacteria > Actinomycetota > Actinomycetes > Propionibacteriales > Nocardioidaceae > Nocardioides_B. The sequence goes on along the minus strand of DASQDP010000079.1, from coordinate 4,531 downwards.
AGACGCTCGATCTCCGCGACCAGCTGCTGCAGGCCCTCCTCGGAGTCGGCACGCGCGTCCAGCCAGGCGGTCACCTCCGAGGGAACCGCGTTGGTGCCGTTGGGTCGCACGGCGAGCCGCCCGAACGTCGCGCGCTGACCGACCAGCCGGGCTTGCTTGTTCGCGGCGAGCACGGTCATCGCGTAGGTCAGCATCGGGTCACGGCGGTCCTCCATCCGGGTGCTGCCCGCGTGGTTGGCCTGGCCGGTGAAGTCGAACCGGTACCGGCCGTGCGGCCAGATCCCGCTCGCCACCCCGACCGCCGACTCGCGATGCACCAGGTCCCGCCCCTGCTCGACGTGCAGCTCCACGAAGCAGTCGATGCCGTCCAGCAACGTCGACCGGCCGAGGTCCGGCTCCACGCCCGCTGCGGCCATCGCGTCGAGAAGGTAGGTGCCGTTCTGGTCGCGCAGCTCCCGGGCCCGCTCGACCGGCAGCGAGCCGGTCAGCAGCCGCGACCCCAGGCACGCGATGCCGAACCGCGAGCCCTCCTCCTCCACGAACACCGACACCCCGATGGGCCCGTCCGGCTCGAACCCTCGCTCCCGGAGGACGTCGACCGCGGCCAGCGCGGACACGACGCCGAGCGGACCGTCGTACGCCCCGCCGTCCAGCACGGAGTCGAGGTGCGACCCGGTGACCACGCCGCCCGAGCGGGTCGGCCGGTCGCCTGACGGGCGCCACCAGGCGACGAGGTTGCCGTTGCCGTCGGCCTCGACGTCGAGCCCGCGCGCGGCCGCCTGCTCCCGGAACCAGGCGGTCGCCTCGCGCTCCGCGGAGGTGAACGGCTGCCGGAAGTAGCCACCGCTCGACGCCGATCGGCCGACCGGGGCGAGGTCGCGCCACATCTGCTCGAAGGTCACCCGCACAGTCCACCGATTCTGCGAGATGCGGTCAACGCGGCGCACGCCCCGGTCGTCTCGCCGCCGAGACGTCGGTTCCTCCGGCAGGATGGCCCGTCATGGAGTTCCAGGCCGTCGTCCGGAGGCGCAGGATGGTCCGCCGGTACGCCGACGCGCCGGTCGACCCGGCAGTGGTGGACCGGATGCTCGACAACGCCGTACGAGCCCCCAGCGCGGGCTTCAGCCAGGGCTGGTCGTTCCTGGTGCTCGACCGGCCGTCCGACGTGGGCCGCTTCTGGGTCACGGCCACGCCCGTCTCGGACGGGCCGCCGGCGTCGCCGACGGAGGAGCCCGCGAATCGCTGGCTCGACGGCATGCGGACCGCGCCGGTGGTGATCGTGCCGCTGTCCAGCAAGGCGGCCTACCTCGACCGCTATGCCGAGCCGGACAAGGGCTGGGCCGATCGTGAGGAGCACCGGTGGGCGGTGCCGTACTGGCACATGGACACGGCGATGGCCTCGCTGCTGATCCTGCAGACGGCCGTCGACGAGGGGCTCGGCGCCTGCTTCTTCGGCATTCCCCGTGACCGGGTGCCCGTGCTCCGTGCGGAGTTCGGCGTCCCGGACGAGTGGACGCCCATCGGCGCCATCACCGTCGGCCACCGCACCGACGACACGGGCGCCCCCGGCTCACCGGCCCGCCGCGCACGCCGGTCCGTCGACGAGGTGGTGCACCGGGGCGGCTGGTGATCGTGCTGCGGGAGAGATCTCTTCTCCACCTCACGCTCGTTGCCACCCGAAGACACCACCACGGGAGTAGACCCTGCCCCGGCGGAGCAGCACCTCGACGCCTCGTCGTGCACCGTGCGATCGAGCCCGTTGACACTCGCGCCTCCCTGGCGGCAGGTCGTCGGGTGGTGACACCGTGGCGACATGCCAGACGAGACGACAGAAGCACCGGATCACCGCTTCGACAGCGTGGACCTCACCGGTGCCCGGTTCCAGGACGTGGACCTCACCCGAGCGCGCTTCCGCAACTGCGACCTGACCGGCGCCCAGATCCGGGGAGCCCTCCTCGTGGACCTCGAGCTCGACGGCCACCTCGAGGGCGTGACGGTCAACGGGGTGGACGTGACGGCCTTCGTGGAGGCCGAGCTGGACCGACGCCATCCCGGTCGCAGTGCGATGCGCCCCTCCGACGCGCAGGGCTTCCGCGAGGCCTGGGCCATCCTCGAGCGGCTGTGGCCGACGACCCTCGAGCGGGCGCGACGCCTGCCACCCGAGCTGCTGCACGAGCGGGTCGACGACGAGTGGTCCTTCATCGAGACCCAGCGCCACCTTCTGTTCGTGGTGGACGCGTGGGTCAAGCGCGCCGTGCTGGGTGACCCGTCGCCGTACCACCCGCTCGACCTCGCCCATGACGAGATGGTCCACGACCCCGTCGTCCCCTACGACCCCGGCGCTCGCCCGACCCTCGACGACCTCCTGCCCCTCCGCGCCGAGCGGACGACGGTGGTGCGGGACCTGTTCGCGAGACTCACCGACGACGTGCTGGCCGGTACGACGGCGGTCACCGGGCCCGGGTACCCGGAGGCCGGCACCTACGCGGTGCGGCGCTGCCTCACGGCCGTGGTGAACGAGGAGTGGGAGCACCGCCTCATCGCCGAGCGCGACCTCGCTGTCCTCGAGGCGCACCGGTAGCGCCTGGCTACGGACGCGGCGATCGCGCACAGGCGGGACTGCCGCGACATGTACCACGGCCGGGCACGGAACCTCCGCCGCTTCCTGCTGCTTCCTACACTGGACCGCGGGGTGAGAGCGATGAGTGAGCGGAACGACGAGCGCCGGATGCGGCGCGCCGCGGTGGCCCGGCTCGGTCACGTCCCGGGGGCCGAGGAGCCGGAGGAGGACGGCCGGCGGCCCGCTGGAGGCACCGACGAGGACGGCAACGCCGCCGCCGAGCGGATGGAGCAGAAGGCCCTGTGGGTGGACCTGCAGGTGCGCCGGGCCATCGACCGCGGCGACTTCGCCGACCTTCCCGGGGCGGGCAAGCCCCTGGACCTGCCCGATCAGCACGACCCGGACTGGTGGGTCAAGAGGCTCATCGAGCGCGAGAAGATCACGGGGGTCGCACCTCCGGCGATCAGCCTGCGCCAGGAGGACGCGGAGCTCGACGCCACGCTCGACCGGGAGTGGTCACCGGAGGGCGTGCGCCGCGTCGTCGAGGACTTCAACCGCCGGGTCGTCGAGGCCCGCCGGCAGCTCACCGGCGGACCGCCCGTGGTCACCCGGCTGCGTGACGTCGACGCCGAGGTGGACCGCTGGCGGGGGCGCCGCTCCGCCGCCCAGGAGGCCGCACGGCAGCGCGCCGCAGAGGCGAGCCGCCCCTCGGAGGCCACGAGGCGACGCCGCTGGTGGTCGCACCGGGCCTAGCCTGGCGCCGCCAGGGACCGGCGCCTGATCCCGTGCAGCATCCGCCGGACGGCGACGACGTGGGCACGGCTGCCGATGACCAGGGCGCCGTAGACCCGCCCCTGCGGACCGGGAAACGCTGCGAAGGTGTGCGCGCTCACCAGGGTCTCGCCGTCAGCGGTGTCCGCGACGTCGAACACCAGCCGGTCTCGCGCGAACCGGTGACGGCCGGCCAGGGCGAGCTCGTGGCCCGGGACCTCGTGCGTGTCGACGTACGCCGGCTCGGGAGAGGTCCACGGTGGTCAGGACTCCTGCATCGGCACCCGGACACCACGCTCGGCTGCCGCCCGCTCCGCCTCGGGGTAGCCCGCGTCCACGTGCCGCATCACGCCGGTGCCGGGGTCGTTGGTGAGCACCCGCTCCAGCTTCTGCGCCGCGAGGTCGGTGCCGTCGGCGACGGTCACCTGGCCCGCGTGGATCGACCGGCCGATACCCACGCCGCCACCGTGGTGGATCGACACCCACGTCGCTCCGGAGGCGGTGTTGACCAGGGCGTTGAGCAGCGGCCAGTCCGCGATCGCGTCGGAGCCGTCCAGCATGGACTCGGTCTCCCGGTACGGCGAGGCGACCGACCCGCTGTCGAGGTGGTCCCGCCCGATCGCGATCGGTCCCTTCAGCTCTCCGGAGGCCACCATCTCGTTGAACCTCAACCCGGCGAGGTGCCGCTCGCCGTACCCCAGCCAGCAGATCCGCGCGGGCAGACCCTGGAAGGCGACCCGCTCACCGGCCATGGTGATCCACTTCCGCAGCCGCGCGTTGTCCGGGAACAGCTCGAGGATCGCCCTGTCGGTCGCCGCGATGTCGGCGGGGTCGCCGGACAGCGCAGCCCAGCGGAACGGGCCCTTCCCCTCGCAGAACAGCGGGCGGATGTACGCCGGCACGAACCCGGGGAACTCGAACGCGCGGTCGTACCCGCCCTTGCGGGCCTCGTCGCGGATCGAGTTGCCGTAGTCGAAGACCTCGGCGCCGCGGTCCTGCAGCTCCACCATCGCCCGCACGTGTGCGGCCATGGACGCCTGCGCCGCCTTGGTGAACGCCGCCGGGTCGGCCTCCCGCTGCGCCGCCCACTCGGCGAACGGCACGCCGGCCGGGAGGTAGTAGAGCGGGTCGTGTGCCGAGGTCTGGTCGGTGACGACGTCGACCGGCGCGTCCGCCTCCACCAGCGCCGGCAGCAGCTCC
>DASQDP010000078.1:0-83616 GCA_035634095.1 Nocardioidaceae bacterium | reverse complement strand
TCGACGTCGAGACCGCGCGACAGGCCGAGCTCGACGTACCCGAAGCCGTCGGCGAGCGTGAAGGCGAGCTCTTGAGCGGCCGTGGAGCCGGCCTCCCGGATGTGGTAGCCGGAGACCGAGAGCGGCTTGTAGGCAGGGATCTGCTCGGCGCAGTGCTCCATCAGGTCGCCGATCAGCCGCAGGTGTGGCTCGGGCGGGAACAGCCACTCCTTCTGGGCGATGTACTCCTTGAAGATGTCGGTCTGCAGGGTGCCGTTGAGCGTCGCGACGTCGGCACCCTGCCGCTCCGCGCTCACCAGCATCATGGCGAACACCGGCACAGCCGGACCCGAGATGGTCATCGACGTGGTGACCTGCTCGAGCGGGATGCCCTCGAAGAGCACGTCCAGGTCGGCGGCGGAGTCGACCGCGACGCCGCAGTGCCCCACCTCGCCGAGGCTGCGCGGGTCGTCGGAGTCGCGCCCCATCAACGTGGGCATGTCGAAAGCGACGGACAGACCGCCGCCGCCGCGGCCCAGGATCATGCGGTAGCGCTCGTTCGTCTGCCGGGCACTGCCGAAGCCGGCGAACTGGCGGATCGTCCAGGGCCTTCCCCGGTAGCCGGTCGCGTGGAGCCCCCGCGTGAACGGGAACTCGCCCGGCCACTCGCCGTCCTCGGTGCCGTAGGCCGGCTCGACCGGCATCCCGGACAGCGTCGTGAAGTCGCCTGCGCGGACCCGCGAGCGTGCGTACCGCTCGGCCCAGCGCCCGCGGGCGGTGCTGTCGGTCATCGCTCGACCTCCGGTGCCGGGGCTCAGCCGTCGTCGCCGCGGGAGCCGCGCAGACCCACGGCCTGGACGTGTCGCTGGATCACCAGGTCGCGCTGGAGGGGGCGGGCGACGAAGCGGATGTCACGCAGCCCCTGCTCCTGGGCAGCCGACTCGAACGTGAAGTGCCCGTAGCCGAGGATCAGGCCGAGCAGCGGCTGCTCGACGGTGATGTCGAGGATGCGCTTCAACGGCGTGGTCGCGTGCTTGCTGGTGAAGACGCCACTGACCCGGAACACCCGCATGTTGGTGATCACGAAGACGTCGAGGAACTCCACGAGCGAGCGCCAGGACGCGTGCAGCAGCAGCACCGTGGCGGCGGCGAAGATGAGCCACCCCACGTCGGTGGTGGCCAGCAGCAGCAGATAGAGCAGCCCGCAGGCCACCGCGGCCTCCAGGCCCGGCACCAGGTGCACGATCCAGTGGTGGTGCACCTCGTCGACGATGTCCTCGCGCGCGTCGTCCTCACGAAGCAGACGACGACGCACCCGGGCGTCGCGGACCTTGCGAAGCCAGGTGAGCACGTCTCTACGCTAGCGGAACAGGGCGGTCATGAAGGTGACCAGCGAGTTGAACGCGTCCCCCACGATCCCGCCCGCGGCCCGCACCGCGTCAGCCGCGGACTGTGGCTGGGTGAAGACGTAGAACAGCACGAAGGCGATCCCGGCCACTCCCAACAGCTTCTTGACCATGGCTCATTGGTAGCAGACGAACGCCGTGCCGTGGTGGAGCCGCGCTCGATGTGGGTACCCGGCCACCATGGGCGACTCTCTCAAGGACACCGACGAGCACGACCCGGCCACGGTCGCGGCGGTCGGCAAGCTCAGCGAGGCGATGGAGACCGTGGAGCGGGCCCGCGGGCACCTCTACTCCTTCCACCAGCTCACCGGCACCGCCGACTTCCAGCTCGAGGAGAGCATCGGCCTGCTGCGCTCCTCGGGGCACACCGAGCTCGCGGACCGTCTCGAGCGGGACCTGCTCGGGCGCAACGTGATCCCCGGTCACTGGACGTTCCAGATCATGGAGGAGTACGACGACACGTACTGGTCGGTGTTCCGGGCCTTCGACGAGGAGGCCCGCGACTCGCTCACCGGTGGCCGGAGGCACCTGTTCGAGGCCGGCCTCAAGGAGCAGCGCCGCACGCACGGGCACCCCGACCACAGCGCCGGCGACGTCCGGCAGTAGCCGGGCCCCGGCGAGCGGGCCGACAACAATCGGTCACTGCGACCGATGCCGGTCAGGAGCCGGGCGCCGCACGACGCGCGCCGGGCGGGCCCGTCGGATCAGTCGGTGAACGTCGCCAGCAGGGTGTCGGCGGCTGTGTAGGGGTCGCTCTTCCCGTCCGCGACCTGCTCGGCGAGATCGTCGAGCTCGGTCCGGCGGTGCACGTCGCCCCAGCGGCGCCGGAGCGAGGTCACCGCGATCGCCTCGACCTCGTCGCGCGCCCGGCGTACGCGCCGGCGTCGCAGCTCCCCGGTGGACTCCATCCACTCCCGGTGGGCAGCGATCCGCTCCCCCACCTCCTCGACGCCCTGGCCCGTCTGCGCCACGGTCAGAACGATCGGCGGGCGCCAGCCGTCCTCGGGGCGGTCGGCCAGCGCGACCATGGTGCGCAGGTCCCGGCGCACCGCCTCGGCGCCGTCCCGGTCGGCCTTGTTGACCACGTAGACGTCGCCGATCTCCAGGATGCCGGCCTTGGCCGCCTGGATGCCGTCGCCCATGCCGGGCGCCAGCAGCACCAGCGTGGTGTCCGCCAGTCCGGCGACCTCCACCTCGCTCTGCCCGACGCCGACGGTCTCGATGAGGACCACGTCGCAGCCCGCGGCGTCCAGCACCCGCAACGCCTGAGGCGTGGACCAGGACAAGCCGCCCAGGTGACCACGCGAGGCCATCGAGCGGATGTAGACGTCCTTGTCCAGCGCGTGCTCCTGCATGCGCACCCGATCCCCGAGCAGGGCGCCGCCGGAGACGGGCGAGGACGGGTCGACCGCGAGCACACCGACTCTCTTGCCGGTGGCACGGACCGCCTTGACCAGGGCGTTGGTGGACGTGGACTTGCCCACTCCGGGGGAGCCGGTGATGCCCACGATCTGCGCGTTCCCGGTATACGGCGCCAGCCCGGCCATCACCTCGCGCAGCAGCGGCGACTCGTCCTCGACCAGGGAGATCAGCCGGGCCACCGCGCGCGCGTCGCCGGATCGGGCACGCTCGACCAGGTCGGGTACCGAGGCGCGGGAGCGCCTGCCGCCCAACCCGGCCGTGGCGCCCGGGGAGGCCACCTCAGACGGCCGGCACGCGCAGCACCAGCGCGTCGCCCTGCCCGCCCCCGCCGCACAGCGCGGCGGCACCGGTGCCGCCGCCGCGGCGCTTCAGCTCCAGGGCCAGGTGCAGCACGATCCGGGCACCCGACATGCCGACCGGGTGGCCGAGCGCGATGGCCCCGCCGTTGACGTTGACCTTGTCGTCGGAGACGCCCAGCTCACGCGAGGACGCGATTCCCACCGCGGCGAAGGCCTCGTTGATCTCCAACAGGTCCAGGTCCGACGGGTCGATCCCCTCCTTCTTGCAGGCCAGCGCGATCGCGTTGGCCGGCTGGAGCTGCAGCGTGGAGTCCGGACCGGCCACCGTGCCGGACGCGCCGATCTCCGCCAGCCAGGTCAGGCCCAGCTCCTGGGCCCGGGTCTTGCTCATCACCACGACCGCGCAGGCACCGTCGGAGATCTGTGACGCCGAGCCGGCGGTGATGGTGCCGTCGGGGGCGAAGGCCGCGCGCAGCCGGCTCAGTGACTCGACAGTGGTGTCGCCGCGGACTCCCTCGTCGGTGGTGACCAGCACCGGGTCACCCTTGCGCTGCGGCACCTCGACCGGGACCACCTCGTCGTCGAACACGCCGTTCCTCCACGCGGCGGCGGCCCGCTGGTGCGAGGCGACGGCGAAGGCGTCCTGCTCCTCGCGGGTCAGGCACAGCCCACCGCTGTTGCACTGCTCGGTGAGAACGCCCATGGCCTGCTCGGTGAACACGTCCCAGAGCGCGTCGTACGCCATGGAGTCGACGAGCGTGGCGTCGCCGTACTTGAAGCCCTCACGCGACTTGGGGAGCAGGTGCGGGGTGTTCGTCATCGACTCCATGCCGCCGGCCACCACGACCTCGTGCTCACCGGCACGGATCAGCTGGTCGGCCATCGCGATCGCGTTGATCCCCGACAGGCACACCTTGTTGATCGTGATCGAGGGCACATCCATCGGGATCCCGCCCTTGAAGGCGGCCTGCCGGGCGGTGAGCTGGCCGGCTCCGGCCTGGATCACCTGGCCCATGATCACGTAGTCCACCTGGTCGCCCCGGACGCCGGCCTTCTCGAGAGCTCCCCGGATGGCGACGCCGCCGAGGTCGGCCGCGGACAGGTCCTTGAGCCCTCCCAGCAGGCGGCCCATGGGGGTGCGTGCACCGGCGACGATCACGGATCCGGACATGGTGCCTCCTGTGGCGGAAGGGCGCTCGCGGTCGAGCGGGCCCCTACGACGATACCCAGTGGGCGGCTGGGTTCGGGTGCAGACCTGCCACGATGGGACGATGAGCGACCACGCCGGACCCCTCGAGCCCCTGAGCCTGGGACCGTTGTTCCTGGGCATCGACCACGTCGGCATCGCCGTGCCCGACCTCGACGAGGCGATCGCGTTCTACGCCTCGGTCTTCGGGATGCGGGTGCAGCACGCCGAGACGAACGAGGCCCAGGGGGTCCGCGAGGCGATGCTGGCCGTCGGGGACGACGGGCCCGGGGCACCCTGCCTGCAGCTCCTCGCCCCCCTCGACGAGACGTCGACGATCGCGAGGTTCCTGGACCGCTCGGGGCCCGGGCTGCAGCAGCTCGCCTACCGGGTCGCCGACGTGGAGCAGGTCTCCGCGGTGCTGCGGGAGCGCGGGCTGCGGCTGCTCTATGACGAGCCACGGCGGGGTACGGCGGGCAGCCGGATCAACTTCGTGCACCCCAAGGACGCGGGCGGCGTGCTGGTCGAGCTGGTCGAGCCCGCTACGACGAAGCACTGAGCCCGGTTTCGTCGGGGAACGGCGGGGGCACCCAGCGGAAGCGGACGGTCTGACCGGGACGCACCTGGGCAGCGAGGTCCACGTCCTGGTCCACCACGACGGCGACCACCGGGTAGCCCCCGGTCACCGGGTGGTCGGCCAGGACCAGCACCGGCTCGCCGCTCGGGGGCACCTGCACACCGCCGCGGCAGACCCCCTCGCTGGGCAGCTGGCGGGACGCGTCCACGTGCTCGACCGCGACCCCGGCGAGCCGGATGCCCACCCGGTTGCTCTTCTCGGAGGCGGTCCACTCGGTGCCCACCAGCAGGTCGGCGTCGCGCACCCAGCCGGCGCGCGGCCCGCGGACGGCTCTGAGCACCGCCTCGTCGGCGGGGGGCCACCACGGCACCTGGTCCACGACGAGGGCAGCACCGGGCGGGGGACCCACGCGCAGCTCGGTGCCGACGGCGAGCGGGGGCGGCCCGAGGGACGACATCACGTCGTGGCTGCGCGACCCGAGCACCGCCGGCACGTCCACGCCTCCGCGGAGCGCGACGTAGGAGCGCAGCCCGCTGGGTGGCGTCCCCAGGCGGACCACGGAGCCGGCCCCCGCCGCGACCACGGCGGCGGGACCCACGTCACGGCCGTCGACGGAGACCGGGCACGGCGCACCGGTCACACAGAGCCACACCGGCCCGTCGGCGACCTCGACCTCGAGGCCACCGAAGGTCACCTCGAGCCCCGCCGCGTCCTCGGGGTTGCCCACCGCCCGGTTGCCCAGCCGGAGCGCGGCGCGGTCCGCGGCGCCGGAGCGGCCCACCCCGATGCCGCTCAGGCCGGGGCGGCCGAGGTCCTCGACCAGGCTCAGCGGGCCGGGCGCGAGCACCCGCAGCAGGGCGCTCACCGGTCGCCCCGCGCCACGAAGCGGACGGTGGCCCCGAGGCCGAGGAGAGCAGGCGGGTCCCGCTCGAGGTCCCACATCGGCGCGTCCGTGGTGCCGATCAGCTGCCAGCCGCCCGGGGACTCGCGGGGGTAGACGCCGCTGTACTCACCGGCGAGCGCGACCGCTCCCGCGGGTACGGCGGTACGCGAGCTGTCCCTGCGAGGCACGTGGAGGCGCTCGTCGTCGCCCACCAGGTAGGCGAAGCCAGGGGCGAAGCCACCGAACGCGACCCGCCACAGCGCGCCGGTGTGGGCCGTCACCACCTGCTCCTCGCTGAGCCCGGTGAGCCGGGCCACGTCGGGCAGGTCCGGACCGTCGTAGCGGACCTCGATCTCGACCACCTCGCCGCCCGCCGAGGCGGTCCTGAGCGGCGCGGGGCTCACCGCCCGCAGCGCCCGGCCCAGGGCGGCCACGTCGGCACCGTCCGCGGCGAGGACCAGCACGGTCTCGGCGGCCGGGACCACGTCGGCGACGCCGGGCGGCGGGGCCTGCTGCAGGCCGTCGACCCAGGCCACGACCCGGCTGGTGTCACCCAGCTCGACGAGCACCCCCCGGTCGCCGTAGGGCCGCACCCGGACGACGCTCACGCGAACGCCCTCAGCCCGACGCCGGCGTCGGCCAGCGCGGCGCGGACCTGCTCGGCCATCGCCACCGCGCCCGGGGAGTCGCCGTGCACGCACACCGAGTCGACCTGCACCGGGACCCTGCTGCCGTCGACCGCGGTCACCTGACCCTCCGTCACCATCTGCACCACCCGGCGGCCCACCTCGGAGGGGTCGGAGAGCACCGCTCCCGGCTCGCGGCGCGACACCAGCGTGCCCTCGGCGGTGTACGCGCGGTCCGCGAACGCCTCCCGTACCGTGCGCAACCCGGCGCGGGAGGCCCGGTCGAGCAGCACCGAGCCGGGCAGGCCCACCACCGGCAGATCGCGGTCGTAGTCGCGGACGGCGTCCACAACGGCCTGCGCCTGCGCCTCGTGCCCCACAACGGCGTTGTAGAGGGCGCCGTGAGGCTTGACGTAGCGCACCGCGGTGCCCTCCACCCGGGCCAGGGCCTCCAGCGCGCCGATCTGGTAGAGCACGTCGTCGGCGAGCTCGCGTGGCTCCACATCGAGGAACCGGCGGCCGAAGCCGGCCAGGTCGCGGTAGCCGACCTGCGCGCCGACGACGACGCCGCGCTCGGCGGCCAGCGCGCACGTGCGTCGCAGGGTGCTCGGGTCGCCCGCGTGGAAGCCGCAGGCGACGTTGGCGCTGGTGACCACGGCCAGCACCGCTGCGTCGTCGCCGAGCACCCACCTGCCGAACGACTCCCCCACGTCGCTGTTCAGGTCCACCCGGGCGGACCCGGCGCTCGCCGGGCTCACAGCTGCCCGAGCGCGCTCGTGGCCATCAGCACCACCGCGCCGACCGGGTCGCAGCGGGCGAGCCGGGGGTCCGAGGTCGCGCCCGGCGGCGTCGTGAGGGCGGTCATGAGGCCTCCTGGCGATGGGGCTTTGCTCGGGATGGTGAGCTACGTCACCTGACGGTACGAGTGTTGTCGACTCGACGAGCGGCGCCGCGGTGACCGGGCAGTGACCAGCGTCTCCGCGGGCCGGGCGGGCCGGGCCCTGCGCGACGCCAGGCGTGTCGGGGTGCCTTCCCGCGTTTATCGCCGCTCATCAAGGAGACTTGGACCACGACTCGCTACGCAGCGCGGCAGCAGGTCCGCTGGCGCTGTGACAACACGGAGGAACCCCCGCATGAGCGACCGCCATGGACTGTCCATCTTCGACCAGCCGGACGACACCGACGTTGCAGACGCCGCAGACGCCACCGATGCCGACCGATCCGGTGTGACCGGTGACCTCGACGCCGCCACCCAGGTGATCCCGGCGGTGCGGGCGCCGTCGCGGCCGAGCGCCCCGCTCCCGCAGCGCCCGGCGCAGCGTCCCGACGCGCAGGCCTCGGCCGCGACCCCGAACAGCAGGCCCTCGTTCCCCGTGGTGCGACGCGGGGGCTACGACACCGCGGCGGTGGACCGGCACGTGCACGCGCTCAGCGGCCTCACGCAGACCCTGGCCGACGCGAGGAGCCGCATCGCCGCGCTCGAGGAGGAGCTCGGCGAGGCCCGCAGCCGGCTGGCCGAGAACGAGAGCCCGACCTACGCCGGGCTCGGCGGCCGCGCCAGCGAGATGCTCCGGCTGGCCGAGGAGCAGGCCGACGACGTGCTGGTGCAGGCCAAGGCGCAGGCCGACGACCTGCGCAGGCAGGCCACCAAGGACGCAGCGGTACTCCGCTCCCAGGCCGCCCGCGACGCCGAGGACATGCGGATGGTCCAGCTCAAGGAGCTGGACGAGACGCGCAGCCGCATCCTGACCGAGGTCGAGCAGGAGCGCTCGCAGTCGGCCGCCGAGGCCGCCGACCTGCTCGCCGCCGCCAAGCGGGAGAGCGAGCAGCTGCGGCTTGCCGCCGAGCAGGAGACCAACGCCATGCGCACCAGGGCGAAGCGCGAGGCCGAGCAGGCCCGTGCCGTCGCGGAACGAGAGGTCCAGGAGGCCCGCCGGACGCTGGCGGTGGAGAAGGAGCGGCTGACCCGCGAGGCCGCCGAGCACCACTCCAACGCGACCACCGAGACCCAGCGGCTCGTCGAGGAGGCCGAGCAGCGCGCCGACGCCGCCGAGGCCCGCGCCCGAGAGGCGACCGCCGCAGCCAACAGCCAGCGGCAGCAGGCCCACGACGAGGCCGACCGGCTGCTCAACCACGCCCGCCGCGAGGCCGAGCAGATCGTCTCCTCCGCCCAGACGCAGGCCGCCACGTTCACTGCTGCCGGCGAGGCCGAGGCAGAGCGCGAGCTCGCCGCGCTCAAGGCCGAGGTGGACCGTCTGCAGAAGCGCCGCGACTCCATCGTGGCGCAGCTCGGTGCCCTGCGGGACGTGATCTCCGGCTTCGGTGACGACCAGGGCGGCACGCAGGCCGCTGCTTCGAGCCAGTAGCAGTGGGCCTCTTCAAGCGGTCCGCCGCCGCCCCACCTGCCCCGCGCCGGGCGGGGCCGGGGTCCACGGCGGTGTCCGCGAGGCCCTCCCCACCGGTCGCCCCGACCGAGCCGGTCGCCGCGACGGACCCGGCCGCCCCCCGCGCGCGCACCCCGCTCACCCACCGCTCCCCCTTCGCCATCGGGTTCTTCGCCGCCCTCGGCGCCCTGCTGGCGTACTGGCTCGGGGGTCTGCTGCTGTCCATCGGCTCGGTGCTGATCCTCGTGGTGGTCTCGATGTTCCTCGCGGTCGGGCTGAACCCCGCGGTGGAGTGGCTGGGCCGTCGGGGTCTCCAGCGCAGCCTGGCGGTGCTCGTGGTCGTGGTCGTCGTGCTGGTCGCCATCGCGCTCTTCCTGGTGGCCCTGGTGCCGGTGATCGCCGACCAGGTCGCCCTGATCGCCACCAATGCGCCGCAGTGGTTCGACGAGGTGCGAGGCAACCGCCAGATCCAGCGGCTCGACGCCCGCTACGACATCACCGGCAGGCTGCAGAACGCCGTCACGGGGCAGGGCGTCGGCTCCGCGGTGTTCGGCGGCGTGGTCGGCGTCGGCGTGAGGCTGCTGTCGTTCCTGGCCAACACGTTCATCGTGGTGGTGCTGACGCTGTACTTCCTGTCCACGCTGCCGAAGGTCAAGCGGGCGCTCTACCGGCTCGCCCCGGCCACCCGCCGCGAGCGGGTCACCGACCTCGGCGACCGGATCCTGCAGAGCGTGGGCGCCTACGTCTCCGGCGCGTTCCTGGTCGCGATGGCGGCCGGGATCAGCTCGCTGATCTTCCTGTTCGCCGTCGGGCTCAACCAGTACGCCGTCGCGCTGGCCGCCGTGGTGACGGTCCTGGACATCATCCCGATGATCGGCGCCACGCTGGGCGCCGTGGTGGTGACCGCCATCGGCGTCGCGGTGGACCCGCAGATCGGGCTCTACTGCCTGATCTTCTACGTGCTCTACCAGCAGCTGGAGAACTACTTCATCTACCCACGGGTGATGGGCCGCTCGGTCGACCTGCCGGGCTCGCTGATCGTGATCGCCGCCCTGGTGGGTGCCTCGCTGCTCGGGGTCGTCGGCGCGCTGCTGGCGATCCCGACCGCGGCGGCGCTGGTCCTGCTGACCCGGGAGGTGCTGCTCCCGCGCCAGGCCGCCAGGTAGCAGGGGTCAGGCGTAGGCGGACGGGTCGGCGGTCTCCATCGGCCCGTCCCACTCCCGCGGAAGCGGCACCTCGACCGACGGGGCGACCCGCTCCACGACGAGGTCCAGCACCTTCTCCGCGTCACCCACCCACAGGTGCTTGGCGCCCTCGACGCCCACCACCTCCGCCTGCCGCACCGCGGCGAAGCGTTCCCGGGCCTCGGGCGGCTGCAGGAAGTCGTCGTGCTCGGGCACCAGGGCCGTCAGGGGCTTGCCGTTCGCGGCCCAGGCGGCCAGGTGCTCCTGGGTGGTGTACCGCAGCGGAGGGGACAACAGGACCAGGCCCAGCACAGCCGCGTCGTCGGCGTGCATCAGCGCCAGGTCGGTGCCGAACGACCAGCCCACGACCCAGATCCGGGGCAGGTCGGCGAACTCGACGTACTCGATGGCAGCGGCCACGTCGTAGCGCTCACCGACCGCCTCGTCGAAGGCGCCCTCGCTGGTGCCCTGCAGGCTGGAGGTCCCGCGGGTGTTGAAGCGCAGCACCGCCAGGCCGGCCAGGGCGGGCAGCCGGAACGCCGCCTTGCGCAGCACGTGACTGTCCATCATCCCGCCGTGCGTGGGCAGCGGGTGCAGGCAGACGATCGTGGCGACCGGGTCCCGGTCCACGGGCAGCGCCAGCTCCCCGACGAGCGACAGCCCGTCCGCGGTGTGCAGGGTGATCGGCTCGCGTCGTGCCGGGAGCACCGAGTTCGCGCGGATGACAGCCATGGTCCCCATCCTCGCCGATCAGGTCAGCGCCGGTCGCGCGCGGCCCAGCACGTGGTGTGCCAGTGCCGCCGCTCGTCGGGGCCGGTCGCGGTGGAGCTGAACGTCGAGGGCAGCACCGGCCACGCCACCGTGTGCGGGGTGGCGGCGCGGATCGTCTGCGAGCAGCCCGGACACCGGTAGGGCTTGGTCGCCGCGGACCCCGTCACCCGGCGTACGACGTGCTCCCGGCCCTCGTACAGCTCGACCCGGTCGCTCACCGGCACGCCTCCCCGTCGTTGGTAGATTGCCCGCCGTGAGACTCGTCGTCGCGCGGTGCCAGGTGGACGACGCGGGGCGGCTGACCGCCCACCTGCCGATGGCGACCCGGCTGGTCATGGTGAAGAACGACGGGTCGGTGCTGGTGCACTCGGACGGTGGATCCTACAAGCCGCTCAACTGGATGTCCCCGCCGTGCTCGGTCGTCGAGGGGCACAGCGAGGACGGCGTAGCGGAGTGGCTGGTCACCGGCAAGGAGGGCGACACCCTGCGGATCCTGCTCGAGGAGGTGCTGCACGACAGCGACCACAACCTCGGCGTGGACCCCGGGCTGCGCAAGGACGGGGTCGAGAAGCACCTGCAGGAGCTGCTGGCCGACCACCCCGCGACGCTGGCCGAGGGGCTGACCCTGGTGCGCCGTGAGTACCCCACCGCCATCGGGCCGGTCGACCTGATGTGCCGGGACCAGGGCGGCCGGTCGGTCGCGGTGGAGATCAAGCGGCGCGGGGAGATCGACGGCGTCGAGCAGCTGTCCCGCTACCTCGAGCTGCTCAACCGCGACCCGCAGCTGCGCCCGGTGCGCGGGATCTTCGCGGCCCAGGAGATCAAGCCGCAGGCCCGGGTGCTGGCGTCCGACCGTGGCATCGCGTGCGCCGTCGTGGACTACGACGCGCTGCGCGGGATGGACGACCCCTCCCAGCGGCTGTTCTGATGCGGGTCTTCCACCTCACCACCGGCGCCGAGTGGACGGCCGCCCAGCGCGCCGGGAGCTACACGGTGTCGACGCGGGGACGGACCCTGGCGCAGGAGGGCTACATCCACTGCGCCGCCGAGCACCAGGTCGAGGGCGTCCGGGAGCGGTACTTCACCGGCGTGGCCGACCTCGTCCTGCTGGAGGTGGAGACGGACCTGCTCGGCTCGCCGTGGCGCACCGAGCAGGTCGACGGCGCCGACCAGTCCTTCCCGCACGTCTACGGCCCGATCGACCTCGACGCGGTCGTCGCCGTGCGGCCGCTGGAGAGCGAGCTCACGCCGACGGACCGACGAGCCGCGCCACCTCGTCGGCGCAGCCCCAGGACAGGGTGACGCCGGCACCGCCGTGGCCGTAGCAGTGCACCACCCGGGTGCTCCCCCGCTGCTCCACGTCGAGACGGACCTCCGGGCGCGCCGGCCGGAGCCCCACCCGAGACGCCAGGACGGCCGCGCCGGCCAGCTCCGGCACCAGCTCGACCGCCCGCTCGAGGATCTGCTTCGCGACGTCCGGGTCCGGGCGGCGGTCCCACTCGCCCTCCTCGTCGGTGCCCCCCACGACGATGTCGCCGGACCGGGGCACCACGTAGACCGGCACGGAGCCGTCCAGCCACCAGCGGTCCAGGCCCACCTGCTCGACGTACACCACCTGCCCGCGGACCGGGACCACCGACGCGTCGTCTGCCATCAGGCGTGCGCCGAGCCCGGTGGCGTCGACGACCACCTCCGCGCTGTCCGGCAGCGCGGACAGCGCCATCCGGGTCAGGGTGCCGCCGAGCCCCTCGATGCGGGTGACCAGCCACGACAGGTACGCCGGCATCTCGACGACGGGCGCCACGAACGTCCAGCCGTCGACGTACGGCGCGGCCGAGGGCTCTACCCGGGCGAGCGCCGGCACCGCCGACCGCCACCAGGGGTCGGTCCGCGCGGTCCGGTGCAGCTCGGTCCCGGGCAGCAGCCGCACGCCGGTGCCGTCGTGTCCCGCGAGCTCCTCGAACTCCGCGTAGCTGGTGCGCGACCAGCCCGTCACCAGCTCGTAGGGGTAGGCGCGGTAGGGGTACCAGAGCGCCGCGGCCACCGCGGACGTCGTCTCCAGGGGCAGGTCGCGGGCCACCACGTCGACGTCGTGGCCGGCTTCCAGGAGCCGCATGGCACAACTGAGCCCGACAACACCCGCGCCCACGACGATCACGCGTGCCATCCCCCGAGTGTGCCCTACTCCGTGGCTGCCGACCCGTGATAGTCGTCGATCCGCACCTCACCGGACCGGCTGCTCACGGTGGCCACGACGTACTTGTCCGCGCCGCCGCGGCGCACCCGGCACACGATCGCGTCACCCACGTGCGCGGGGTAGGCCGGCAGCGCTCCACAGTCGACGTCGGGCCAACCGCGCTCCGCCAGGGTCCGCTCCAGGTTGCGGGTGGCGACCAGGCCGCCGTCGAGCCGGGCGTCGAACCCGACCGTGGACCGCGGCGCGGCGGTCAACCGCACCTGCACCATGGTCACCAGCCCGTCGAGGTAGGCCCGGCACGCCATCCGGCCGGGCACCGTCCCGTCCCAGCGCGGGCAGTCGACGTAGGTCAGTCTCAGGCCCTGCGCCGCGACCTGATCGGCGAGCCGGCCCGCGACGGTCCGCTCGATCTCGTCCATCCCGTGCCGTGGCGCGGCGTGCCGCGGCGGCGTCGGGCCCCCCACGGTCGGCGCAGGCCCCGGAGCCGGTCGCTCGGCCGGCGCGCCCCTGTCGCACCCTGAGAGTAGGGCGGCCACCAGGAGGAGCGCTGCTGCACGCCTGCGCACTCCACCTCCCGCACCGACCCGTCACGCCTCTGCCGACGATAGCCAGCGGGGGCAACGGGTCAGGCGGTCACACCGGAGCCGGGCTGCGCTCGAGGGACAGGCATCGTCGCAGCCGGGTGACCGCGATGACGCGGCGCAGCGACGGGCTGCACCCGCGGAGCACGAGGTTGCGTCCCTCGCGCTCCATCACCGCTGTCGCGGCCGCGAGCAGGCGCAGCGCGGTGGCGTCGATCGCCTCCACCTCGGACATGTCCACGACCACGTCGTCGTGTCGGTCCATCAGGCCATGAAGGGCGTCACGCACCTCC
Organism: Nocardioidaceae bacterium; assembly: GCA_035634095.1. GTDB lineage: Bacteria > Actinomycetota > Actinomycetes > Propionibacteriales > Nocardioidaceae > Nocardioides_B. The sequence continues at coordinate 69,828 of DASQDP010000078.1, read as the reverse complement.
GCCGTCGACCGCCCGTCGAACGGGCCGCTGAGCCGCATCGTCGCCCCGCTGGTGCTCATGCGCATCCGGTCACTATGCAGGAGCAGGGAGCGCCTGCAGTTGTTCTTGGCCCGAGTCGCGGTAACAATCTCGCGACGCCGACCCTCGCGCCCTACAGTCCGCCCCTGCTGCGCCCGACACTCCAGACGGTTCCTTGCCCCGAGGACGATCCGTCACCCCCTTCTGGAGTCCCGTTGACCTTCCTGCCAGGCTCGCCCGGTCTCCGGCGGCACGCCGTTCCGCTGGTCACCGCCCTGACGGCCCTGTCCGTGGCGGCTCTGCCGGCCGTCGGTGCCACAGCCGCAGCCTCCGGTGCGAGCGGCCCGGCCCCGTTCCGGGCGGAGCAGCCGACCCGGATCGCCGCTGCCCCCGTGCCGGGCGTGCCGGGCGGCCTGCCCGCCGATATCGAGGACCTGGCCGGGTACGTGGCCGCGAACTCCTGCGACCCGCACGCCAAGCCGGGCGCCACCGCCCTCGGCGACCTGCTGCGCAGCACCTACCAGGGCTCCAGCTACGGCATCGACCGGACGTGCGGCACCGACCCGCTCCCCACCAGCGAGCACTACGACGGTCGCGCGCTCGACTGGTTCCGCGACGTGCGGGTGGCGCGGGAGAGGGCGGACGCCGAGGCCGTGCTGTCCTGGCTCTTCGCCCGTGACGCGGCCGGCAACCGCTATGCGAACGCGCGCAGGCTGGGGGTCATGTACGTGATCTGGAACAACCGGATCTGGGGCTCCTACCGGGCGGCCGAGGGGTGGCGGTCGTACATGGGCTGCTCGGGCCGCACGTCGCGGGCCTACGACACCACCTGCCACCGCGACCACATCCACATCTCGCTGTCCTGGGAGGGGGCGATGGGCCGCACGTCGTTCTGGAGCGGCGACGTCGCCCCACGCGACTACGGTCCCTGCCGCGAGCGCGGCCTGAACTGGGCGGCGCCGTACGTCTCCGCCCGCTCCACGGCCTGCCCCGGCTACCCGAGGGTCACCGCTCCGGCGTCTGCCTCCGCCCTGACCCGGACGCTGACGACCTACTCCGGCATGGTCCTGGGTCGCGGCGACACCGGGCCGGTGGTGGCAGCGGTGCAGCGGGCGGTCGGCGCAGGGGTGGACGGCATCTTCGGCGCGCTCACCTCAGCCGCGGTCGGCTCCTGGCAGGGGAGCCACTCGGTGCCGGTCACCGGTGTCGTCGACGCCCCCACCTGGCGGGCGCTGCTGCGAGCCGCTCCGGTCCCGGTCCCCGGCAAGAGCGCCACGTCCCCGGGCCGGCACCCCGAGCTCACCCGCTACCGGGGGATCACCCTGCGGATGGGGGCGCACCGCCCGGCCGTCGCGGCCCTGCAGCGGCGGCTCGGCGTCACCGCGGACGGCCGGTTCGGCCCCGTGACCCGGGCGGCGGTGAAGCGGTTCCAGCGCCGTCACCACCTGCCCGTGACAGGGGTGGTGGGCCGCCGCACCTGGCGCGCGCTCGGGGCCTGAGCGACCCGTCCCGGCACGTGCCGGGGCGCACTAGGCTGGCCGGCATGGTCAACCTCACCCGCATCTACACCCGCACCGGCGACAGCGGCGAGACGCGCCTCGGGGACATGAGCGTGACTGCGAAGACCGACCCGCGGCTGCGCGCCTACGCCGACGTCGACGAGGCCAACGCGCACCTCGGGGTCGCGCTCAGTGTGGGCGGCCTGGACGAGGACGTGGTGCGGCTGCTCACCACCGTGCAGAACGAGCTGTTCGACGTGGGTGCGGATCTGTGCACCCCGGTCGTCGAGGCCCCGGAGTTCCCCCCGCTGCGCATCGAGCAGGCCTACGTCGACCGGCTCGAGGCGGCGTGCGACGCCTACAACGAGGGGCTCTCGAAGCTGCGCTCGTTCATCCTCAACGGCGGCACCCCGGCGGCCGCGCACCTGCACGTCGCCCGGACCGTCGTACGGCGTGCGGAGCGGTCCGGCTGGGCTGCCCACGAGGTCTACGCCGACTCCATGAACGTGCTGGCGCTGACCTACCTCAACCGGCTCTCGGACCTGCTGTTCATCCTGGCCCGGCACGCCAACCGGGCGGCCGGCGACGTGCTGTGGAAGCCGGGCGGCGACCGCTGACCCGGTCAGCGGGCCAGCCGACGGCCGGGGGGCGCGGACTCCAGCCACGCCAGGAAGCCGGTCAGGGCGTCGGGGCTCATCGCCACCTCGAGCAGCCCCTCCGGCGTGCGGCAGGTGACCACGATGTGCCCGGAGTACAGCGAGTAGGCCTCCGGTCCCTCGGGCTCGCGGCGACCGACGTAGGCGAGGTCGGAGCGCCGGTAGGTGAACCGCGGCCGCGGAGCGAGAGAGAAGATGCGGAACCACTCGAGGCCGTCGGCGGTGTAGCGGGCCACTCCCAGGAGCCAGCCGCGTCCGGCCCGCGCCGACCGGACGCGGACGCTGAACTCGAAGGTGCCGCCGTTGCGGGAGATCCACCGCCGGCGTACCACCAGCGCGATCGCGTAGAGGAGCAGCAGCAGCAGGAGCAGGCCGGAGCAGTCGACCAGCAGCTGCCACAACGGCATCGAGGTCCTCCGCTCCTCAGCGCCCGTCGCCGAGGAACCGCTCGGCCGTCCGGTCGGGGGTCAGGGTGCCCGCTCGGCGGCCCGCACCTGCGCGTCCGCCCAGGCCGCAGCCAGCCGCTGCTCGGCGTCGGTGTCGTCGGCGCCCTCGGCCCGGGTCCGCTCCAGGTCCGTCCTGGCCTTCTCCAGGTCGATCTCGTGCGACATCCGCGCGTGCTCGGAGAGGATCGAGATGAGGTTGTTGGCGACCGAGAGGAACCCGGAGTCGACCGCAGCCACCCAGGACTCGCCGTCCTCGGTCACCACGTCGACCACCCCGTGCACCATCACCGCGAGGAGCGGCGCGTGGTGGGGCAGGATTCCCACGTCCCCCTCGGTGGTGCGGGCGGTGACCGACCGGGCGCGGCCGGACCACACCAGGCGGTCCGCCGCCACCAGCTCCACCTGCATCAGGTCGTCACTCACGCGGGCTCCTCACAGGCTCTTCTGGATCTCGTCCCACCGGCGCTCGACATCGTCGAGTCCGCCGCACATGAAGAACGCCTGCTCGGCGACATGGTCGTAGTCACCGTCGGCGATCTTGGTGAACGCCTCGATGGTGTCGGCGATGGGCACCGTGGAGCCCTCGCTGCCGGTGAACTGCTTGGCGACGTAGGTGTTCTGCGACAGGAACCGCTGGATGCGGCGAGCCCGGGAGACGATGACCTTGTCCTCCTCGGACAGCTCGTCGACGCCCAGGATAGCGATGATGTCCTGCAGCTCCTTGTTGCGCTGCAGGATCTGCTTGATCCGGACCGCCGTCTTGTAGTGGTCCTCCCCGATGTAGTTCGCGTCCAGGATGCGCGAGGTGGACGTCAGCGGGTCGACGGCCGGGTAGATGCCCAGTGAGGCGATCTCACGCGACAGCTCGGTGGTGGCGTCGAGGTGCGCGAAGGTGGTCGCCGGCGCCGGGTCAGTGTAGTCGTCAGCGGGCACGTAGATCGCCTGCATCGAGGTGATCGAGTGGCCGCGGGTGGAGGTGATCCGCTCCTGCAGGGCCCCCATCTCGTCGGCGAGGTTGGGCTGGTAGCCCACCGCGGAGGGCATCCGGCCCAGCAGCGTGGAGACCTCGGACCCGGCCTGGGTGAACCGGAAGATGTTGTCGATGAACAGCAGCACGTCCTGGCTCTGCACGTCGCGGAAGTACTCCGCCATGGTCAGCGCGGACAGCGCGACCCGCAGGCGGGTCCCCGGCGGCTCGTCCATCTGGCCGAACACCAGCGCGGTCTGGCCGATCACGCCGGCCTCGTCCATCTCGGCGATCAGGTCGTTGCCCTCGCGGGTGCGCTCGCCGACCCCGGCGAAGACCGACACACCGCCGTGGTCCTTGGCGACGCGGGCGATCATCTCCTGGATGAGCACGGTCTTGCCGACCCCGGCGCCGCCGAACAGGCCGATCTTGCCGCCCTGGACGTACGGCGTGAGCAGGTCGATGACCTTGATGCCGGTCTCGAACATCTCGGTCTTGGACTCGAGCTGGTCGAAGGCGGGAGCCTGGCGGTGGATCCCCCAGCGCTCAGTGACCTCGTAGGTCTCCCCCTCGGTGAGGTTCAGCACGTCGCCGAGGGCGTTGAAGACGTGACCCTTCGTCACATCGCCGACGGGCACCGTGATCGGCCCGCCGCTGTCCTGCACGGCGGTGCCGCGCACCAGTCCGTCGGTGGGCTGCATCGAGATGGCCCGCACCATGCCGTCACCGATGTGCAGCGCGACCTCCATGGTGAGCGTGCGCTGCTCACCCCCGAGCTCGAGCTCGGTGGTCAGCATGTTGTACATGTCGGGCATCGAGTCCGCAGGGAACTCGATGTCGACGACGGGTCCGGTCACGCGTGCGATGCGCCCGACCCCGCCCTTGGAGTTCGTGGTCCCGCGCTCTTCCGTGGTGGCAGTCATCTCTCTCACTCACTCCCGGCGTTGGCGTCGGCGAGCGCGTTGACGCCACCGACGATCTCGCTGATTTCCTGGGTGATCCCGGCCTGACGGGCCTGGTTGGCCGTCCGGGTGTACTTCTTGATCAGCTCTTCCGCGTTGTCGGTGGCCGACTTCATCGCTCGCTGGCGGGCGGCCAGCTCGGAGGCGGCCGCCTGCAGCAGCGCGAAGTAGATCCGGCTCTGCACGTAGCGCGGCAGCAGCGAGTCGAGCACTTCGTTGGCGGAGGGCTCGAACTCGTAGAGCGGCAGGATGTCGCCGCCCTCGGTCTCCCCCGCGCCCTCGACGACCTCGAGCGGCAGCAGCCTGATCGCGGTCGGCTCCTGGGTGAGCATCGACTTGAACCGGGTGTAGACCACGTGCACCTCGTCGACCGGGAAGGCGCCTTCGGGCAGCTGCACCTCGGGCCGGTCCTCACCAGCCACGAACGCGGTGATGAGGGCCTCCCCGATCTCGTGCGCGACGTCGTAGGTCGGCTGGTCGGAGAAGCCGGTCCAGCTCTGCACGATGTCGCGCCGGCGGAAGGTCATGTAGCCGACGCCCTTGCGCCCGGTGACGTAGGTCGACACCTCCTTGCCCTCGTCGTGCAGCTTCGCGGCGAGCCGCTCGGACTCCTTCAGGACACTGGAGGAGTACGCCCCGGCAAGGCCGCGGTCGCTCGTCACGATGAGCACCGCGGCCCGCTGCGGATTCTCCGGCTCCGTGGTGAGGGCGTGCTCCACGTTGGAGAAGGTGGCGACCGCAGACACCGCCCGGGTGAGCTCGCGGGCGTACGGCGCGGCAGCCTGCGCACGCTGCTGGGCCTTGATGATGCGCGACGCGGCGATGAGCTCCATGGCGCGCGTGATCTTCTTCATCGACTCCGTCGACTTGATCCGCGCCCGGTACTCACGCAGCGATACGGCCATCTGGTCAGCCCCGCTTCTGCCGGACGATCTGCTCCTGCTCGACGTCCTCGTCCTCGAGGGCCTCGTGCTCCTCGTGGCCGGCCTTGATCGACTCACCGTCGGAGGTCTCGAACTGGTCGAGGAACGAGTCGTAGGCGCTCTCGAGGGAGGAGGACGTGTCGTCGGTGAACTGCCCGCTCTCCCGGATCGTGGACAGGATGCCGTCGTGCGAGCGGCGCAGGTAGTCCAGGAACTCGGACTCGAAGCGCAGCACGTCGTCGACGGGCACCTTGTCCAGACGACCGGTGGTCCCCAGCCACAGCGACGCGGTCATCTCGTCGACCGGGTAGGGCGAGTAGGCCGGCTGGCGCAGGAGCGCCATCAGCCGCTGGCCGCGGTCGAGCTGCTGGCGTGAGGCCGCGTCGAGGTCGGAGGCGAACATCGCGAACGCCTCCATGGCGCGGAACTGCGCCAGGTCGACCTTGAGCGAGCCGGTGACCGCCTTCATGGCCTTGGTCATCGCCGCACCGCCCACCCGGGACACCGAGACGCCGACGTCGATCGCGGGGCGTTGGTTGGCCGCGAACAGGTCCGACTGCAGGAAGATCTGACCGTCGGTGATCGAGATGACGTTGGTCGGGATGTACGCCGACACGTCGTTGGCCTTGGTCTCCACGAACGGGAGGCCCGTCATGGAGCCGGCGCCGAGCTCGTCGGAGAGCTTCGCGCAGCGCTCGAGGAGCCGGCTGTGCAGGTAGAAGACGTCACCTGGGTAGGCCTCGCGGCCCGGGGGACGGCGCAGCAGCAACGAGACGGCGCGGTAGGCCTCGGCCTGCTTGGTCAGGTCGTCGAACACGATCAGCACGTGCTTGCCGGCGTACATCCAGTGCTGGCCGATCGCCGACCCGGTGTAGGGGGCGAGGTACTTGAAGCCGGCCGAGTCCGAGGCCGGGGACGCCACGATCGTGGTGTACTCCAAGGCTCCGGACTCCTCGAGCGCACCGCGCACCGCGGCGATCGTGGAGCCCTTCTGCCCGATGGCGACGTAGATGCAGCGGACCTGCTTCTCCGGGTCGCCGGACTCCCAGTTCTGCTTCTGGTTGATGATCGTGTCGATGGCGATGGTGCTCTTGCCGGTCGCCCGGTCCCCGATGATCAGCTGGCGCTGGCCGCGCCCGATCGGGGTCAGGGCGTCGATGGCCTTGATGCCGGTCGCCAACGGCTCGTGCACCGACTTGCGCATCATCACGCCCGGCGCCTGCAGCTCCAGGGCCCGGCGGCCATCGGTGGCCACCTCGCCGAGACCGTCGATGGCGTTGCCGAGCGGGTCGACCACGCGGCCGAGGTAGCCGTCGCCGACCGGCACCGAGAGGACCTCCCCGGTGCGGCGGACCGTCTGGCCCTCCTCGATCCCGCCGAACTCACCGAGGATGACGACGCCGATCTCGCGGGTGTCCAGGTTCAGGGCGAGGCCGAGGGTGCCGTCCTCGAACTCCAGCAGCTCGTTGGCCATCGCCGACGGGAGCCCGGCGACCCGGGCGATGCCGTCGCCGGCCTCGGCGACCGTGCCGACCTCCTCGCGGCTGGCCGTCTCGGGCTTGTAGTCCGACACGAAGCGCTGCAGTGCGTCCCGGATCTCGTCCGGACGGATCGAAAGCTCCGTCATTGTGTCCCTGCTTCCTGGCTGTCTGGGTGTGTCTGGGTCGTCCGGGGTGGTGCTGATCGGTGCGGGTGTCGTGTGTGCTCGTCTGCTGCCATGATGCGCGCTGCGCGTCAGCCGGCCAACCGACGGCGAGCCTCGTTCAGCCGGCTCGACACGGTGCCGTCGATGACGTCGTCGCCGATCTCCACGCGGATGCCCCCGAGGACCTCGGGATCCACGAGCTCGTTGACGTGCACGGGACGGCCGTACTGGCGCTCGAGGGCCTCGGCGAGGCGCCTGGCGTCCTGCTCGGCCAGCGGACGCGCGACGCGGACGGTGGCGGTGAGCCGGTGGCGGTGCTCGGCTGCCACCTTCTGGTAGTCCTCGACCGCCAGGGCCACGGTGCGGTGGGTGCCGACCACGGACTGCTGGGCGAGCCTGATCGTCGCGGCGGCCGCCTTGCCCTCCAGGAGCCCGCGCACCAGCGCCTGCTTGTCGGCCACGGAGCGGGCAGGGTCCGAGAGAGCGTCTCGCAGCTCGGGGTTGTCGGCGACGATCCGTGAGAAGGCGAACAGCTCGTCCTCCAGCGCATCGGCCTCGTCGCGCTGCTCGGCTCCCTTGACGACGGCGACCACACCGAGGTGCTCGAGGGCGTCGGCGAGGTCGCGCGGCGCGGTCCACCGGTGCCCGACCGCGGAGATGACCACGTCGAGGGAGTCGGAGTCCAGCGCCTCCCCGAAGATCTGGCGCACCAGACCCGCCTTGGCGTCCGCCGGCAGGGACGCGTCGGTCACGGTCCGGCGGAGGCTCGCCTCGCGGCGCAGCACGTCGGCGACCCCGAACAGGTCGTCGGCCAGCCGGGCCGCGTCCGCGCCGTCGTCCGACCCGCCGGTGAGCTTGGAGGCCCACCGCGCCACGGTGGGCAGGATGCCCGAGGCCGGGGTGAGCTCGTCGACCAGCGCGGCCTGCGAGTGGGCGGACGCGCCTCGCATCAGCGAGACCTGCTTCCGTTGCTGTCGTGCGCCTCGAGGTCGGCCAGGAAGCGGTCGACCACCCGGCTCTGGCGCGCCTCGTCGTCCAGCGACTCGCCGACGATCCGTCCGGCCAGGGAGGTGGCCAGCGAGCCCACCTCGGCACGCAACGAGGTGACCGCCTGCTGGCGCTCGGCCTCGATCTGGTTGTGGGCGTGCTCGACGATCCGGGCGGACTCCACCTGGGCCTGCTCCCGCATCTCGGCGATGATGACGGCCCCCTGCTCGCGGGCCTCCTCGCGGATGCGCGCCGCCTCGTGCCGGGCGTCGCCGAGCTGCTTCTCGAGCTCTGCGAGCCGGGCGTCCGCCTCGGCCTGCTTGGTCTCGGCGGCCTGCAGGCCGCCCTCGATGGCGGTCGTGCGGGCGGCGAAGGTCTTCTCGAAGTTGGGGACGACCCACTTCCTGAGCGCGAGGAACAGCAGCCCGAAGACGACCAGGGAGAGGATGATCTCCGCCAGGTGCGGCAGCAGGGGGTTGAGCCCGTGCTCCTCGGCCTCGGCGGCCAGCGTGATCGGGTTCATGGTCCGCGTCCTTCGTCGATGGGGTGGGTCAGAGGACGAAGGCCAGGGCGATGCCGATGATGGCCAGTGCCTCGGCGAGCGCGAAGCCCAGGATGGCGATGGTCTGCAGGCGCGACTGCGCCTCGGGCTGGCGCGCCACACCGTTGATGTAGGCGGCGAAGATGAGCCCGATGCCTACCCCCGGCCCGATGGCGGCGAGGCCGTACCCGACCATGTTGAGTGAGCCTTCCACGGCTGTTCCTTTCGGTTGTTTCCCTGGTCCCTCAGTGCTCGTCCGCGACGGCACCGGAGATGTACATGGCATTGAGGAGGACGAAGACGTAGGCCTGCAGGAACTGGATCAGCATCTCCAGGAACGCGATCGCGATGAACAGCAGCCAGGCGATGATGCCGACCGGCTTGACCAGTGCGGACCCGTGCAGCAGGAGGTACTCGCCACCGAGCGCGAACAGGATCAGCAGCAGGTGCCCGGCGAACATGTTGGCGAAGAGCCGCAGGGCCAGGGTGACCGGCCGCACGATGATGTTGGACATGAACTCCAGCGGGACCAGCAGCAGCAGCATCGGGCCGCGGATGCCTGCCGGCACGGTCTGCAGCTTCAGGTAGCCGCCGAAGCCGTGCTTGGCGATGCCGGCGGCGTTGTAGATGATCCAGCTGAGCAGCGCGAGCCCGTAGACCATGCCCGAGCGCGAGAACGTCGGGAACTGGATGAACGGGACGGTGGCGAACAGGTTGTTGATGAGGACGAAGAAGAACAGCGCGAACAGGTACGGCACGTAGCGCTGGAACTGCGGGCTGCCGATGATGTCGCGGCCCATGCTGTTGCGCACGAACCCGTAGCCGCCCTCGGCGACGTACTGCAGCTTGCCCGGCACCATGGCGGCCCGCCGTGAGGCCACGTAGAAGAAGACGAACACCAGGACGGCTGCGATGACCACCTGCAGCATCGGCTTGGTGACGCCGAGGTAGAACGACTGCCCGAACATCTCGAACGTGCGGTCCGGCCCGATGGGAGGCAGGTCGAAGTCGGCCGGACCCGGAGGCACGAAGCCCTCGGCCCGGACGACCGTCAGCCCTGTGGCATTCACTGCGTCTCCTGTTCCGGCACTCGTCGCGGCACTCGCACTAGGTGACCTCTCCGTCCCCTGCCGACGGACGGTTGAAACGGTTCCAGGTCAGGTAGAGCCCCAGGCCCGCGCCGACGATGACACCGACGGCGACCAGGAACGCGGTCCCGAGCCACCGATCCGCCAACCACCCCACGAAGCCGTAGACGCCGACCCCGGAGGCGAGGTAGCCCACGGCGTGCCAGGGGTCCCCGCCCTGCGGTCGGGGGGCCCGCTGCTCGTGCTGCATCATCGCGCACCGGACGATAGCAGCAGCACACGGTCATCACGCACTCGCCCGTGGCCGCGTCGCGGCACGGAGATGGGCGGCCGACCACACCAGTGTCGAGATGATCAGGGCCGCCGCCACCCAGGTCGCCTCCACGCTCGTCCCGAGCGCTCCGGACCGGCGCAGCACGGAGAACGTCACCGCGACGGCGACCACCTGCAGCACGTAGGTGAGCAGGGCGACCGGCAGCGAGGCCGCCGGGCTCACGGCAGCAACCGCACCAACGGTCACGGAGCCGAAGCCGAAGAAGACGAGGACCATCGCGGCGCCGATGGCTGCACCCGCGGCACCGGCGGGCCCCGACACCACGGCGGCGACGCCGATCGTGGCCAGGGCGACGACGGTGGTGGTCGCTCCGGCCAGACCCAGCTCCGGCCCTACGACCCGCACCGGTGGCCGGGGCGGTACGCCGGGCGGCGGTGCGGTCGTCATGTCGGCGGCCGATCTGTGGTTCTGGCAAGGACGGTGTCGCGAGCTGATACGGCACTGGCAGCCCTCGGGCCGCTTGTGAAAAATAGCACAAAGTCGGGGGTGGTGCGTAGCCGGACGCCTCAGCCGCGGGCCGCGGGGCGCTGCAGGCGGGGCACCGTGAACGTCAGCGCCACGGTCAGGACCACCCACGCGCCCAGCAGCACCAGGGTGAAGCGGCTCGCGTAGAGGCTGGCGAGCACGCCTCCGAAGGCGATCAGCCCGGCCCACAGCCACATGATCAGCACCGCACGGCGGTGCGAGTGGCCGATCTCCAGGAGCCGGTGGTGGAGGTGCTGCTTGTCCGGGGAGAACGGCGAGCGACCGGCGCGGGTCCGCCGGATGACCGCCAGCACCAGGTCGGCGAACGGCACGATCAGGATGGAGATCGGCAGCACGATCGGCAGCAGGGTGGGCAGCAGGCTGGCCTGCGACCCACCCACCCCCTGGCTCATGTCCACGGCGGCGAACTGCCCGGTCAGGGTCAGCGCGGACCCGGACAGCACCAAGCCGATCAGCATGGAGCCGGAGTCTCCCATGAAGATCCTGGCCGGGAAGAAGTTGTGGGGCAGGAAGCCCGCGCAGGCGCCGCCGAGCGCGGCGCACAGCAGCGCCGCGCTGATCGCGAGCGTCTCGTTGTTCGCGTCGGCGAGGTTGTAGGCGAACGCGAAGAAGGCCACTGCCCCGATGCCCACCACTCCTGCCGCGAGCCCGTCCAACCCGTCCACGAAGTTCACGGCGTTGACGGTGGACACCACCACGAAGACGCTGAGCAGCGCCGCCTGGGCGCCGACCAGGCTGAACTGGATGCCGCCGGGGAGCTGGAAGGAGGAGTACTGCACCTGGTTGACGACCAGGAAGCCGGCCGCCAGGACCTGGCCGCCGAGCTTGGTGAGGGCGTCGAGCTCGAAGAGGTCGTCGAGGACGCCGAGGAGGCAGATCATCGCCCCTCCGACCAGGACCACCCTGGAGTCGTGGAAGACCACCTCGTCGCTGAGGGACAGGAACGGGAGCCGTTGCGCCACCAGGTAGGCCGCCACCAGGCCGCCGAGCATCGCGACCCCGCCGAAGTAGGGGATCGGGACCGCATGCACGTCACGATCGCGCACCCGGGCCACCGCCCCCGTCCGCAGCGCCACCTCACGGGCCACCACGCCGAGCAGGTAGGTCACCACCGCGGCGACCAGGAAGACGGTGAGGTACTCACGCACGGCGCGGCTAGCCCTCGTCGGCGATCTCGGTGTCCAGGTGCGCCACCACCTGGTTCAGGACGTCGATGCCCAGGACGCCCGCTCGCAGCAGGCGGCCCTGCGGTCCCGTGACGTCGACGATCGTCGAGGGCTCTGGGCCTGGGGAGGGCCCTCCGTCGAGGATCACCTCGACCGACGAGCCGAGCATCTCCTCGGCGGAGTCGGCGTCCAGCGCGGCGGCCATGCCACTTCGGTTGGCGCTGCTGACTGCCATCGGGCCGGTGCGGGACAGCAGGTCGAGGGCGACGTGGTGGTCGGGCATCCGCACCGCCACGGTGCCCCGGGTGTCGCCGAGGTCCCACTGCAGTGACGGCTGCTGCCGGCACACCAGCGTGAGCGGCCCCGGCCACAGCTTCTGCACGAGGGCCCGGGCGTAGGGCGGCACGGCGACGGCCAGCGCGTCCAGCGTCGTGGCCGCAGACACCAGCACCGGTGGCGGCATGTCACGGCCTCGGCCCTTGGCGTCCAGCAGCCGGCGCACCGCCTCCGGGTCGAAAGCGTCCGCACCCACGCCGTAGACGGTGTCGGTGGGGAGCACCACCAGCTGCCCGCGCTGCACAGCGAGGGCCGCTCTCGCCAGGCCCGCCTCGAGCTGTTCCTCGTCGGCGGTCACGAAGCGGGCGGGAGTGGCCGCGCCCTCGTCGTCGGGGAGGTGGTCGACGCCCTTCACACCGGTCATCGTGCCAGTCGCGCAGTCAGGAACCGGTCGCGACCTGCCAGGTCGGTGTGGTCCCGCACGTCGCGCCAGCGCCCCGCCGCGGTGAAGACGGCCTGGGCCGCGGCCCCCTGCACGTCGGCGTGCTCGGCGCCGACCCAGCCCGCCGGCCGCAGCAGTCGAGCAGCGACCCGCTCGAGGACGCGCATCGCGGCGAGTCCGTCGGGGCCGGAGAACAGGGCGAGCGCAGGGTCGTGGTCGCGGGCCTCGGGAGCGACGGACTCGTAGGCCTCCAGCGGGATGTACGGCGGGTTGCACACCACCACGTGCACGCGGCCGTCGAGGTCGGGGAAGGCGTCGGCCATGTCGCCGTGGCGCAGGTCGACCCCCGAGGCGGCGACGTTGCGGCGGGCCCACTCGTGGGCCGCGTCCTCGAGCTCCACGGCGTGCACGTCGGCAGCCGGGACCTCGGAGGCCACCGCCAGGGCGATCGCCCCCGACCCGGTGCACAGGTCGACCACCACGGGCACTTCCCCCGTGGCGTGGACGTCCTGCGCCCGGTCCACCGCCCAGCCGGCCAGCAGCTCGGTCTCCGGTCGCGGCACGAACACCCCCGGGCCGACGGCGAGCTCCAGGTACCGGAACGCCGCCGTGCCGGTGAGGTGCTGCAACGGCTCCCGGGCGGCGCGTCGAGCCACCAGGACGTCGTACGCCTCGGACTGCTCGGGCGTGAGCCCTTCGACGAGGGGCAGCGCCGAACGGGAGGTGCCCAGCACGTGTGCGAGCAGCTCCGCGGCGTCGTACTCGGGGCTGGCGACCCCGGCCTCGGCGAGCACCGCCGCGGCTCGCCGCACCGAGGTGCGGGTCACGACTGGGGCTCGAGGGCGTCCAGCCGCGCCGCGAGGTCGGCCTGCACACAGGAGTCGACGACGTCGTCGAGGTCGCCGTCGAGCACCGCGTCGAGGTTGTAGGACTTGTACCCGGTGCGGTGGTCCGAGATCCGGTTCTCCGGGTAGTTGTAGGTGCGGATCCGCTCGGACCGGTCGACCGTGCGCACCTGCAGGCGCCGCGCGTCGGAGGCGTCCGCGGCGGCGGAGTCCTGGGCAGCCTGGAGGAGCCGAGCCCGCAGGATGCGCAGCGCCTGCTCGCGGTTCTGCAGCTGGCTCTTCTCGTTCTGGCAGCTGACCACGATCCCGGTGGGAAGGTGGGTGATGCGCACCGCGGAGTCGGTGGTGTTGACCGACTGCCCGCCCGGTCCCGAGGAGCGGAAGACGTCGATGCGGAGGTCCTTGTCCTCCACCTGTACGTCGACCGGCTCGGCCTCCGGCATCACCAGCACGCCAGCGGCCGAGGTGTGCACGCGACCCTGGCTCTCCGTGACCGGCACGCGCTGCACGCGGTGCACCCCGCCCTCGAACTTGAGCAATGCATAGGGAGTCTCCCCCGGCCCACGGTGCTGTGCTCTCGACGTCGCCTTGACCGCCACCGTCACCGACTTGTAGCCGCCGAGGTCCGACTCGGTGGCGTCGAGCTGCTCGGTGCGCCAGCCCCGGCGCTCGGCGTACCGGGAGTACATCCGCAGCAGGTCGCCGGCGAACAGGGCGGACTCCTCGCCGCCCTCCCCGGACTTGATCTCCAGCAGGGCATCCTTGGAGTCCGCCGCGTCACGGGGCACCAGCAGGTGCCGCAGCCGCTCCTCCGCCAGGGTCCGGCGCACGGCCAGCTGCTCGGTCAGCTGCTCGGCCTCCGCCGCGAACGAGGCGTCCTCGCCCGCGAGCTCCTGCGCGGCATCGATGTCACCGCCCAGCCGTCGCCACTCGTCGTAGGTGCGCACGATCGCCGACAGCTCGGCGTACCGCTGGTTGAGCCGCTTGGCCAGTCCCTGGTCCGCGTGGATGCTCGGGTCGGCGAGCCGCTGCTCGATCTCGGCGTGCTCGGCCACCAGGCCGTCGACCGCCTCGAACATCGCCCCACCTCCTCCTGCCCGACCGTTCCCATCCTGTCGCCCACGCCGAAACGCCGGCCTCCGCAGGAGCAGGGGCCGGCGCGCGCGGCACGGCTACTTCTTGGTGCCCTGCTGGGCAGCGGCGTAGCGCTTCTCGAACCGTGCGACCCGGCCGCCGGTGTCGAGGATCTTCTGCTTGCCGGTGTAGAAGGGGTGGCACTGCGAGCAGACGTCGGAGTGGATGCTGCCGCTCACGGTGCTGCGCGTCGTGAACGAGTTGCCGCAGGTGCAGGTGACCTGGGTGTCGGAGTACTCGGGGTGAGCGTTCTTCTTCATGGTTTCCTCTCGAGGGATGCGGTCGCCGGGTCGTCACCGATCGGTCGGGGACGTGAACCGGAACCAGCCGTCCAGTGTGGCAGGAGCGGTGCTCCAGCAACAAACCCAGCACCGACGGCACGGAGGTCAACCGGGCGCCGGGCGAGTTTCTTCCCTGGTCAGTCGTCCCGGCCGTTCCCGGCCGTCGGAGTCGTCTTCTGCACCTGGGTGAGGAACTCGATGTTGCTCGAGGACTTCTTCAGTCGCTCCAGCAGCAGCTCGAGCGCCTGCTGGCTGTCGAGGCCAGACAGCACCCTGCGCAGCTTCCAGACGATGGAGAGCTCCTCCTTGCTCATCAGGAGCTCCTCCCGACGCGTCCCCGACTGCACGGCGTCGATCGCGGGGAAGATGCGCTTGTCCGCGAAGTCGCGACGCAGCCGGATCTCCATGTTGCCGGTGCCCTTGAACTCCTCGAAGATCACCTCGTCCATCTTCGAGCCGCTCTCGATGAGGGCCGTCGCCAGGATCGTCAGCGAGCCGCCGTCCTCGATGTTGCGGGCGGCGCCGAAGAAGCGCTTGGGCGGGTAGAGCGCCGCGGAGTCGACACCACCGGAGAGGATGCGTCCGCTGGCGGGCGCCGAGAGGTTGTACGCGCGCCCCAGCCGGGTGATCCCGTCGAGCAGCACCACCACGTCGTGGCCCAGCTCGACGAGCCGCTTCGCCCGCTCGATGGCCAGCTCCGCGACCGCGGTGTGGTCGCTGGCCGGGCGGTCGAAGGTGGAGGAGATGACCTCCCCCTTGACGGACCGCTCGAAGTCGGTGACCTCCTCCGGACGCTCGTCGACCAGCACCACCATCAAGTGACACTCGGGGTTGTTCGTCGTGATCGAGTTGGCGATCGACTGCATGATCATCGTCTTGCCGGCCTTCGACGGCGACACGATCAGGCCGCGCTGCCCCTTGCCGATCGGCGCCGCGATGTCGATCACCCGACCGATCAGGTTGGTGGAGTCGGTCTCCAGCCGCAGTCGCTGCGAGGCGTACAGCGGCGTCAGCTTCTGGAAGTCCACCCGGTGCCTGGCCGTCTCGGGATCGGCGCCGTTGATGGTGTCGATGCGGACCAGCGGGTTGAACTTCTCCTTGCGGTCGCCCTCACGCGGCTGCCGCACCTGGCCGATGACGGCGTCGCCGCGGCGCAGGCCGTACTTGCGCACCATGGACAGCGACACGTAGACGTCGTCGGAACCGGGGAGGTACCCGCTGGTGCGGACGAAGGCGTAGTTGTCCAGGACGTCGAGGATGCCGGCGGCCGGGACCAGCACGTCGTCCTCGAGTACGGTCGTGTCCGGCTCGCTGCGGCCGCCCGCGCGATCGGTGCGACTGCGGTCGATGCGCTCGCTGCGCTCGCTCCGGTCCGTCCTGTCGGTCCGGTCGTTGCGGTCGCGACCGCGGCGGCGACGGTTGCGACGGCCGCCGTCCTCGTCGTTCTGCCGGTTCTGGTCCTGCCGGTTCTGGTCCTGCCGGTTATGGTCCTGCTGGGGCTGGCTCGGGCGCTCCTGCCGGTCCTGGTCCTGCTGGGGCTGGCTCGGACGCTCCGGCCTGGTCTGGCTCGGACGATCCTGCCGGTCCTGCCGGTCCTGGTCCTGCCGGGTCTGGCTCGGGCGGTCCTGCCGGTCCTGCCGGTCCTGGTCCTGCCGGGTCTGGCTCGGCTGGTCCTGCCGGGTCTGGCTCGGCTGGTCCTGCCGGGGCTGGCTCGGGCGGTCCTGCCGGTCGCCAGCTCCCGCGTCGCCTCGGGCGGAAGCGCCGTTCGACGCGCCGTCCGCCCGTCCGTTCGAGGCGGACTGGCTGCCGGGCTCACGACGCGGCTCTGCCGGGGGCTGCTGGGCGGGCTCGCTGGCACCGCTCTGGCCGCCATTCTGGCCGCCGCTCTGGCCGCCGCTCTGGCCGCCGCTCTGGGCGCCGCTCTGGGCAGCCTTGATGGCATCCACGAGCTGGCTCTTCCGCATGGCGCCGACGCCCTTGATGCCCAGGCCGCCCGCCATCTGCTTCAGCTCGGGCAGCAACATCGCGGAGAGCCCGGAGCCGCGCCGCTGCCTCGTCCCGCCGCCGGATCCGGACGCCGGACCGACCGGCTCCCCCGACGAGGCGGGAGCGGGCGTTGCGGTGGTATCGGTCACGTGAGGTTCCTTCCCACGTATCGGGCCGTTCCGGCGTTGGCCGGCGGCCTCGTCAGTGTGTCGCGTCCCGTCGCGATGACCCGGGCTGGTGCCGCGCACGGTGGGCCGAGGGTCGTCGCAGAAGGGAACGCGAGGGAGAGTGCGACCTGCGTGTTGCTGGAGATGCGTGAGAACGCATCACGAACACCGGCGCACCTGCAGACTAGCACTACTCACCGCTGCGACCGCCAGACCTGCGCGTGCTCGGTGCGCCCGCTGGCGCCTATCCCGGGAGGGCCTCGTGCGCCGGCAGCACCCGCGCTCCGCTGCGGTCGATGGGCACGGTGAGGAACTCCCATCCTCGGGGAGCGTGCGCGGCCACGGCCGCCCGTGATCCCTCGTCGGCGAAGACCAGCACGCTGGGCCCGGCGCCGGACACCACGGCCGCGAGGCCGTCGGAGCGCAGGCGCCGGACCAGGCTCAGGGACTCCGGCATGGCCGACTCCCGGTAGGGCTGGTGCAGCCTGTCCTCGGTCGCCGCGAACAGCAGCTCGGGTCTCAGCCCGAGGGCCGCCACCAACAAGGCGGCCCGGCCGGCGGAGAAGGCGGCGTCGCCGTGTGGCACCGACGTGGGCAGCAGGGCCCGGGCGACCGATGTCTCGACGCCCTCGCCCGGCACCAGCACCACCACCTGCACGTCCGCGTGCACCGGGAGCGGAACGGCCCGACAGCGTCCGGCGTCTGAATAGGCGACAGCGAAGCCACCGAGGAACGCCGGCGCCACGTTGTCGCCATGTCCCTCGAGGTCGGCGGCCAGCCCCAGCACGGCCTGGTCGTCCAGGGCCGACCCGTCGACCACCAGCTCCCGCGCCAGACAGATCCCCGCCACGATGGCAGCCGAGGACGAGCCCAGGCCGCGCGCGTGGGGGATCACGTTGCGGCAGCGCAGCCGCAGTGCCGGGACCTCGACGCCCATCAGCTCCAGTCCCGCGCGCAGCGAACGGTGCACCAGGTGCCGCTCGTCGAGGGGGACGACGCCCGCTCCCCTGCCCTGGACGCTGATCTCGACCCCGGAACCCTCCATGACCTGCGCCGTGACCACGTCACGGTGCTCGAGCGCGAGGCCCAGCGCGTCGAAGCCCGGCCCCAGGTTCGCACTGGTGGCCGGCACGGAGACCGTGACCGGGTGGGTGACGAAGTCGGTCACCGGCGAGCTCTGCCGGCAGCGCTCACCGCAGTTCCGCGGCGGCTGCCGCGGCGTCCACGTCCGCGTCCACGACGGTGTCCACGAGGTCGGTGAACGTGGAGAGCGCGGTGTCGATGTCCTTGAGTCCGTGCCCGGTCACCGTCACCACGAGCCGCTTGCCCGCGTAGCGCGTGGGGTCGGCGCCACCGGCCAGCTCGGAGACCAGCCCGGCCACTCCTGCCGCCGACGCGGGCTCCACGAAGACACCCTCTCGGGACGCGAGCTCCCGCTGGGCGGAAAGGATCTGCTCGTCGGTGACCGCGCGGAAGCACCCGTCGGAGTCCGCTGCAGCGGTGGCGGCGAGCTGCCACGAGGCGGGGTTCCCGATCCGGATCGCAGACGCCACCGTCTCCGGGTCCGGCACCGGTACGCCGGACACCAACGGCGCTGCGCCCGCCGCCTGCCAGCCGAGCATCTGCGGAGTCCGGCTGCTGCGCCCGGCCCTCTGGTACTCCAGGTAGCCCTTCCAGTAGGCGGAGATGTTCCCGGCGTTGCCGACCGGCAGCACATGCACGTCCGGGGCGTCCCCGAGGAAGTCGACGATCTCGAAGGAGGCGGTCTTCTGGCCCTCGAGGCGCATCGGGTTGACCGAGTTGACCAGCGCCACCGGGTAGTTCTCGGCAAGCCCGCGTGAGATGCGCAGGCAGTCGTCGAAGTTGCCGCGCACCATGATCACCCGGGCGCCGTGCACGATCGCCTGCGCCAGCTTGCCCGCGGCGATCTTGCCCTGAGGCACGAGCACCAGCGGCTGCACGCCGGCGCGCGCACCGTAGGCGGCCATCGACGCGGAGGTGTTGCCGGTCGAGGCGCACACCACCGCCTCCGCCCCGGCGCCGACGGCCACCGACAGTGCGACCGTCATGCCGCGGTCCTTGAACGACCCGGTGGGGTTGTCGCCCTCGACCTTCAGCCACACCTCCCCACCGGTCAGCCGGGAGAGCCACGGGCTGTGGACCAGCGGCGTGCCGCCCTCGCGCAGCGTGATGGTGGGTGTGCCGTCGGGGACGTCCAACCAGTCGCCGTACTCCTCCAGGACCCCGCGCCACTGGTGGACGCCCTGGGCCCCCACGACCCCGCCGTGCGCATCGTCGAGCCTGTCGAGACTCACTCCGGGTCACCCTCCACCCGCATCACCGAGGACACCTCGTGCACCAGGTCCATGGTGCGCAGCGCGTCCACGGTCGCGGAGAGTGCGGCGTCCGTGGCCCGGTGCGAGACCACGACGAGCTGCGCGTCGTTGCCCCTGCCCTCCTGGCGAACAGTCTGGATGGACACCCCGTGCTCGGCGAAGGTGTGCGCGACCGCGGCGAGCACGCCGGCGCGGTCGTCGACGTCGAGCGCCACGTGATAGCGCGTCTCGGTCTCGCCCATCGGCAGCACCTCGCACTGTGCGTAGACGGACTCGCCGGCACCGCGCACGTCGTTGAGCCGGTTGCGGGCGACCGTGACCAGGTCCCCGAGCACCGCGCTCGCCGTCGGCGCTCCCCCGGCGCCGGGCCCGTAGAACATCAGCTGACCTGCGGCGTCGCTCTCCACGAACACGGCGTTGAACGCCTCACGGACGCTTGCCAGGGGATGCGAGCGCGGGATCATCGCCGGGTGCACGCGGGCGGAGACCGCCGGGCCACCGGGCCCTTCGCGCAGCTCGCAGATGGCGAGCAGCTTGACCACGCTGTTCATCTCCCGCGCGGACGCGACATCGGCGGCACTCACCTCGGTGATGCCCTCGCGGTACACGTCGGCGGCGGTGACGCGGGTGTGGAACGCGAGACTGGCCAGGATGGCGGCCTTCGCGGCGGCGTCGTAGCCCTCGATGTCCGCGGTCGGGTCGGCCTCGGCGTACCCGAGCTCCTGGGCCTCCTCGAGCACCTCGGCGAAGCCGCTGCCGAGGGTGTCCATCTTGTCGAGGATGAAGTTCGTGGTGCCGTTGACGATGCCGAGCACCCGCCGCACCTGGTCGCCGGCCAGGGACTCCCGCAGCGGCCGCAGGATCGGGATGGCGCCGGCCACGGACGCCTCGAAGTAGAGGTCGCGCTGGGCCTTCTCGGCAGCGGCGAACAGGGTGGCGCCGTCCTCCGCGAGCAGCGCCTTGTTGGCGGTCACCACCGACGCACCGCTCTCGAGCGCGGTCAGGATCAACGACCGCGCCGGCTCGATGCCCCCGATGACCTCCACGACGAGGTCGACGTCCTCGCGGGACGCGAGCCCCTCGGCGTCGGTGGTGAGCAGCTCCCGCGGCACCTCGGCGTCGCGCTGCAGCTCGGGACGGCGTACCGCGACCCCGACCAGCTCGATCGGCGCCCCGACCCTCGCCGTGAGGTCGTCGCGGTGCTGCCGCAGCAGCCGCACCACCTGGCTTCCCACGGAGCCGCACCCGAGCAGCGCCAGCCGCAGCGGCCCTCGGTCGGCTGCGTGTGTCGGGGGCCTGTCCACCGCGTCATCCTCTCCGGTTCGTGCTTCGTGCCGCGTTCGCGGTCCGGTGCCTGAGATGCTCAGGCCCCTACGTCGGTCCGCAACAGATCTTCCTCCGTCTCGCGGCGGACGACCACGGAACTCACACCCTCGTGCACCGCCACCACCGGCGGCCGAAGTGCGTGGTTGTAGTTGCTGGCCATCGACCGGCAGTACGCCCCCGTGCCCGGCACCGCCACCAGGTCGCCCTCCGTAACGTCGCCGGGGAGGAACTCGTCCTTGACCACGATGTCGCCCGCCTCGCAGTGCCTGCCCACCACCCGGGACAGCGCCGGCGGTGTCGCCGAGTGCCGGGAGGCCAGCGTGCAGGAGTAGTCGGCGTCGTACAGCGCGGTGCGGATGTTGTCGCTCATCCCGCCGTCGACAGACACATAGGTGCGCGAGGCGCCGGCGTCCAGGTCGACGCGCTTGACCGTGCCCACCTCGTAGACCGTGCACACGGCGGGGCCCACGATCGCCCGGCCCGGCTCGACGGAGAGCCGGGGAACCACCACGTCGAGGGCACGGCACTCGTGCTCGACGATCTTGGTGAGCTCGGTGGCGAGCTGCGCCGGGTCCGACGGGTCGTCCTGGGTGGTGTAGGCGATCCCGAACCCGCCGCCGAGGTCGAGCTCCGGCATCGTCACCCCGAGCTCGTCGGAGACCCGGGCGTGCAGCGCCAGCACCCGACGCGCGGCCACCTCGAAGCCGGAGGTGTCGAAGATCTGCGAGCCGATGTGGCTGTGCAGGCCGAGCAGCTCGAGGCCGGACGCCTCCTGCACCCGGCGTACGGCGGACAGGGCGTCACCGGAGCTGATCGAGAAGCCGAACTTCTGGTCCTCGTGCGCGGTGGCGATGTACTCGTGGGTGTGCGCCTCGACACCGGCGGTCACCCGGACCATCACGCGCACCGAGCGGCCGGTCTCGGCGGCGACGACGGCCAGCCGGTCGATCTCGGTGAAGGAGTCGACCACGATCCGGCCCACCCCCGCCTCGACGGAGCGGCGCAGCTCGTGCATCCCCTTGTTGTTGCCGTGGTGACCGATCCGCGCAGGGTCGAACCCGGCCCGCAGGGCCACCGTCAGCTCGCCCTCGGAGCACACGTCGAGACACAGCCCCTCCTCGGCGACCCAGCGGGCGACCGTCGTGCACAGGAACGCCTTGCCGGCGTAGTACACGTCGTAGCCGTCGAAGGCCTCGGCGAAGGCGCGCGCGCGGGACCGGAAGTCCGCCTCGTCGAGGACGTAGGCGGGAGAACCGTGCTCGGCCACCAGGTGGCGCACATCGACGCCGCCGACCTCCAGGGCGCCGTCGGCGTTCTTGGCGGCGGTCGAGGACCAGAGCAGCGGCACCAGCACGTTCACGTCGGCGGGCGGCCGCAGCCACGAGGGGCCGCGGGCTCCCTCGGCGTGCGCCCAGCCGGCTTCGTGGGCGCGCATGTCACATCCGCTCGGGGGCGGACACCCCGAGCAGCCGCAGACCGTTGGCGAGCACCACCCGGGTGGCGGCGACGAGAGTGAGCCGGGCCCCGTGCAGGGGGGTCGGCTCCTCGTCGCCCATCGGCAGCACCCGGCAGGAGTCGTAGAACTTGTGGAACGCCGACGCGGTGTCCTCCAGGTAGCGGGCGACCCGGTGCGGCTCCCGCAGCTGCGCCGCCGCGCCGACCACCCGCGGGAAGTCCGCGAGCGCCCGCAGCAGGTCGCCCTCCTTGGGCTCCACGAGCAGTGACGCGTCGAAGTCCTCCCCGGCGGGCGAGCCCGTCGAGTCCTCGGCCGGGACCAGGCCGAGGTCGGCGGCGTTGCGCAGGATCGAGGCGAGCCGGGCGTGGGCGTACTGCACGTAGAACACCGGGTTGTCGTTGCTCTGGCGCGACCACAGGTCGAGGTCGATGTCGATGGTGGTGTCCGAGGTGTAGCGGGCCATGGCGTACCTCGCGGCGTCCACCCCCACCCGCTCCACGAGGTCCTCGAGGGTGATGACCGTCCCCGCTCGCTTGGACATCCGCAGCGGCTCTCCGTCGCTGAGCAGGTTCACCATCTGCCCGATCAGCACCTCGAGGTCCTCGCCCGGGGTGTCGCCGAAGGCCGCGCAGAGCGCCATCAGCCGGGCGACGTAGCCGTGGTGGTCGGCGCCGAGCAGGATCAGGCAGCGGTCGAACCCGCGCTCCTTCTTGTCGAGGTAGTAGGCAGCGTCCCCGGAGATGTAGGCGCCCTCGCCGTCGGACTTGACGATGACCCGGTCCTTGTCGTCGCCGTACTTCTCGGTGCGGATCCAGACCGCGCCGTCGCGCTCGTAGGTGTTGCCCATGTCGGTCAGGCGCTTGATGGCCCGCTCCACGGCGCCCGACTCGTGCAGGTTGTTCTCGTGGAAGTAGACGTCGAAGTCCACCCCGAAGTCGTGCAGGGTGGCCTTGATCTCGTCGAACATCAGCTGCACCCCGACCGCGCGGAAGACCTCCTGGGCCTCCTGGTC
Organism: Nocardioidaceae bacterium; assembly: GCA_035634095.1. Taxonomy (GTDB): domain Bacteria; phylum Actinomycetota; class Actinomycetes; order Propionibacteriales; family Nocardioidaceae; genus Nocardioides_B. The sequence goes on along the minus strand of DASQDP010000078.1, from coordinate 46,849 downwards.
GGGCAGGCCCAGGGTGTCCGGTCGCTGGGCGAGCACCGCGGAGGCGATCTCGGCGATGTACTGCCCGCCGTACCCGTCCTCGGGCGCCGCGGCCCCGCGCGCGCTGGCCAGCAGCGATCGCGCGAAGCGGTCGATCTGCGCGCCGTGGTCGTTGAAGTAGTACTCCCGGGTCACCTCGGCGCCGACCGTCTCGAAGATCCGGCCCAGCGCGTCTCCCACCGCGGCCCAGCGGGTGCCGCCGAGGTGCATGGGCCCGGTGGGGTTCGCCGAGACGAACTCCAGGTTGACCCGCTCGCCCGCCATCAGGTCGCTGGAGCCGTACGACGCACCGGCGGCGACCACCTGCGCGGCGACCAGGCCCTGCGCGTCGGCGTCCAGCCGCACGTTGAGGAAGCCGGGTCCGGCGACGTCGACCGAGGCGATCCCGTCCGAGCCCGACAGCCGGTCCGCGAGCAGCCCGGCCAGCTCGCGCGGGGGACGTCGGGCCGCCTTGGCGATCTGCAGCGCGACGTTGGTGGCGTAGTCACCATGGTCACGGTTCCTCGGGCGCTCCACCACGACGGTGGCGGGGGGACCGTCAGGCAGCGCGACGGCACCCTCGTCGACCAGGCCGGCCAGGGTGGCGACGATGGTCGCGGAGAGCTCCTCGGGTGTCACCGGCCCAGACTATCGGCCGGGACCCTTCCCCTCCTGACCACCGGTGCGGCCGTTGCGGGCCAGGTCACGCGCGACGGCCACGAGCTCGGCCGGCTCGAACGGCTTGCTGAGGTAGGCGTCTGCCCCGAGTGCGTCACCGCGGATCCGGTCGGCCCGTTGCGCCCTGCCGGTGAGCATCACCACCGGGATGCCCGCGGTGGTGGGATCGGTGCGCAGCCGGTGCAGCGCGTCGAAGCCGTCGAGGCCCGGCATCATCACGTCCATGGTGATGACGTCCGGCCTCCAGTCCAGCGCCGCGTCCACCCCCTGCTGCCCGTCCTCGGCGGCCCGGACCTCGAAGCCCTCGAGCTCGAGGTTGATCACGACGAGCTCTCGCACGGGAGCCGAGTCGTCGACCACCAAGGCACGAAGGGGCCGCTCGTTCTCGTTGCTGGGGCCCTGCTCGGACCCTGTACTGCTGGTCACTCCCGTCGGTCACCGACCCTGCTGCGTCATGTACGCTTTCGCGCACCGTGAGCCCCCGTAGCTCAGGGGATAGAGCACCGCCCTCCGGAGGCGGGTGCGTAGGTTCGAATCCTACCGGGGGCGCCAGATCGCGGACTCCCCCACCAGCCTTCAGCAGCCCCGCTGCAGCGTCCCGTCAGCCCGGGCGTCGTCTCCGATCCGGCGGGCCTGGGCGACGTCGGGGTAGACCACACTGGCCGCGCCGGCGTACCCGGCGCTGCCGCGCAGCACACATCCCTCGAGCCGGTCCGGCCTCACCCCGACCACGGCCGAGCCGAACCGGTACAGCTCCGCGGGCGGCAGGTCGGTGTTCAGGTGACGCACGGCCGCGAGCAGCCCTCGTTCCAGGAAGCCGGGACGGGAGCTCCGCTCCCGCACCCTGCGCAGGATGCCGCGCAGCAGCGCCTGCTGGTTCCGCGACCTGTCGAAGTCGCCGCGCGGCAGCGGGTAACGGACCCGACCGAAGATCAGTGCCTGGAACGGGTTGAGCCGGTTCGCGCCACGGTGGTAGCCCTGCGGCCTGACGGGGTCGGAGAAGGCGAACCGCGACTGCACGGTCACCCCGCCGATCGCGCGCACCAGGGCGCGGAAGCCGAGGAAGCCGGTGGTGAAGACGTAGTCGGGGCGTACGCCGACCAGCCGGCGCACCGAGTCGGCCATCAGCTGCGGGCCGCCGTAGCGCAGGGAGTCGTTGATCTTGCCGCGTCCGTGCCCGCGGATGTCGACGTAGGAGTCGCGTGGGATCCCGATCAACGTCCCCGCACCGGTGTCCAGGTTCAGCCCCACCAGCTGGATGGCGTCAGCGCGTTGTCGCAGGAGGCGCTCACCCGGTCGCGCGTCAGAGCCCAGGCACAACACCCAGACCACGCTCCGGGGGTGGTCGACGGCCCGGGCCGTCTCCACCTTCACCAGGGCGGCGTCGGTCTCGCGCACCGACGGTGCTGGCACCCCCAGCACGGTGACGGCCAGTACGACGGCGAGGGCCAGCGCCCGGCGTACCGGCGTCACGAGGTCCGGCCTTCGGGGGTCTGCGACCGGCTCAGGTCGTAGCCGAAGATGCGCCAGGTCCCCCGCGCAGCCGGGGTCAACATCAGCCTCCCCCGCACCTTCACACGCTGGGCGATCCGCTCGCCACGATCGACGACGAACACCAGGGACACCGCCGCCGTCACCCCGACCGGAGTCCGGTCCGGGGCGAGGACCGAGAGGTCCGCCGTGCGGCGGACGGCCCGCACCGCCCGGGTGGTGGGGCCGAGCGGCCGGTTGCTGAGCAGGGCGAGGTCGGCTCGGGCCCTGCGGGAGGCCCCCTTCGTGAATGAGGTGGAGAAGGAGCCGGTGAAGTCGGACCTGGGATAGCTCCCGGAGAGGAAGGCCGCGCGGACGTAGGCGGACAGGGTGCGCCCGACCCGGGCGCGGAGCGCCGGGCGGTCGCGGGCGCCGAGCCGTCCTGCCACGGAGGTGACCCGGATCCGCCACGGGGCCGAGCGCGGTCGGGCAGGTGCCCGGGTGGGCGCCGCGGTGGGTTCCGGGGTGCTTCTCGCTGCCGGTCCCGAGCCGTCCGGGTCGACCGTGCAGGCGGACGCACCGAGGACGGTCGGCAGGATCAGCAGGAGGAGGCTCGCGACGCGAGCCACGGTGCCGATCACGGACCGGTCCCTTCGTCGGAGGCAGGAATCCTGCGGCCGATCATCGGGGCAGGTCATCGGGCGGTGCGGGCTGCGCTCGGTTGCGAACAAGGTCTAGCCTGGTAGCCGTTCCCACTCTAGAGATCCATCACTGATTTTCTGTGGAAGAGGCGATTCAAGCCGTGCCCGAGTCCTCGCAAGGCGCACCCGGCTCCGGACCAGGCGGCCCGCAGGCCGACTTCGGAGCCAACGAGTGGCTCGTCGACGAGATGTACGAGCGCTACCGCTCCGACCCGAACAGCGTCGACAAGGCGTGGTGGGAGTTCTTCGACCAGGGAGCCGCCCGGTCGGGCAACGGTGCGGCCACCAAGGGCTCCTCGAACGGCACTCCGGAGAAGACCGCCGACAAGACCGCCGACAAGCCCGCCGACAAGACCGCCGACAAGCCCGCAGCGAAGACCGCCGACAAGCCCGCAGCGAAGGCCGCCGACAAGCCCGCAGCGAAGGCCGCCGCGCCCAAGGCCACGAGTGCCTCCCCCGTGCCCAAGGACCCGGAGCGCGCCGGCACTCCGGAGGCCGTCGAGGAGCCGACGCTGACCGTGCTGCGCGGCGCACCCGCGCGGACGGTGCAGAACATGGACGCCAGCCTCAGCGTCCCTACGGCCACCAGCGTCCGCTCGGTCCCGGTCAAGCTGCTCATCGACAACCGCACGGTCATCAACAACCACCTCGCGCGGGCGCGCGGCGGCAAGGTCTCGTTCACCCACGTCGTCGGCTACGCCCTGGTCAAGGCGGCCGCGTCGATGCCGGAGATGAACCGCGGCTTCGACGAGGTGGACGGCAAGCCCACGCTGATCACCCCGGCGCACATCAACCTCGGCCTCGCCATCGACATGGCCAAGCCCGACGGCACCCGGCAGCTGCTCGTGCCCTCGATCAAGGGCGCCGAGGCGATGGACTTCGCCGCCTTCTGGACCGCCTACGAGGACATCGTGCGGAAGGCCCGCACCAACAAGCTGGCGGTCACCGACTTCGCGGGGACCACCATCACCCTCACCAACCCCGGCACCATCGGCACCAACCACTCGGTGCCGCGGCTGATGAAGGGCCAGGGCACGATCGTCGGCGTCGGCTCGATGGACTACCCGCCGGAGTACCAGGGGGCGTCGGAGGAGACGCTGACCCGCAACGCCATCAGCAAGGTCATGACGCTGACCTCGACCTACGACCACCGAGTCATCCAGGGCGCCCAGTCCGGTGAGTTCCTCAAGCGCATGCACGCGCTGCTGCTCGGCGAGGACGACTTCTACGACGAGATCTTCCGAGCGCTGCGGATCCCCTACGAGCCGATCCGCTGGGCCAAGGACATCTCTGCCAGCCACGACGACGAGATCAGCAAGCAGGCCCGGATCCTGGAGCTCATCCACGCCTACCGGGTGCGCGGCCACATCATGGCCGACACCGACCCGCTGGAGTACCAGCAGCGCAGCCACCCCGACCTCGAGGTGGAGACGCACGGGCTGACGATGTGGGACCTCGACCGCGAGTTCGCGACCGGTTCGTTCGGTGGAGAGGGCCGCCGGTTCCTGAAGCTGCGCACGATCCTCGGCATCCTGCGCGACTCCTACTGCCGCACGGTTGGCATCGAGTACATGCACATCCAGGACCCGGAGCAGCGGCGTTGGATCCAGCAGCGCGTCGAGCAACCGCACGTCAAGCCGCCGCGCGAGGAGCAGCTCCGGATCCTGCTCAAGCTCAACCAGGCCGAGGCCTTCGAGACGTTCCTGCAGACGAAGTTCGTCGGCCAGAAGCGCTTCAGCCTCGAGGGCGGTGAGACCACGATCCCGTTGATCGACGAGGTGTGCGAGGCGGCCGCCGACGCCGGGCTCGATGAGGTCTGCATCGGCATGGCGCACCGCGGCCGGCTCAACGTGCTCGCCAACATCGTCGGCAAGAAGTACAGCCAGATCTTCCGCGAGTTCGAGGGCAACATCGACCCGCGCACTGTGCAGGGCTCCGGCGACGTCAAGTATCACCTCGGCGCCGACGGCGAGTTCACCACCGGTTCGGGGGCCAAGGTCAAGGTCTCCGTGGCGGCCAACCCGTCCCACCTCGAGGCCGTCGACCCGGTGCTCGAAGGCATCGCCCGCGCCAAGCAGGACGTGCTCAACCGCGGCGCCGCCTTCCCGGTCCTGCCGCTGCTGCTGCACGGCGACGCGGCCTTCGCCGGGCAGGGCGTGGTCGCGGAGACGTTGAACCTCTCCCAGCTGCGGGGTTACCGCACCGGCGGCACCATCCACCTGGTGGTCAACAACCAGGTGGGCTTCACCACCTCTCCGGCGTCGTCGCGCTCGTCGCTGTACAGCACCGACGTGGCGCGCATGGTGCAAGCCCCGATCTTCCACGTCAACGGGGACGACCCCGAGGCCTGTCTCCGGGTCGCCCGGCTGGCGTTCGAGTACCGCCAGGCGTTCAAGAAGGACGTGGTCATCGACCTGGTGTGCTACCGCCGCCGCGGGCACAACGAGGGCGACGACCCGTCGTACACCCAGCCGCTGATGTACGACCTCATCGAGCAGAAGCGGTCGGTGCGCAAGCTCTACACCGAGTCGCTGATCGGCCGCGGCGACATCACCGTCGAGGAGGCCGAGCAGGTCCTGCGGGACTACCAGTCGCAGCTCGAGCGGGTGTTCACCGAGGTGCGGGAGGCGGGTGAGGCCCCCGACGAGTGGACCACGGTCCCCGACTACCCCGAGAAGCACGCGGTGGAGGAGGCCACAGCGATCCCGCAGGAGTTCCTGAAGCGGATCGCCGACGCGCACGTCAACACCCCCGCAGGCTTCACCGTGCACCCCAAGGTGCTGCCCCAGCTGCAACGCCGGGCGGCCTCCATCACCGAGGGGCCGATCGACTGGGGCACCGGCGAGATCCTGGCCTTCGGCTCGCTGCTGATGGACGGGCGGCCGGTTCGGCTGTCCGGCCAGGACTCACGGCGCGGCACGTTCGTGTCCCGGTTCGCGACCATCATCGACCGCAGGAACGCCGACGAGTGGACCCCGCTCGCCAACCTCAGCGAGGACCAGGCGCAGTTCTACGTCTACGACTCGCTGCTCTCGGAGTACGCAGTGCTCGGCTTCGAGTACGGCTACTCGGTGGCCCGCCCCGACGCTCTGGTGCTGTGGGAGGCGCAGTTCGGCGACTTCGTCAACGGCGCGCAGATCGTGATCGACGAGTTCATCACCGCGAGCGACACCAAGTGGCGCCAGCAGTCCGGAGTCGTGCTCCTGCTGCCGCACGGCTACGAGGGACAGGGACCCGACCACTCCTCGGGCCGGATCGAGCGGTTCCTCGGGATGGCCGCGGACGAGGCCTTCGTGGTGGCGCAGCCGTCGACGCCGGCCAGCTACTTCCACCTGCTCCGCAAGCACTCGCTCAGCGGTGTGCACCGGCCGCTGATCGTGTTCACGCCCAAGTCGATGCTGAAGCGCAAGGAGGCGGCGTCACACCCCTCCGACTTCACCGAGGGCACGTTCCGCACGGTCATCGCGGACAGCAGCGTCGACCCGGACCGTGTCCGCACGGTCCTGCTGTGCAGCGGGCGGATCACCTGGGACCTCATGGTCGAGCGCAAGAAGCGTGAGGGCGACGACCCCACGACGGCCATCGTCCGCGTCGAGCAGCTCTACCCGCGCCCGGTCGCGGAGCTGAAGGCCGAGCTGGGGCGGTTCCCCCACCTCGAGGACGTCCGATGGGTGCAGGACGAGCCGGCGAACATGGGTGCGTGGCCGCACTACGCGCTGAACCTCGCCCCCGAGCTCGACGGGCTGACGCTGCAGCGGGTGTCGAGACCGGAGTCGTCCTCGCCGTCGGTGGGCCAGCACTCCCGCCACGTCGCAGAGCAGAAGTCGATCCTCGAGCAGGCGTTCGGCTGATCGGAGGCATCCGTGTACTTCACCGACCGCGGCCTCGAAGAGCTCGAGACACGGCGGGGTGACGAGGAGGTCACCTTGGCCTGGGTCGCTGACCGCATGCGTGAGTTCGTGGACACCTACCCGGAGTTCGAGGTGCCCGTGGAGCGGCTGGCCACCTGGCTGGCTCGGCTCGACGACCCCGACGAGTGAGGGACCAGCGGCCGGTACGCCGTGTGGTCGCCTCCGACCGGGCGCCTGCCTCCGACGACGTCTGGCCGGCGAGCATCCCGGCGGTGACCCAGCTGCTGCGCGAGGGGTGGGACCTGCCGGCCGGCGTCACCCTGCTGGTCGGGGAGAACGGCAGCGGCAAGTCGACGCTGGTCGAGGCGGTGGCCATGGCGTTCGGGCTGGCGCCGGAGGGCGGCACCCGCTTCGGCCGGCACCAGACCTACGCCACCGAGTCACTGCTGTCGGAGTGGATCCGGCTCGAGCGCGGGATCGGCGCTGCGTCGTGGGGATTCTTCCTCCGGGCCGAGACGATGCACGGCTACTTCTCCTACCTGGCGGACGGTCACTCCGGCCAGCACGACCCGGACTTCCACGCCCTCAGCCATGGCGAGTCGTTCCTGGCCCTGCTGAGGACCCGGTTCGACTCGCCGGGCCTCTACTGCCTCGACGAGCCCGAGGCGGCCCTGTCCTTCTCCGCCCAGATCGCCCTGGTCGGCACCCTCCACGACCTCGCGGCGTCCGGAGCGCAGGTGCTGTGCGCGACCCACTCCCCGCTGCTCGCAGCGCTGCCCGGCGGGCACCTGGTGGAGGTGGGCGACTGGGGTCTCCGCGAGGCGTCGTACGACGACCTGGACCTGGTCCGGCACTGGCGGGCCTACCTCGCCGAGCCGATGCGCTACCTGAGTCACATCCTCTGAGCGCGCCAGGCCACAGCTCACGGAGAGGGGCCGCTTCGACGTGCACTCGACACCGGCAGCAGGCCGCTCCCTGCGTGACCCGGCGGGGCGGCCGGCTCGAGTGCACGTTCCAGCGGCCTCGGCGCACGCTAGCGCGTGAAGACGACCTTGCCGAACAGGTCGCCCGCAGCCATCGCCGCGAAGCCGTCGCGGGCCTGGTCCAGGGGCAGCACACGGTCGATCACCGGCCGCACACCGCTGACGTCGAGCAGCTCGGTCAACGCCGCCAGCTCGGCGCTGGTGCCCATCGTGGAGCCGATCACCCGCAGCTGGAGGAAGAAGACACGGGTCAGCTCGGCGTTGTCCGGGTGGGGACCGCTCGTGGTGCCGGAGACGACCAGAGTGCCGCCCGGCCGCAGCGCCTTGACCGAGTGCGACCAGGTGGCCCGCCCCACCGTCTCCATGACGGCGTCCACCCGCCGAGGCAGCCGGGCGCCACTCTCGAACACCTCATGTGCACCGAGCTCGAGCGCCCGCGCACGCTTGGCCTCGTCGCGGCTGGTGGCGTAGACCCGGAGCCCGGCGGCGCGCCCGAGCGCCACCAGGGCGGTGGCGACCCCGCCGCCCGCGCCCTGCACGAGCACGCTGTCCCCGGGCTTGAGACCCCCCTGGGTGAACAGCATGCGGTAAGCGGTGAGCCACGCCGTGGGCAGGCAGGCAGCCTCCTCGAACGTCAAGGACGCCGGCTTGGGCACGACGTTGCGCCGCGGCACGGCAACCCGTTCGGCGAACGTGCCCTGGTAGCGCTCGCTGAGCAGGGACCGCTTCGGGTCCAGGGTCTCGTCACCGGTCCACGACGGGTCGCTGATGACGGCGTGCACCACCACCTCGTTGCCGTCCTCGTCCAGGCCCGCCGCGTCGCAGCCCAGCACCATCGGCAGGGACGCCTCCTTCAGACCCACCCCACGCAGCGACCACAGGTCGTGGTGGTTCAGCGCGGTCGCCTTGACCTCGACGGTCGTCCAGCCCGCCGGCAGCTCGCCCAGGTCGGGCTCGGGCCGCTCCCCCGCCTGCAGGCCGGAGAGCGGGTCGTCGGAGGAGAAGGACTCGGCGTAGACGGCGAACATCAGGTCAGCCTAACCAGCAGCCGCTCAGCTGCGCGCGACGCCGTCCTCGCGGGCCGCGCCGGCCACCGCGGTCGCCACGGCGGTCGCGACCCGCGGGTCGAACGGCGACGGGACGACGTAGGCCTCGCTGAGCGAGTCGCCGACCAGGTCCGCGATGGCGTTCGCCGCCGCGAGCTTCATGCCCTCGGTGATCGCGGAGGCCCGGACGTCGAAGGCGCCGCGGAAGATGCCGGGGAAGGCGAGCACGTTGTTGATCTGGTTGGGGTAGTCCGAGCGACCGGTGGCCACCACCCTGGCGTAGCGGTGGGCGACGTCGGGATGCACCTCGGGCGTCGGGTTGGCCAGCCCGAAGATGATCGCGTCGGGTGCCATCGAGGCGACGACCTCCTCCGGCACCGTGCCTCCGGAGACCCCGACGTAGACGTCCGCGCCGAGCACCACGTCGGCCAGTGACCCGGTGCGGCCGGTGTGGTCCGCGGTGACGCGGGCGAGGTCTGCCTTGACCGGCGTGAGGTCCTCGCGTCCGGAGTGCAGCACACCCGAGCGGTCGGTCACCGCGATGTCGCGGATGCCGGCGGCCAGCAATATCTTGGTGACCGCCACCCCCGCGGCTCCTGCGCCGGAGACCACCACCCGCGTGTCCTCGGTGCTGCGTCCGGTCAGCCTCAGGGCGTTGTTCAGGGCGGCCAGCACCACCACGGCGGTGCCGTGCTGGTCGTCGTGGAAGACCGGGATGTCCAGGAGCTCCTGGAGCCGCTGCTCGATCTCGAAGCATCGGGGGGCAGAGATGTCCTCGAGGTTGACGCCGCCGAAGCTGGGCGCGAGACGCACCACGGTCTCGACGATCGCCTCCACGTCGCGGGTGTCCAGGCACAACGGCAGGGCGTCCACGCCCGCGAACTGCTTGAACAGCACCGCCTTGCCCTCCATGACCGGCATCGCCGCCGCCGGGCCGATGTCACCGAGGCCCAGCACGGCAGTGCCGTCGGTGACGATGGCGACGGTGTTCGCGACCCAGGTGTAGTCACCGACCAGGGCGGGGTCCGCCGCGATCGCCTCGCAGACCCGAGCCACCCCGGGGGTGTAGGCCATCGACAGCGCCTCGGGACCGTCGAGGGCGACGGTCGAGGCGATCTCCATCTTGCCTCCCCGGTGCAGCTCGAAGACGGGGTCGGACGGGAGTCCCGGGCTGATGGGCTGCTGGAGTTCGGACACGCCCGGCAGCCTACGGCGCAGCGGTGCCGAGCGCATCGGCCACCACCGGCTCCTCACCACCGCCAGCACGTCGGCGTCGGGGATCGCGCCCACCTGCCAGGAGTCCACGCCCTCGACCGGGTTGTCGCGTTCCACCCACCAGCCGCCCGCCTCCCGTGAGCCGGCCCGCTTGACCGCGAGCACCCCGCCCGGCAGGCGTACGTCGACCAGGTCCCCGACCTGCGGCACGGCGCCGTGCCGCACCAGCAGCCGGTCCCCGTCGTACAACGTGGGCTGCATCGAGCGTCCCCGGACGACGACCAGCCCCCATCGGGTCAGCGCTCGGCGCTCCCCGGCAGGCCGCGGATCCTGGCGCACGGCTGCCTCCCCGCCGGCCGACTCCGCCCACCGGTCACGGCCGCGCTGCCCGCGGCGAGCCGGAGTAGTCTCGCAGACGGCGTAACCCGGAACATCGACGAAAGGACCTGCATGTTCGCGCGACTCCTCGCACCGACGCTGGAAGTACAGGCGCACTGCGACCTGCCCTGTGGCGTCTACGACCCGGCCCAGGCTCGCATCGAGGCCGAGTCGATCAAGATGATCATCGGCAAGGTCGCCGACAACCCGGACCCGGACTTCCGCACCCGCGCCATCCTGATCAAGGAGCAGCGTGCCGACCTCGTGAAGCACCACCTGTGGGTGCTGTGGACGGACTACTTCAAGCCGCCCCACTTCGAGAAGTACCCGCAGCTGCACCAGCTGGTCAACGAGGCCACCAAGCTCGCGGGCGCCTCGGGGGCCAAGGGGAGCCTCGACGCCGACGTCGCCGACCAGCTGCTGGCGAAGATCGACCAGATCGCAGAAATCTTCTGGGAGACGAAGAAGTCCTGAAGCGGACCTGTCACACTGTCGTCGACTCGACGGCTGACAGCCGGAGACCGGGGCCGGACGCCGCGCGTCCGGCCCCGTGCTGGGTCGCGGTCCAGGTGGCCGCTGGAGCGGGTCGCTGCGCGACCCGGAAGGGGTAGCACAGACGTGACACGCAACCACCCCGACGTGGAGCTGCGGATCCCTGCCGACAGCGCCTACCTCAGTGTCCTGCGCACCGCCACCGCGGGGCTCGCCGCACGACTCGACTTCACCCTCGATGACATCGAGGACCTGCGGATCGCCGTGGACGAGGCCTGCGCGATGGTTCTTCCGCAGGCGCGGGAGAACTCGGACCTCACCTGCGCCTTCGATCTGGAGGCCACCCGGCTGACCGTCGCGGTCACGGCCGAGTGCGACTCCCCCCGACCGCCGGACCGAGAGGGATTCGCGTGGACGGTGCTCTCAGCACTCACCTCGGAGGTGTCGGCGGACGTGGACGGCCACCGGCTGACGGTGACGCTGGCGCGCGGAACCCTCGACTCGAACTAGCCGTGACTGGGGGAACGAAGACCGGACGCCACGACCTGACCGCCGTGCGCGCCAAGAGCGCCGACCTGTTCGCCCTGCTCGGGGACGAGGCGAGCACCGAGGCCGAGCGCAGCCGGTGCCGCGACGAGCTGGTGGAGCTGCACCTGCCACTCGTCGAGCACTTCGCGCGCCGGTTCCTCAACCGCGGTGAGCCGTTCGACGACCTTCTCCAGGTCGGGACCATCGGGCTGATCAAGGCCATCGACCGGTTCGACAACGACCGCGGCGTCGAGTTCTCGACCTACGCCACACCCACGATCGTCGGCGAGATCAAGCGCCACTTCCGCGACCGGGGCTGGGCGATCCGGGTCCCCCGACGCCTGCAGGAGCTGCGGCTGTCCATCACCACGGTCACCGCGGACCTGACCCAGCAGCTGGGCCGGTCCCCGACCGTCTCCGAGCTCGCCGGACGGATCGGCGTCTCCGACGAGGAGGTCATCGAGGGGCTGGAGTCCTCGAACGCCTACTCCACGCTCTCCTTGGACGCGCCCGATTCCAGCGAGGACAGTGCACTCTCCATGATCGACGTCATCGGCGGCGACGACGAGTCGCTGGAGCACGTGGAGAACCGCGAGACGATCAAGCCGCTGCTCGAGGCGCTCGACCCGCGGGAGAAGCACATCTTGACCCTGCGGTTCTTCCGGGGGATGACCCAGTCCCAGATCGCAGCGGAGATCGGCATCTCCCAGATGCACGTCTCGCGGCTGCTGACCCGCACGCTGACCCGGTTGCGGGAGTCCCTCGACGAGCCGTCGCCGGCGCGGGACTAGACAGGCCGGGCGTCGGCGGCGTCCAATGCGGCGATGGACGTCCGGGAGAACACGCCGGCCATCACCACCAGGGCGACCAGTGCGAGCGTGGCCGCCACCGGTGTGGTGTCGCCGCCCCGGAAGCTCCATGCCAAGCCGAGCTGGATGAGCTGGGCGAGCACGACGGGCGCGCGGGCCCAGGAGCGCAGCCGGTGCAGCGACCAGGCACAGAAGCCGAGGCCGGCACCCGCGGACAGGAAGAACAGCGCGGTCGTGACGCCCATGGTGGCCCTGGCCGTGGACAGCACGCCGACCTCCCAGAAGCCGAGTACCACCAGAGCCGCGGCCTCCAGCGCCACGAGCGCTGTGGCCAGCAGCAGGGGGCGCGGGGGCCGGTGGGTGGTGCTCACGTTGGCCGATCGTACGCACCGGGGCCTGGGAAAGTAGGTGCACACCCGTTACAGTCGAGGGCTGTGACCAACGCGACGACGGCACGGGGTTGATCCCTGGCACTGCTGTCGCCACCATTGTCATTGGTCACCCGCCGATTCGCTCCTGTCTCGAGGGTGACCGTTTCCCTCCGGTCATCGACCCCTCGGCGTCGGAGGTGGCCCCCGAACCCGTGGCGTTCTCCCGCTTGGACGCCTGCACGAATCAATCCGGGGCGATCGGGTAGTGCCGGTCCGCCCCCGCAGACAGACAAGAAGGAGTCATCCACCATGGATTGGCGCCACCGCTCCGCATGCCTCGACGAGGATCCGGAGCTGTTCTTCCCCATCGGCAACACCGGTCCGGCCATCTTGCAGATCGAGGAGGCCAAGCAGGTCTGCCGACGCTGCGACGTACGCGAACAGTGCCTCGCATGGGCCCTCGAGGCCGGGCAGGACCACGGCGTCTGGGGTGGCATGAGCGAGGACGAGCGACGGGCGCTCAAGCGGCGCAACGCCCGGGCGCGGGTCCGCACTGCCTGAGCCTCGAGTCGGACCTCCCCCCTCACAGGGGCAGGTCGATCCGCACCCGGGTGCCGCAGTGCGGGGCGGCGCCGAGCGAGAGCCGGCCGCCCAGCTCGGACTCGACGAGGGTCCGGACGATCGACAGGCCGAGCGTCGTCGAGCCTCCGAGGTCGAAGTCGGCCGGAAGTCCACGACCGCTGTCCTCCACGACGACGGTGAGGCGCGCACCCCGGCGCCGGGCGTGCACCTCGATGTCTGCCGGTCCCTGGGCGCGATGTTCCTCGCGGTCACCTTCTGGGTCGAACCCGTGCTCGACCGCGTTCTGCAGCACCTCGGTCAGCACCATGGCCAGGGGCGTGGCCACCTCGGCGCGCAGGGTGCCGAAGCTGCCCGCGCGGGTCGAGGTGACCGGGGTCCCGCGTGAGCCGACCTCCGTCACCAACACCCGGAGCCGGTCCGCGACGTCGTCGAAGTCGACGAGCTCGTCGAAGGCCTGGCTCAGCGTCTCGTGAACGATGGCGATCGAGCCCACGCGGCGTACCGCCTCCTCGAGGGCCTGGCGACCCTCCGGCACCTCGATGCGGCGGGCCTGCAGCCGCAGCAGCGCAGCGACGGTCTGCAGGTTGTTCTTCACCCGGTGGTGGATCTCCCTGATCGTCGCGTCCTTGGTGACCAGCTCGCGGTCGCGCCGCCGGAGGTCCGTGACGTCGCGGACCAGCACCAGGGCGCCGATGTGCTCCCCGGCGGGCATCAGCGGGATGGTGCGCAGGATCAGCACGGTGTCGCCGCCGACCTCGGTGTCCCGCGGGACCCGCCCCCCGAGGACCGCCGACAGGGTCTCCTCGTCGGGGCGGCGGGCGGTCGGGACCAGGGCCCGGGTCGTCTCCGCCAGGTCCAGCCCGGCGAGGTCGGTGGTCAGTCCCAGTCGCCGGTACACCGAGAGCGCGTTGGGACTGGCGTAGGTGACCCGCCCGCCGCCGTCGATCCGCAGGAAGCCGTCCCCCACGCGCGGCGAGTCCGCGTGGTCCGAGCGCTGGCCCGGGAAGGGGAAGTGCCCTCCGGCGATCATCTGCGTCAGGTCGGTGGCGGTCTCCAGGTAGGCCAGCTCCAGCCGGCTCGGGGTCCGTACGCCGAGGAGGTTGGTGTTGCGCGCCAGGACACCCAGGATGGCCTCCCCCCGACGGACCGGGATCGCCTCGACCCGGACCGGGATGTCGTCGCGCCACTCCGGGTCGCCCTCGCGGGCCACCCGGCCGTGCTCGAGCGCGGAGTCCAGCAGCGGTCGCCGCCCCACCGGGACGAAGGCCCCGACCAGGTCGTCGACGTAGGCGGTCGGTCCGGTGGTGGGCCGCATCTGCGCCGCCGCCCAGTACCCGGTGCCGTCCCTGTCCGGCAGCCACAGCACCAGATCGGCGAAGGACAGGTCCGCGATCACCTGCCAGTCCGCGACCAGCAGCTGGAGCCACTCGACGTCCTCCGGGCCGAGGTGGGTGCGGGTCCGCACGAGCTCTGTCAGCGTCGGCACCCGGTCAGCATAGGGACCGCTAACCTTCCGGCGTGACGACCGCGGAGGCCCTGGCCGAGACAGCGCCCGCGGACGACGTACGGCGGGTGCGCGTCCGATGACCCTCACCGTGCGTCCCGTCCACACCGAGGAGCTGGCCGAGGTCGGCGAGCTGACCGTGCGGTCCTACGCCGCGGACGGCTTCCTCGACGGCGACGACCGCTACGTCCACCAGCTCCGTGACGCGGTGACCCGGGCCCGCGAGGCGGAGGTCTACGTCGCCGCCCTGCCGGAGTGTCCGGACCGCATCGTCGGCACCGTCACGTTCTGCCCTCAGGGCTCGCCCTGGTCCGAGCTCGCCCGACCGGGCGAGGGAGAGTTCCGGATGCTCGCCGTGGCGCCGGAGGCGCGGGGTCGTGGCGTGGCGAGGGCGCTGGTCGGGGTCTGCCTGGAGCGGTCGCGCGAGCTGGGCTACTCGGCCGTCGTGCTGTCCAGCCTGCCTGTGCAGCACACGGCGCACCGGCTCTACGGACGGCTCGGCTTCCGTCGTATGCCGGACCTGGACTGGTCCCCCGCTGAGGGGGTCTCGTTGCTGGGCTTCCGGCTCGACCTCTCCTGACGCTCGAGGGCGGCTCGGCCGAGCCGGGCCAGGAACCGGTCACGGTCCACGACGACGCGGGTGACCTCCCCGTGTGCGACGACCCGCTCGGGCTCCGAGGTCTGCCGGGCGACGACCTCGAAGCGCGTCAGCCGGCCGTCGACGTACGACGAGGAGGCCTGCACCTCGATCGTGGCGCCGACGGGGCTCGCTGCCAGGTGGTCCAGCTGGACCCGGGTGCCGACGCTGGTGCGACCTGCCTCCAGCTCGGGCCTCAGGACGGCGCAGGTCACCGCCTCGCACCACGCGACCAGCCGGGGGGTGGCCAGCACCGGCAGGTCACCGGATCCGAGGGCAGCGGCGGTGTCCTGGTCGGTGACGGTGAACGTGCGGGTCGCGGTGTCGCCAGTGCGCATGCCGCCATCCTGCCGGGCGTCGCAACGCTCGGTGCACGTCTGGTCCCGGTCCTCGATTCGCCGGTCCTGACGGTGGGTGCGACACTGGGGTGACATCGGCTTCGAGGAGGACACATGGGGAAGACCGGACGCAAGCGCCGCGCCCGCAAGAAGAAGGGCGCCAACCACGGGAAGCGTCCCAACGCCTGACCCCCGCACCGATGGCGGTGCCGTGGACGATGCCCGTTCACCGGGGGTGACCTGGTGAACGGGCACCTCCGGTGGTGCCTCGACCGTCCGCCAGGTGAACCTGGACAACCGTGAGCCGTCCCGAGCGGCTCAGTCGCGGTGCTCGACGATGTCGACCTGGACCTCGCGGATCCGCAGCAGCACCTTGTCCCGCAGGCCTACCGGGGCGTGCTCGCAGCACGACCGGGCCACCAGGGTCTTCACCGTGCGCTCGAGGTCGTACTTCGCCAGGCAGGGGCCGCACTCGGCGAGGTGCACCTGGATCGCCGACGCGTCGGCGTTGGGCAGCTCGTTGTCGATGAAGAAGAACACCCGGTCGAGGACCTCGGAGCAGTCCGTGTCGTGGTGCTTGCCGCAGCTCATGAGCCCTCCCCCTTCGGCGAGGTGCCGGCCGCCGCGACGCCGCGGTCGCGGGCGTACTCCTGCAGCATCCCTCTCAGCTGGCGACGCCCGCGGTGCAGCCGCGACATCACCGTGCCGATCGGGGTGTCCATGATCTCGGCGATCTCCTTGTACGGGAAACCCTCGACGTCGGCGAGGTAGACCGCCAGCCGGAAGTCCTCCGGCAGCTGTTGCAGAGCGTCCTTCACGTCGCTGTCGGGCAGGTGCTCGAGCGCCTCCGCCTCGGCGGACTTCAGTCCGCTCGAGGTGTGCGACTCCGCACGCGCGAGCTGCCAGTCCTCCACGTCCTCGGCCATGGACTGCTGCGGCTCGCGCTGCTTCTTGCGGTAGGTGTTGATGAAGGTGTTGGTCAAGATCCGATAGAGCCACGCCTTGAGGTTCGTGCCCGGCTTGAACTGGTGGAACGCCGCGAACGCCTTGGCGAAGGTCTCCTGCACCAGGTCCTCGGCGTCCGCGGGGTTGCGGGTCATCCGCATCGCGGCCGAGTAGAGCTGGTCGAGGTACTGCATCGCATCCCGCTCGAACCGTGCGGAGCGCTCGAGATCGGTCTCGTCCGCGACGTGCACGACCCGGTCGAGGTCCGGGTCGAGGTCGTCGCCGGGGATGGGTGCGGTGTCAGTCATCAGCACCCAGCCTACCGGCAGGGTGGGGTACGACGTCCCGGTCCTCCGGCCGCCCACCGGCCGAGGGTCGCGCACTGCAGTGCTCATCCCGCTCCTCTCCGTTCCGTGTTCCGGACACGGGTTCCGGCTACGTGTCCCCAACACCTCCGCGCAGGGTTCGATTCCCCGTGGCCAGGCGCCCCCGGGGGGGAGTGCCGACCACGTCGCGGACCACGAACTCGAGCACGGCCTCGACGATGATGGCCATCGCCTCGTCGGCGGTGACCGGCCCGCGCTTGGGCACCCGGAAGCCGTGGTCGGCCCCGGGCACCACGGTGAGCTCACGATCCGGAGGGAACTCCTCGGGCGCCCCGAAGGCGTCCCTCTCACCCTGCACGACCAGGGTGGGCACCGTCACGGCCTCCAGCTCGGGCAGCCGGGAGCGTTCCGGGCGACCGGGCGGGTGCAGCGGGAACGCGAGCGCCAGGTAGCCGGAGGCGCCGAGCTCCCGCGCGGTGCGTGCGGCGGAGCGCGCCCCCGCGCTGCGACCGCCCACCACCAGCGGTGTACGGACGCGCATCCGGTTCGCCGCGGCCACGAAGCACTCGTCGAGGACGGCTGGACGGGGCGCGACCCGGCGACCGGCCACCCGCCAGGGCTGCTCCACGCGCACCACCGAGACCCCCTGCCGCGGCAGGTCAGCGGCCAGGGCCGCGAGGTCGGGGGCGTCGACCCCGCCGCCGGCGCCGTGCCCGACCAGCAGCGTGGCGATCGGGTGCCGGGACCGGTCGCGCACCAGCCGGGCGTCGCCGTACGGCGTCGGGACCAGCTGTCGCTCGGTCACGGTGACGCTGTCCCGGGCAGGTCCGCAGGGAGCGCCTCGACCAGCTCCGGGCCGTTGTTGCGCACGCTGTTGACGGCAGTGCTGACCGGGTAGGCCTCCAGCCGGCCGGGCGCCGCCGGCACCAGCAGCCGGCGAGGGTCGTCGCCCGCCCCCGCCGCCGGGTCCAACCAGGCGTCGTAGCGCTCCGGCTCCACCAGCAGCGGCATCCGGTCGTGGATCTGCCCCAGCGAGTCCTCCGCCGACGTGGTCAGCACCGTGCAGCTCCAGAGGAACCGGAGCGGGTCCTCGGCGTCGTCGGGGTCGCGGGTCGGGTCGCGCCAGATCTCGTAGAGCCCCGCCATCGCCAGGACGCCGCCGTCGCGCGGCCGGATGAAGAACGGCTGCTTCCTGGGCTTGCCGGCCGAGGTCTTCTCCTCCGTGGGGTACCACTCGAAGTACCCGTCGGCCGGGAGCAGGCAACGTCGTGACCCGAACGCCCGGCGGTAGGCCGGCTTCTCGTGCACCGTCTCCATGCGGGCGTTGATCATCTTGTTGCCGATGCGGCGGTCCTTGGCCCAGAAGGGGACCAGGCCCCAGGTCAGGGTGCGCAGCTGCCGCTGCGCCGAGAGGGCCGGCTCCTCGCCGCGGGGAGGGCGCTCCAGGACGGCGTACACCTGCTTGGTCGGCGCCACGTTGTAGTCCGGCGCCAGCGTCTCGGTGACCTCGACCGCGTCGATGCGGAACTCCTCGACGAGGTCCTCCGGGCGGCGGCTCGAGGCGTATCGACCACACATGGGGTCAGGCTAGCGAAGCCCCTCAGCGGGCGAGGTCGTCGAGGAGCCGGGCCGCGGACTCCGGTGAGGACGGCAGTCCCTCGATCCACACCCGCGCCTCCGTCTCGCCGAGGTCGAGGTCCGCGAGGACGTCGCGCAGCAGAGCCACCGAGACACCGAGGTCCGGTGAGCGGGGGACCACGGCGACGGCCCGGTCCAGTCCCAGGCGGCCCAGCGTCTGGCCACCGGAGTACACCGCCCTCATCGCCTCGCTGACCTGCACCAGCCGCAGGGAGCGGGTGAACTGCTGGCCCGGCCGGCCGGACCGACGGGGAGGGCGCAGCTCGACGACCACCAAGGCGTGGCTGCCGGGGACTTGGACGTCGCTGAGCTCGGCCTCGCGGTAGACCTCGGCGAGACGGGTCCGGACGTGGGCGAGGCTGGCCAGGCCGGTGAGCGGGTCCTCGCAGGACAGGTCGTGCAGGTACTCCAGGGTGGCCTCGCTCCAGGCCACGGAGAGCGCCTCGGCCGCCTCAAAGGCGGGAGGAGCGCCCCGCACCAGCCGGTAGGTCTCCTCCAACGCGGACAGCGCCTCACCGAGGGCGGCGCCGTCACGGGCCACCCCACGCCCCACCACCGAGCACACGGCTACCACGTCGGCGTCCGACGCGAGCGCCTCGCCGACCGCCTCGAAGCGCGGCGGCAGCGCCAGCCGCACCCGCTGCGACAGGTCCCCGGACGGCTCCGCGGCCTCGGCCGGGCTCGCGGACCGGCGGAAGGACGGGGTCGCGAACCTTGCCACGGAGCCTCCTCGGGTGCTGCACGTCCTCGGCCCGCCAGGGGCGCGGTCGACGTGATCAGGAAGGAGACGGGCGAGCGGCGTGGACGTGACGCCGGTTGCCTCCGGCACTTCCGCCAATCGCCCGCGCAGGCCCGACCCTCGCGGCTACCTTGTGCGCAGGCCAGACCTCCATGACAGAACTCCTGCGCGATGTCGAGACGCCCAGCGACGCCGAGCTGATCTCGCGCGTGCGCGGGGGGGACGTCGCGGCCTACGGCGAGCTGTTCACCCGGCACCAGCACGCCGCGACCCGGCTCGCCCGCCAGCTGGTCCGCGGCCCCGACTCCGACGACCTCGTCTCCGAGGCCTTCGCCAAGATGCTGACGCTGCTGCAGAGCGGGGGCGGGCCCGACGTCGCCTTCCGGGCCTACCTGCTCACCGCCGTACGACGCCTGCACATCGACCGCATCCGGAGCAGCTCGCGGCTGCAGACGACAGACGACATGGCGCCGTTCGACCCCGGCGTGCCGTTCCTGGACACTGCGGTCGCGGGCTTCGAGAACGGCGCGGCGGCGCGGGCGTTCGCCTCGCTGCCGGAGCGCTGGCAGCTGGTGCTCTGGCACCTGGAGGTGGAGGGGCAGAAGCCGGCGGAGGTCGCCCCGCTGCTGGGGATGAGCCCGAACTCGGTCTCCGCGCTCGCCTACCGGGCCCGCGAGGGACTGCGGCAGGCGTTCTTGACCATGCACCTGGCCGACATCCCCGACACGGACTGCCGCTGGGTGACCGAGCACCTCGGCGCGTACGTCCGCAAGGGGCTCTCGAAGCGGGACGCCGGCAAGGTGGAGGGGCACCTCGAGTCCTGCCGGCGGTGCACCGCGATGTACCTCGAGCTCGACGAGGTGAACTCCAACCTGGCCGGGATCCTCGCGCCCCTGCTCCTCGGCGCTGCTGCGGCCGGGTACGTCGCGTCCGGGGCCGGAGGCGCTGCCGGGGCGCTCGGGTCGCTGTCGCTGGCCAAGGCCAAGGCGCTCGTGCTCGCGCACAGCGGCGCCGCGGCGGCTGCCGGCGCGGCGGCGACCGTGGCCGCCGCCTCGGTGGCCGTCGCGGTGGCCGTCGGCGTCGGCGGCGGGGACGGGGATCGCACCGTGCTGGCCGAACCGCCGGCTGGAGTGACCTGGTCCGCGACGCCGCCCCCGAGCAGCACCACCCCGACCGCCGGCGCGAGCCCGAGCCCGAGCGCGACCGCTGGCTCCCGCGCGGCAGCGACCCCCGGGCCCTCGCCGAGCGCCTCGGCGCCGACCGGGCTGGGCGCGACACCGGCCTCGCCCGAGGAGACGGTGCCACCGGCGCTCCTGCTGCCGTTCGGCCCCCCGGTCTCCTCGGGGCCCTCCGCGCCCGCCGATCAGTCGAGTCCCCCCGATCCCCCGGGCTCTCCCGGCTCCCCCGGTCCCTCGCGGCAGCCGACCCCCTCGTTCACGCAGGGCCCCGGCGGCGTGGTGACCCAGCCCCCGGTCACCGACCCCCCGGTGACGGAGCCGCCCGCGCCGCCCCACCGGCTGGTCGAGCAGCCGGTCCTGAGCGACGACGGCACCGTGACCGTGTCCGTGCGGAACCTGCGGGCCGACGACCTGGTCGACGTCGTCATCGGGTCCGCCGAGACGCGGTTCCCGACGTCCCTCGCGGTGCCGGGCTGCGCTGTGGCGGCTCCCGGGCACGTCACCTGTGGACCAGCCGGTTCCGACCGCGTCCTCGACTACTCGGTGACCCTGCCGTTGGCCTTCCCCGCGCACATGGTCTCCGATGACGTGGACCTGACCGTCAGCGTGGACGGTGCGGCGCCCGCCTCGCTGCAGCAGTCGTTCCGCCCCGCCCGGGTGCCGACGTACGACTTCACGGCACCGAGCCTCGACCATGCGCCCGGCAGCCACACGGTGGCCGGCGACGAGGACCGCTACCAGGTGACGACGACCGCCGTCCTGCCCCCGCGCGTGACCGGGTTGGTGTACGTGCTCCGCGGAGGCGGCGACGGGACCCGCTTCCTGGCCGGCACCTGGCGCCGGCCGTCCGGCGGCACCGCGAGCGAGCCGTGCACGGTCTCCGAGTCCGGCCGGACGCTCACCTGCGCCGCCGTGCGCGACGAGGACAAGGTCGAGCTGTCGCTGTCCGCCACCTCGCTGCGGACCGTCACCGCGGCAGGGGTGAGCGTCGAGCCCGTGGACGCGTTCCGGGACCCGAGGCCGGGGGACACTCTGAGCGCGTTGAGCCTGACGCCGGGCGCCGACCTGGGCCTGGACCTCGCCCTGGTCACCGCTCGCCCCGGTCGCGACGCGCTGGTCCAGCTGGCCGGCTCGCTGACCGGCGCCCGGGCCGGACTGCACCGGGTGGTCTACACGGTGTCCCCGGGCGCGCGCTTCCCCGCCCGCGGCAACGTCGGATGCTCCACGGCGGCGGACACCCTCTCCTGCCCGGTGCCGTCGGACGGCGCGGTGGCTCTCACCGTCGCGGCCGACAACCGCAACGCGTCGGTGCCACTCACGGTGTCGGTGGAGCCGGTCGCCCCCTTCGAGGCCGTGGGGACCGGTCCGCACGCCGACGAGGTCACGCTGACCGGGCGCCCCATGCACGACTACTCCCTCGAGCGGCTCACCGGGACCGGCCACCGGGTGGTGCGCATCGACGGGGCGTACGTCGATCGGCGCGCGCTGAGCGCACGGGTGGGTCCGCTGCCACCGGGCGAGACCTCCGTCGCCTTCCAGCTGACCGAGGGTGGCGCCTTCGCCGTGGACCAGCCCGACGCACGCTGCCGGCTGTCCACCGCCCCCGACACCGGCGGCCTGGTGCTCTGCGAGGGTCTGGTCGGTGACGAGGACGTCTCGCTGCTCGTGGACTCCACCTCCGCGGTGCGGCACGACGTGAGCGTCAGGCTGCTGCCGCTCGGGGAGTACGACGACGTCGACGACCGTGACGCGGTCGCCACCGCCTCCGGCCTCAGGCCGGGCACCGCCCTGGTCGTGGATGCGGGCGCCACCGGGCCGCGGCACGCCGACCCGGACGGCAGCTACCCCGTGTCGGTGACTGTCTCCGGGATCCGCCCCGGCCTGCCCGGCGTACGCCTCGAGCTTCCGGACGGCCTCGTCGAGACCAGCACCCGCGGCTGCACGGTGACCGGGCCCGCCGTGGACTGCGTCGGCCTCGCGGACGGGGACCGGGTCGAGCTCGCCGTACGCCCGGCGTCTGCGCAGGCCGACCCGCGGCTCACGGTCACCGCCACCCCCGGCGGCGAGTTCGTCGACGTGGGCGCGACCAACACCGCGAGCATGCTGCTGGTGCCTCACCACGACTACTCCCTGGGCCCGCTGCGTCTCGCGGGCCAGACGCTGTCCGGGGACACCGACCGGTTCCTGCTGACCGGCGCCGTCGGGGGGCTGCCGGAGGGCCAGGACGCCGTCCGCTTCACCGTGACCGGTGACGGCGTCTTCTCTGCCGACCAGGCTCCCGGCTGCGTGGTCACCGGCGACACCTCCCTGCGGTGTGCCGGTCCGGGCACCGGGGCGGACACCGGGCGCGAGGTCACCTTCTCCGTCGACTCCACCTCGACCTCCGAGCGGTCCCTCGGCATCGCGCTGGTCGTGCCGGACGGGTACGACGACCTGGACCCCACCGACAACGCCCGCACCGCGACCGGGCTGCGCCCGGGCGTCGACCTGCGCCTGGCAGCACTGGACCCCGACAACGAGTCGCCCACCAACGACGACGACAGGCACGTGGTCGCCACCCGTCTGACCGGGGTGCGTGCCGGCCTCGGCGGGATCGACTACACGCTGGAGGGGGACGCCTCCTTCGCCCGGGTGAGCGGGGGGCGCTGCGAGGTCACCGGCGCACGGACGGTGACGTGCACCGAGCCGAAGGACGGTCCCCTCGTCTTCGTCGTCACCGCGGCCGACGTCCGCGCGACGACCGCGGTCAGGATCACAGCCGAGCCGGCAGACCCCTTCACGGAGCTGGACCGGGCCGACAACTCCGCGGCGACACGGCTGGCCCCACGCCCGACGTACGACTTCGGGCTCGACGGGCTCTCGACCGCTCGACACACGGTCCGCGACGGCGTCGACCACCTGCGGCTCGCCACGACGCTGCGGTCCGTGCCGGACGGGGTGGACGGCATCACCCTGCGGCTGCGGGGCGCGACGTTCACCGCGCAGCAGGAGCCCGGCTGTGCCGCCGAGGACGCCACGCTGCTGCGCTGCACCGACCTGGCCACCGCGCGCGCCGTCGAGCTGGCGGTGACCTCCACGTCGCCCAGCGCCCACGACGTGGAGCTGACCCTCGAGGTGCCGAGCAGGTACGACGACCCGGACCTCGCTGACAACACCGCCGACGTGCGCGTCACCCCGGGCGTCGACCTGGTGATGGGCCCTCTCAGCCCCGCCGACCCGGTCCCGACGGCAGCCGGCTACTCGGTCAGCAGCGTCCTCACCGGGGTGCGCAGCGGGCCGGTCACCTTCACGACGTCGGGCGGTGCGACCTTCGCGGACAGCAGCTGTGCGGTGACCGGACCGACGCGAGTGACCTGTGCCGACCCGCGCGACGGACAGGCGGTCAGCTTCACGCTGCGCCCGGACCGGCCGGCCGCCCGCACGACGGTGACGGTCCGCGCGGTGGCGGCCGCCGGTCTCGAGGAGCTGGACGGATCGGACAACGCCGCGACGGCGTCGCTGGCGCCCGACGTGGTGCTGGAGTCGGTCCGCGTCCTGCGCGCGAGGGTGGGCTCGCACCAGTCACTGGTGCGGGCGCAGGTCGCCGGTGTGCCCGCGGGCTCCGACACCCTGCGCATCCGGCTCACCGGCGGCACGGTCGGCAACGGACCGGGGCAGGTGCACCTCGCCGACGGGGCTCTGGGGGCCGACGGCGAGGGCGACGTGGACTGCCACGTCAGCGACGCCGCGGGCAGAGGCGTCGTGAACGGTGACTGGGCCACGTGCACCCGGGTCGGGGTCGCTCCCGAAGGCCGCTTCTTCGTAGATCTGCGGGTGGCCCACCCGCAGGGTGCCGGCACGGTGACGGTCACGGTGGTCCCGGTCGGCGCGGACGAGGGCCCGCACGCCGCGAACAACTCCCGCGCCCTGACCCTGGGGTCGGGGTGACTGGCGGGCCGAGAACTGGGTAGGTTCCGCTCATGACCTTGATCCGACGTGTCGCCCGGCCCATGCTCGCCTCCTCCTTCGTCTTCGGCGGCATCCAGGCCCTGAAGAACACCCCCGCCCTGGCTGCGACCTCCAAGCCGGTGAACGACGAGATCCGCGACATCGCCGGAAGGGTTGCCCCGCAGGTGAGGAACGCGGACGACCAGACCCTGGTGAGGGTCAACGCGGGCCTCCACATCCTGGGCGGACTCGGCCTGGCCACCAACAAGGCGCCGCGGCTCTCGGCGCTGGCCCTGGCCGCGACGCTGGTGCCGACCACGGCCGCCGGTCACCCCTTCTGGGAGGAGAAGGACAAGGCCGCCAAGGAGAAGCAGACCTCGGAGTTCCTGAAGAACCTGTCCATGCTCGGCGGCCTCGTCCTCGCAGGCGTGGACACCAACGGCAAGCCCGGGGTCCTCTGGCGCGCCACTCACGCGGTCGGCACCGCCACCAGGTCCGTGGGCGCCGCCACCAAGGGCGCGGGCGCCGCGAGCAAGGGCGTGGGCTCCGCCGCGAAGGGGGCCACCAAGGGCGCCACCAAAGGGCTGGGTGCCGTGACCAGCGGGGTCGCCAAGACCGTCACTGCCGGCGGCAAGAGCGCCGGCACGTCCTCGCAGCTGACCCGCGCGGCCAAGCGCACCGCCAAGAGCGCCGCCAAGGACGCCGGCCGCAGCGCGAGGCGGGCGAAGCGCAGGTCCTGACCTCGGCCCCGGGCGGCTACGCTGCCGCACGATGACCACCGCCGCCGGGCCGGCCGACCTGTGGCCCGCTCCACATCCTGACGGGCCGGTGCACGCCACCGTCCGGCTGCCGGGATCGAAGTCGCTGACCAACCGGGCGCTCGTGCTCGCCGCGCTCAGCGACTCCCCCAGCGTCGTGCGACAGGCGCTGCGGTCTCGCGACAGCCTGCTGATGGCCCAGGCGCTCAGCACGCTCGGTGCCGTGGTGGACACCGCCGGTGACCACTGGACGGTGACCCCCGGGGTGCTGCGTGGGGGCGGCACCGTCGACTGCGGGCTGGCCGGCACGGTGATGCGCTTCGTCCCGCCCGTGGCAGCCCTCGCCGACGGCCCGGTCGCCTTCGACGGGGACCCGCACGCGCGGACCAGGCCGATGCACGAGGTGCTGCGCGGACTGCGCGGGCTCGGCGTGCACGTCGAGGACGGTGGCCGGGGCACCCTTCCGCTGACCGTGCACGGCACCGGCCGCGTGCGGGGTGGGCAGGTGACCATCGACGCCTCCGCGTCCAGCCAGTTCATCTCCGCCCTGCTGCTCGCCGGCGCCCGGTACGACGAGGGGGTCGACGTCCGCCACGACGGGAGGGCGGTGCCGTCGCTGCCGCACGTGGACATGACGGTGGCGGCCCTGCGGGCTCACGGCGTCGAGGTCGACGACTCGGAGCCGGATCGCTGGCGGGTGCCGCCCGGCGACGTGCACGCGGTCGACGTACTCGTGGAGCCGGACCTGTCCAACGCCGCCCCCTTCCTGGCGGCGGCGCTGGTCACCGGTGGCAGCGTCACGGTGCTGGACTGGCCCCACGGCACCACCCAGGCCGGCGACGCGCTCCGCGGGATCGTCGTGGCGATGGGGGGAAGCGCCGAGCTCACCGGCACCGGGCTCGTCGTCTCCGGCACAGGGACCCTGCGCGGGGTCGACCTCGACCTGCACGACGTCGGGGAGCTGACGCCGGCCGTGGCTGCCCTGTGCCTGCTGGCCGACAGCCCGTCGCAGCTGCACGGGGTCGCCCACATCCGCGGCCACGAGACCGACCGGCTGCGGGCGCTCGCCGACGAGTTCACCGCACTCGGCGGGCAGGTCGCCGAGACCGAGGACGGGCTGCGGCTCCAGCCATCCGCGCTGACCGGCGGCCGGTTCGGCACCTACGGCGACCACCGGATGGCGCACGCCGGCGTCATCGTCGGGCTCGCCGTGCCCGGCATCCAGGTCGAGGACATCGCGACAACGTCCAAGACGTTCCCCGGGTTCGCCGACGCCTGGTCCGCGCTCGTCACGCCGTCCTCCTGACATGCCGCGCCCCGACGAGTACGACGTCGAGTCCTACGACCGCCCGCGCCGGCACACGCGCCCGCGCACCAAGGACCGGCCCAGCTACGACGACGCGGCCCCCGGCCGGGTCGTGACCGTCGACCGGGGCCGCTACACGGCGCTCGTCGACGGCCGGACCGTGACGGCGATGAAGTCCCGGCCGCTCGGCCGCAAGGGTGTCGTGGTCGGCGACGAGGTCCGGATCGTCGGCGACGTGAGCGGCGACGACGGCTCCCTGGCCCGCATCGTGGGGGTCGACGACCGACGGACGGTGCTGCGGCGCACCGCCGACGACGACGACCCCGTGGAGCGGGTGATCGTCGCGAACGCGGACCAGCTCGTGGTCGTCGCGGCCCTCGCGGACCCCGAGCCCCGACCCCGGCTCATCGACCGCGCCCTGGTCGCGGCGTACGACGCGGGGCTGGACCCGCTGCTGTGCATGACCAAACCGGACCTCGCCGACCCGGAGACGCTGCTGTCGATCTACCGTCCGCTCGGCGTGCCGCACGTCGTCACCCGACGAGGCGGCGACCTGCGCGAGGTGCGGGACCGGCTGAGGGGCAAGGTCAGTGTGCTGGTCGGGCACAGCGGCGTCGGGAAGTCGACGCTGGTGAACGCGCTGGTGCCGGGCAGCCACCGGGCGATCGGGCACGTGAACGCGGTGACGGGTCGGGGCCGGCACACGTCCACGTCGGCGCTGATGCTGCCGCTGCCCGGCGAGAAGGGCCGTATCGACGGCTGGATCGTGGACACCCCGGGGATCCGCTCCTTCGGGCTGGCCCACGTGCGTCCCGGCCAGCTCATCGGCGCGTTCCCCGACCTCGAGGAGCTCACCGACGGCTGCCCGCGTGGCTGCACGCACGGAGGGGACGAGCCGGAGTGCGGGCTCGACGAGGCGGTGGACGACGGCCGCACGGACGCCGAGCGCGTCGGCTCCTTCCGGCGGCTGCTGGCCAGCCGTGAGCAGGCGGAGGACTACTGACTAGGGGGTGACGGTCAGCGACGCCGTACGCGTCGCGCCGCTGTAGCCGGCGGTGAGCGTCACCAGGGTGCTCTGCGTGACCCTCGACGTGGCGACTGGGAAGGCTGCGAACGTCTCGCCGGCCGGGATGGTGACGCTGGCTGGCACGGCCGCGACCGCGCTGCTGCTCGCCAACGCGACCGTCGCTCCTCCGGGAGGCGCCGCTGACACGAGCCGAGCCGTTGCCATGACGGTAGTGCCGCCGACAACGTTCGGAGTCACCGCCAGCTCGACCAGGGCGGGGGCGACGGGCTTGGTGACCACGACGCTGATCTGACGCTCCAGCGTCGCCTGCCGCGCGTCGGTCAACCGCAGGGTGAAGCTGTAGGCTCCCGCGGTCGTCGGCGTGCCGCCGATGCGGACCAGCCCGACCGTGGGGCTGTCCTGGATGAGCGTCATCCCGGGAGGCAGCGCGCCGGCCGAGATCGACCACGAGTAGGGCAGCACGCCGCCGGCACCGTCGAAGAACAGGTTCTGCGGTGAGCCCTCCACCAGAGGGCACTCAGGCGAGTAGCAGGCTTGAGGCGTGATGCTCAGCGGGCGTGGGGCGGCGACGGTGATCGTGTACGTCCGGGTCGCGGTGAGCCCGTTGGCGTCAGTGGCACGAAGGGTGAACGTGCTGGCCTGCACCGTCGTGGGCGTGCCCTGGACCCGGATCGCGTTCTGCGGGAACGGTCGAGGGCTGGTGATCGGGATCTCCGTGAGCGCCAGACCCGCCGGCAGGGCGCCCGACACCAACCGGAAGCTCGAGGGGGACGTGACCGCCGGCCCGAAGACGAACGTCTCCAGGAACGGGGTGCCGACGTTGGCTGCGAACCCGGCCACGTCGGGGCTGATGGTGTTCGTCGCGGGAGAAGGAGTCGGGCTCGCCACGGTGCACCCGGACAGGCGCACGGTGACCGGCGTCGCCGAGCCGTCGTTGACGTCGACGGTGCAGTCGGCGGGGCGGGTGTAGCCCGACCTGTCCACGCGGAAGCGCCCCGAACCGTCGCTGGTGGTCATCCGGACCCCGTCGACGGTGATCGCACGGTTGGCGACCGCGGTCCCCTCGATGCGCAGCTGCGTACCGGTCACCTCCGCCCGGGACACTCGCGCCACGGCCGAAGCCGAGTGGGAGAGCAACGAAGGCAGCAGCACAGCGAACGCCAGCACCACGACCCACCAGAAGCCACGACGTGCCATGACCGACCTCCCGATTCTGCGCGGGGCTCCAGGCCTCTGCGCGGAGGGAACGACCCAGCCGCGCCGACCCCCTCCAGAGACGGCGGAGCACCTCCATCATCGGACGCCACCCGCCGCCTCGCCAGTCGTACGATGGTCGTACGCGCTTCTCGTACCTGGTCCCCACCGACCACACCACGGAGCGCAGTCGCTCCGATCGATGATGGCGAGCGCCGCCCCGCCAGCACCTCCCAGGAGGCACCGCCTCGGCTAGCCCTCCCAGGTGGCTCGGGCTCCGGCGTCGCCGGTGAGGACCACCCACACCAGCACGAGCACCGCCGTGACCGCGACGGCGAAGGGCAGCGCCTTCTCCAGCGCCGCGGAGCGGCTCTTCTGGGCACCGATGCCGCTGGTGAACCCCGACGGGCCTCCCAGGCCCCAGATGGCGACCGCCACCACCACGGCGAACAGGGTCGTGAGCAGGGACAGCAGCTCCCCGCGCTCGCGGTGCACGCTCACCAGCTCCGCCAGGCCGGGGTTGTCGCTCAGGTAGGACTGGCCGCTCAGCCGGGAGAGCCACACCGTCACGAACGTGGTCACGGTGAGCAGCGCGGTGGGCCACCGGGTGAGGTAGCGCCATCGGGGCAGGAACGCGAACGCCACCGCGGCCATCGAGGTCAGGGGGGCGAACACCACGGCGGCGTGGAGCACGATGAAGTGGAACGGAAGGCCGGCGAACTCCATGGCCCCAGGCTAGGACCAGCACCGCTGACATTGAAGCATCAACGATCACCTCTTCGGATCTTCTCAGCCTGCCGACCGAGCCAGCGCGCCCGCCGGCGCCTGCCCCGCGCCGCGGTGGCCAAGCCCTAGCCTGAGGGCCATGGCGACCACCTACACCGACGATCTGCGGCTCGCGCACGTCCTCGCCGACGACGCGGACTCGCTCACCACGAGCCGGTTCCGGGCGCTGGACCTGCACGTGGTGAACAAGCCGGACCTGACCCCGGTCACGGACGCCGACCAGTCGGTGGAGGAGGGCATCCGACGCACCCTGTCCCGGGCCCGGCCCCGCGACGCCGTGCTCGGCGAGGAGCAGGGCTCCACCGGGCGCAGCCAGCGGCGGTGGGTCGTCGACCCGATCGACGGCACCAAGAACTTCGTCCGCGGCGTGCCGGTGTGGGCCACGCTCATCTCGCTGATGGTCGACGACGAGGTGGTCGTCGGGGTGGTCTCCGCCCCGATGCTGAACCGGCGCTGGTGGGCGGCGCAGGGCGGCGGTGCCTGGACCGGTCGGTCGCTGATGCGAGCCTCCGCGTGCCGCGTCTCCGACGTCTCCAGGCTCGACGACGCCTCGCTGTCGTACGCCTCGCTGTCCGGCTGGGACGACGTCGACCGCCTCGACGCGTTCCTGGCGCTGTCCCGGCGCTGCTGGCGGACCCGGGCGTACGGCGACTTCTGGTCCTACATGCTGCTCGCCGAGGGTGCCGTGGACCTGGCGGCCGAGCCGGACCTCGAGCTCTACGACATGGCGGCCCTCGACGTGATCGTCCGGGAGGCCGGCGGCACGTTCACCTCGCTGGACGGGACACCGGGGCCGCTCGGCGGCAACGCTCTGGCCAGCAACGGCCGGCTGCACGACCAGGCCCTCGCCTTCCTCGGCTCGCTGCCCGACGACGAGCACGACCCCGACGTGTCGCCGCGGCGCCCGGGGTCCCTGCACGACCTCAGCGCCCGTCGGCGGGCGCCGCAGCCGCCCGCCGGGCCGACCGAGGGCTGACCCGCTCCCAGGCCGCCAGCAGGTGCGGTGCGGCCAGCAGGCCGGCGAGGTCGAACCAGCCGTAGCCGCCGGCGGCTCCCGACGGCGGGTTGCCGATGGTGACCAGGCCGGTCGGGTCGTGGGTGGCCCAGACCCAGGTGCCGAGCGAGGTGCCGACCACCTCCAGCCAGCTGACCACGACGAAGGCACCGAGGTAGACGGGTCGGGAGGGTCCGAACAGCAGGAAGCCGGCGAGGCAGGCGGCCCAGAAGGCGCCGAGGGCGTCGGGGCGGTCGGCGACCAGGACGCCGTGCGCCGCCCACGTCCCGGCGGCGACGAGCACCACCACCACCGCCGTACGTCGGTGCCGCTCGACCATGCGGGCGTGACCGAGCGCGATCGCGGACAGGTACACCAGTCCGTGCCCGGGAGGCACGAAGGCCGGGACGTTGTGCAGCCGGTAGGTGTACACGCCCAGGGTCGGGCTGAAGACGTACTCGACCACCGTCGCGAAGGCGACCACCACGACCGTCGCGGCGCGCACCTCCGGCGCGACCCGCCACAGCGCGACGACCAGGACCGCCCAGGTGAGGGCACCGAGGCCGCGCTGCTGCCAGGCCCCGACGCCGCCGCCGACCTGGTCCAGCCAGAGGACGACGGTGAGCCAGCCCATCATCCCCAGCCCGGTCCACACCGGCAGCGCCCGTCGCACCCGGCAGATCCTCGCAGGCCGCTCCCGACCGCTCCGGCAGTAGCCGTGTGCCGACCCCGGTGGCTACCCTGTGTCGACCCTCACACCCGCTCCCCCCGGAGGCCGTGCATGCGGATCAACGACGTCGTCGCAGGCAAGGACGGCAAGTCGGCCGACGAACGCCGCGAGGTGGTGACGGTGCACCCGGACGCCACCGTGCGCGACCTGCTCGGCATGCTCGCCGAGCACAACATCGGCGCCCTGGTGGTCAGCGTCGACGGCTCGCACGTGGACGGCATCGTCTCGGAGCGCGACGTCGTACGGCGGCTGCACGGCGACGAGCGACTCCTGGACCGGCCGGTGTCGGACATCATGTCCACCGAGGTGCGGACCTGCCGGGCCAGCGAGACCGTGGACGCGGTGATGGCGCTGATGACCCAGGAACGGATCCGGCACGTGCCGGTCGTCGAGGACGACCGGCTGACCGGGATCGTGAGCATCGGTGACGTGGTGAAGAGCCGGATGAGCGAGCTGCAGTTCGAGCGCGATCAGCTGGACTCCTACGTGCACCAGAGCTGACCGCCCGGCCGCCCCCTAGGGTGAGTCCCGACCTGACCCGTCGGTGCTCGGCACCGGCTCGCCGAGAGGACCGCCGTGACGAACGCGAAACCCGAGATCGACCCGCCCGACGGCCCGGCGCCGTCCGAGCTCGAGGTCACCGACCTCACCGAGGGGGACGGTCCCGAGGCCACCGCCGGGCGCACCGTCCAGGTGCACTACGTGGGTGTCGCGCACTCCACCGGCGAGGAGTTCGACGCCTCGTACAACCGGGGGGAGCCGCTGTCGTTCCGGCTGGGCGCGGGACAGGTGATCTCGGGCTGGGACACCGGCGTGCAGGGGATGAAGGTCGGCGGGCGGCGCCGACTGGTCATCCCGCCGCACCTGGCCTACGGCGACCGCGGGGCAGGCGGCGTCATCGCACCTGGCGAGACGCTGATCTTCGTCGTGGACCTCGTCGCCGTCCGCTGACCCGCGCCCTCGGACCGCCTGTGACCGCCTCGTGACCGGCCCGCGCGACGTACCCATCCGGGAGGAGTCGATCCGGCTCGGCCAGTTCCTCAAGCTGGCGGACCTCATCGACAACGGCGCGGACGCGAAGCCCCTGATGATCGAGGGCCTGGTCGCGGTCAACGGCGAGACCGAGACGCGTCGCGGCCGCCGGCTGGTCCGGGGCGACGTCGTGACCCTCCGCGGCCAGGCGGTCCGCGTCGGCTGAGGACGGCGGGTCAGGACAGGAGCGACACGGCGTGGATCAGGACGCCCACGAGACCGCCGACGATGGTGCCGTTGATCCTGATGAACTGCAGGTCACGTCCCACGTGCAGCTCGATCTTGCGCGCCGCCTCCCGCCCGTCCCAGCGGTTCACCGTGTGCGTGATGACAGCGGTCAGCTCGTCGCCGTAGCGGCTCACCGCGAAGACGGCGAGGTCCGCGGCGTAGCCGTCCAGCCTGGCGCGCAGCGACCCGTCGCGACGCAGCAGCGACGCGAAGGCGACCAGCTCCTCGACCGCGCGCCGGCGCAGCGGTCCGTCGACGTCCTCCAGCGACTCCATCAGCGCCCGACGGAAGGCGTTCCACAGCGAGGTCGCGGTGACCGCGACCTGCGGGTGCGACAGCACCCGGTTCTTCAGCCGCTCCATCCGCGCCTGGGTCTCCTCGTCGTGCAGCAGGTCGTGGGCGAGCTGCGCGAGAGCACTGTCCAGGGCGGTGCGGGCGTGGTGGTGCGGGTCGGAGCGGATGTCCTCGACCCACGCGACCGCCTCCACGTAGACCCGGGCCGTCACCCGCTCGTTCAGCGCCGGCGGTGACCACCAGGGGGCCCGTTCCCCGACGACCTCCAGGAAGGTCTCCCTGTTCTCGGCCAGCCAGCGGTGCGCCTCCTCGAGGACCAGGTCGACCAGCCCGTGGTGGGCCCCGTCGCGCACCACCTCCTCGAGCAGGCTCCCGGCGACCGGGCTGATCGGCTCGGCGACGAACCGAGGCACCAGCACCTCCTGGACGAGGAGCACCATGTCCTCGTCGCGGACCCGGGCCAGCCCGAGGTGCAGCACGGTGGCCGCTTCGTCGACGACCCGGCGGGCGTTGACCTCCTCGCCGACCCACGTGCCGAGCCGGCGGCTCAGCTGCGCGGCCTCCACCCGCTCGCGGATCGTGGACTCCTGCAGGAAGTTCTCGCCCACGAACTCCTGGAGGCTGCGCCCGAGCTCGTCCTTGCGCCGGGGGATCAGCGCGGTGTGCGGGACCGGAATCCCCAGCGGGTGCCGGAACAACGCCGTGACGGCGAACCAGTCGGCGATCGCCCCGACCATGGACGCTTCCGCGCCGGCGTTGACGAACCCCCACAGGCCGGTGCGGTCCAGGGTCAGCACGTAGACCACGGCGGCGAACACCAGCAGGGCCACGGCGACCGTGCGCATCCGGCGCAGGCCCCGGCGACGCTGCTCGTCGAGCTCCGGGTTGGCGGTGATGATGGGCTGTCTCGGGAGGCTCATCGCGCCTCGAACCTACAGGGGTCCCGCCGCGGCGCTCAGAGCGCCGGCGGTCGAGCCTCGGGCTTCCGGGCGGCGGGCACGGCGAGCGCCGACGGCACCAGCAGCACGGCGACGAGCAGCAGCGAGCGCAGCACCCCGAACCGCTCGCCGAGGAAACCGATCACCGGCGGCCCGGCCAGGAAGGCGGTGTAGCCGATCGTGGAGACCACGCTGACGCGGGGCGCCGCCACGGCGGGGTCGTCGGCCGCAGCGCTCATCCCCACCGGGAACCCGAGCGACGCGCCCAGGCCCCACAGCACGATGCCGACAGACACGACGACCGCAAAGTGCCCGAAGACGACCAGCAGGATCCCGGCCGCGGCGACGCCCATGCTTCCCCACAGCACAGGGAGCCGGCCGAACCTGTCGAGCAGGAGGGTGCCGGCCAGGCGCCCGCCGGTCATCGCGGTCACGAACAGCGCGAAAGCCGCCGAGCCGAGCCACTCGGGGGCGTCGTACCCGTCCACCATGGCCACGGCCAGCCAGTCGTTGGCCACCCCCTCGGTGAGCGCCATCGCCAGCACCATGATTCCGATCACCAGCGTGCGCGGCTCGGCCCAGGCCCGGAGGGCATGTCCACGGGGCTGCTGCTCGTCGGCGGGCACGACGGGCAGGAAGCGCCGGACCGAGCGCAACCCGGCCAGCGTGACCAGGACGGCGGCCACCCCGACGTGCGCAGCCACCCCGACCCCGACCAGCGTGGCGGCGGCGCCGACCGCCGCGCCGGCGACCGTACCGAGGCTGAAGGAGGCGTGGAACCGAGGCATCACCGAGCGGTTCAGCCGCCGCTCCACCTCCGCGCCCTGCACGTTCATGGACACGTCCCAGGTGCCGGTGCCGAACCCGATCAGCAGAAGCCCGACCGCCGTCGCGGGCACCGACTGGAGAGCGCCGGCACCGGCGGCGAGCATCAGCAGGCCGACCCCCTCCACGAGCACCCCGACCACGACCATCCTGGCGGCACCGACGCGCTGCACCGCGGCCCCGGCGCTGGGCAGGGCCAGCAGGGCGCCCACCGAGACCGCCAGCAGCATCAGCCCGAGGCGACCCGAGCCCAGGTCGAGGGCCTCGCGGACCGAGGGGATGCGCGAGGCCCAGGTGGCGAAGCCGAACCCGTTGAGGAAGAAGGTCGCCAGCACGGCGTTCCGCGCCGCCGTCGCCTCGGCCATCAGGGGGCCGGGAGGAGGTCGCACCGGGCGAACCTACCCGCCCGGCCCTCTGTCCGGCCAAGCGCTCCGGTCGTGGCAGGATCCCGGCATGAGCACCACAGTCATCACCTTCGGCACCTTCGACGTCTTCCACGTCGGTCACCTGCGCGTGATCCAGCGCGCGGCTGCCCTCGGCGACCGGCTGGTGGTCGGGGTGTCCGCCGACGCGCTGAACCTGCGCAAGAAGGGCCGGGCGCCGGTGTTCTCGCAGGACGAGCGGCTCGAGATCGTCGCCGCGCTGAAGCCCGTCGACACCGTCTTCGTCGAGGAGAGCCTGGAGCAGAAGCGCGACTACATCCTCGAGCACCGCGCCGACATCCTGGTGATGGGCAACGACTGGGCGGGTCGCTTCGACGAGTTCAAGGACGTCTGCGAGGTGGTCTACCTGGAGCGGACGCCGGCGATCTCCACCACGGCGCTGATCGAGAAGATCTCCGGAGGCGGCGAGTAGCGGTCCCGCCCCGCCGGTAGGATCGACCCATGTCCACCGGCCGGTCCGGGCCGCCCCCGGTCCGCAAGCACCTGATGACGCCGGGTCAGCCTCGCCCCCCGCAGCGCTACTCCACACCCATCACCTCCGTGCAGCGCTGGGTGATGTCGTCGCTGACCGCGATCACCATCCTGCACATGTCGGGTGGCCTGGTGATCGCCGCCTTCTACAACGACCGTCGCGACTCGCAGGTCGGGCTGCTGGTGATCGCCGCGGTGTTCGGAGTGCTCGCCTTCGTCGCCGCCCTGATGATCCACCGCCGCAGCCCGCTCTCCCCGTGGCTGCTCGTCGGGCTGGTCCCGTCGCTGGTGGGCGCCTACGTGATCCTCCGCTGAGCGGCGTCAGCCCCGGGCGGGCCCCATGAAGCCGTTCCTCCTGCTCGGCACCCGGGCCGAGGACGCGGCCGCCGACGACGAGTACGACGCCTTCCTCCGCTTCACCGGCCTCGAGGAGCCGTCGCTGCACCGGGTGCGGCTGGAGCGCCGGCCGCTGGGTCCGGTGCACCTGGAGGAGTGGTCGGGGATCTTCTTGGGGGGTGGGCCGTTCAACTCCAGCGACCCGGAGGACCGCAAGTCACCGGTGCAGCAGCGTGTCGAGCAGGAGCTGGGTGACCTGCTCGACGACGTGGTCGGACGGGACTTCCCGTTCCTGGGGGCCTGCTACGGCATCGGGGTCATCGGCACCCGCCGCGGCGGCACCGTGGACCGGCACTACGCCGAGCCGATCGGCCGGGTCCCGGTGAGCCTCACCGCCGCCGGGCGCGAGGACCCGCTGCTGATCGACCTGCCGGGGCGGTTCGAGGCCTTCGTGGGCCACAAGGAGGCGATCCGCGTGCTGCCCGCCGGCGCGGTGCACCTCGCCTCGTCGCCGGGCTGCCCGGTGCAGGCCTTCCGGATGGGCCGCCACGTCTACGCCACCCAGTTCCACCCGGAGCTGGACATCGACGGGCTGTGCACGCGGATCGAGGTCTACAAGCACG
Organism: Nocardioidaceae bacterium; assembly: GCA_035634095.1. Taxonomy (GTDB): domain Bacteria; phylum Actinomycetota; class Actinomycetes; order Propionibacteriales; family Nocardioidaceae; genus Nocardioides_B. The sequence goes on along the minus strand of DASQDP010000078.1, from coordinate 10,510 downwards.
CCGGCTACTTCGAGCCGCACCAGGCCGACTCGATCAAGGAAGCGGCCCGCGCGGGGACGGTCGTCGACCCGCCGAAGATCCTGCGCCGCTTTGTGGAGCGCTACTCCCGCTAGCGTGGCACCGTGGCCGAGCCCGGTGCAGCCGACTCGCGGGTGGCCGACGTCGTGCTCGAGGGCGGCGGCGTCAAGGGCCTCGCGCTCGCTGGCGCCCTCCAGCCCTTCGGTGATGCCGGCTGGTCCTTCGCGCGGGTCGGCGGCACCTCGGCAGGCGCGCTGGTGGGCGCGGTGCTGGCCGCTCTCCAGCAGCACGGCGAGCCGGTGTCCCGGATCGAGGACATCGCCCGCACGCTGGACTTCCGGCGGTTCCCCGACCGCGGCCTCCCGGGGCGCCTGCTCGGGCCGCTGGGCTTCCTCGCCGACGGGCTGTCGGTGCTCTTCGAGGACGGCGCCTACGAGGGTCGCTACCTGCGACGGTGGCTGTCGGGGGTGCTGCGCGACCTCGGCGTCGCGACGTTCGGTGACCTGCGCACCGACGACCCCGGCGACGACGGCTCGCCGCGGCACCGGTGGCGGCTCGCGGTCACCACCACCGACCTGTCCCGCAAGCGGCTGGTCTACCTGCCGTGGCAGTACGACGAGTACGGCCTCGACCCCGACGAGCAGCCGGTGGTCGACGCCGTGCGCGCCTCGGCGTCCATCCCGTACTTCTTCGAGCCGGTGTCGCTGACCGGACCGCGCGGCACCTCGACGCTGGTCGACGGTGCGCTGGTGTCGAACTACCCGATCGGGATGTTCGACAGAGAGGACGGCGCCGCGCCGCGCTGGCCGACCATCGGCATCCGGCTGAGCGCGCCGGACGCCCTGCCACCCGACGGCGTCCCGCCGGTCCGGGGGCCGGTGCAGCTCGGCGCGGCCCTGGTGGAGACCGCCATCGAGGCCTGCCAGGCCGAGCACGTCCTCGACGGGTGCAACGTCGCCCGCAGCGTCGCGGTGGACACCTCCAGCGTCAGCGCCGTGGACTTCGGCATCGACGCGGTCCGGCGCGACCGGCTCGTCGAGGCCGGCAGGTCCGCCGCCGAGCGGTTCCTGGACGGCTGGGACTACCCGGCCTGGTTGGCGTCCTGCCGCCGGGGGCCCGGTCAGTCGAGTGGTCGCAGCTCGTCGGCGTAGGACACCGAGACCCTCCGGAGCACGCCGGCGCTGCTCACGGCGTACTGCCCCATCCGCCACAGCGGCGGGCTGTAGGCGTGCACCGAGACCGAGCCGCGCACCGCACCGTTGAGCCGGTGGATGTGCTCCGGACCGAAGCCGAAGGCGCGTCCCGCGCCGACCCTGGTCTCCACTCCCCCGGTCGCGACCGTCAGGTTGTTCTCGACGAGCTCACCGGCGACCACGGCGACGGCGCCCGAGGAGGTGTCGTGGTCGTGCCAGCCCGTGTCGTTCTGCGGCGTCCAGCAGAGCAGCCACACGTCGACGTGGGCGTCGCGGTGCAGTGAGGCGTACACCCGCTGGTCGTCGTCGAAGCCGACCAGGTGCGCCCACGAGCCCGGGTCGGCGGCGAGCGTGGCGACCAGGTCGCGCAGCTCGTCGGGGTCCAGGTCGCGTCCGGGGAGGTTCTCCAGCGTCACCCGTCCGGCGTGTGTGGCGATCTCGACCGCGCGCTGTGCCGGAAGGGTCTCCTCGTGCTCGCTCAGCCGACTCGGCGCCATGCCCGTCCCTCTCCCTGCCCTGTCGTGTGGTTCGTCGTGTGGATCGTCGTGCGCCCTGTCGGGTGACCGGCCATCCGGGACCAGCGGTCCACTCCGTCCAGCAGCCGAGCCGGGTTGACCGTCCTGATCGCTCGGCTCGCCGCCTCGCCCTGGGACCGCTCGAGCGCCGCCGGGGCCAACGGGTCTGCGTAGGGCGAGTCGCTGCCCAGCACCAGCACGTCGATGCCCAGCGCCCGCACCAGGGCGTCGAGCGCCTGAGGGCCGGTCGCGGAGCTGTCCACGAACACGTCGCGGTCCAGGGTCATCTGCCGCCCGGCACGCACGGCGTGCCGCTCGTGCTGCATCGGTGCCAGCCCGGCGCCGGCCGCGAAGAGCAGCCGCAGCGACCCGAACAGCTCCCGCCCCCGCAGTGCCTGCCAGGCCCACCAGCAGGCCTGCAGCTGGGCGACGTGGCCCACGACCGGGGCCCACCACCCGGGCACCGGGTCGGGCGCGGCCGGCACGGTGCCCGGGTGCACGAACACCGGCTTGCCCGCAGCCTCGGCGACGGCCAACACCCCGGCCGCCCGCTCCCACGCGGCCGGGGTGAGCAGGGTGGTGGCCGGCAGCTGCACTCCGACGAAGCCTTCGGCCAGCAGACCCGACAGCTCCTCGAGGTCGGGGTCGACCACCGGGACCGACGCCCAGCCGCGGTGGTGCCCGGCGAGGCCGCCCGGCAGCCCGCGCACCCCGTCGTGCCAGGCACCCAGCAGCCCGTCGGCCTCGGCGCGAGGCAGCCCCTCGATGCCCAACGGCGACGACAGCGACAGGCAGGCGGTCCCGATCCCGGCCCGGGAGTCGGCAGCCCGGCGGCGGCCGACGTCGTGGTGCGCCGGGTCCACCAGGAACGGCGGCTCACCGTCGGTGTGCACGGTCCAGCCCCGCAGGTACGGCGCCGTGCTGCGCGCCCTCAGCCGGTCCACCAGCTCCTCCGGCCACAGATGCTGGTGCACGTCGATGCCTGCCATGGGCCCCCTCCCAGAATAAGACAACTAATTCAGTCTAGATTATCGTCTTATTGGGTCGACCGCCAGGGAACGGGCGGGTTCGCCCGCACTAGGCTTGAGGGGTGCCCGACGACGAGTCGTCCCCCGCGTTCGCCGACCTCGGCATCGACGAGCGTGTGCTGCGCGCCCTGCGCGACGTCGGGTACGAGTCCCCGTCACCGATCCAGGCCGCCACCATCCCGGCGCTGCTGGCTGGTCGGCACGTGGTCGGCCTGGCCCAGACCGGGACCGGCAAGACGGCCGCGTTCGCCGTACCGATCCTCTCGCGGCTCGACCTGCGGCAGAAGACTCCACAGGCCCTGGTCCTGGCGCCCACCCGTGAGCTGGCGCTGCAGGTGTCCGAGGCGTTCGAGCGCTACGCCGCCCACCTGCCCGGCGTCCACGTGCTCCCGATCTACGGCGGCCAGGGGTACGGCGTGCAGCTGTCGGCCCTGCGCCGCGGCGTGCACGTGGTGGTCGGCACCCCGGGCCGGGTCATGGATCACCTGGACAAGGGGACGCTGGACCTCTCCGAGCTGCGCTTCCTGGTCCTCGACGAGGCCGACGAGATGCTCAACATGGGGTTCGCGGAGGACGTCGAGCGCATCCTCGCCGAGACCCCGCCGGACAAGCACGTCGCGCTGTTCTCGGCGACCATGCCGGCCCAGATCCGGAGGATCTCGAAGCGCTACCTCACCGACGCCGCCGAGATCACCGTGCGGAACAAGACCACCACCTCCGCGACGACCCGCCAGCGATACCTCACCGTCGCGCACCCCCAGAAGCTCGACGCGCTGACGCGCATCCTCGAGGTGGAGAACTTCGAGGGCATGATCGTGTTCGTCCGCACCAAGCAGGTCACCGAGCAGCTGGCGGAGCGGCTGCGGGCCCGGGGCTTCTCGGCCGCGGCCATCAACGGTGACATCGTGCAGACCCAGCGCGAGCGGACCATCAACGCGCTGCGCGAGGCGAAGCTCGACATCCTGGTCGCCACCGACGTAGCCGCGCGGGGTCTCGACGTGGAGCGCATCTCCCACGTCGTCAACTACGACATCCCCACCGACACCGAGTCCTACGTGCACCGGGTGGGCCGCACCGGGCGGGCCGGCCGGGACGGCGACGCGATCTCCTTCGTCACGCCCCGCGAGAGGCACCTGCTGCGCGCCATCGAGCGCGCCACCCGCCAGCCGCTCACCCCGATGCGGCTGCCGACCGTCGACGACGTGAACGAGACCAGGGTGGCGCGCTTCCGTGATGCCATCACCGAGGCCCTGGGCTCGGACCAGGTGGGGTTCTACCGGGACCTGATCGTGGGCTACGAGCACGAGCACGACGTGCCGGCCACCGACATCGCGGCGGCGCTGGCGGTGCTGGCCCAGGACGACCGGCCGCTGCTGATGGAGCCGGAGCCGGCGGCTCCGACGGCCCGGGCCTTCGACACGAGCGAGCGCCGTGACAAGCGCGGTCCCTGGGACCACGAGAGGGGCCGCCCGCGGCCGCGGGAGGACGGGGACGGCGAGCGTCGCCCCCCGGGACGCCGGAGCCGGTCCTCGGTGCCCATGGCGACGTATCGCATCTCGGTCGGCAAGCGGCACAAGGTGGAGCCGCGCCAGATCGTCGGTGCCATCGCCAACGAGGGCGGCCTGGACCGCGGCGACTTCGGGCACATCGACATCCGCGGCGACCACTCCCTCGTGGAGCTGCCGGCGGCCCTGCCGGAGCACACGCGGTCCGCGCTCGCCCGGACCCGGATCTCCGGCAAGCTGATCGAGCTGACCCCCGACGGCGCCGGACCGGCCACCGGGCCACCGGGTCGCAAGCCGCGCACCAAGCGCGCGCCCGCGGGGTAGCGCACCGCGGCCGCGGTCGCCCTCGGTCAGCCGACGACGGCAGGACGGTGCGGCACCACCCGGGACATCAGCTCCTGCGCCGCGCAGGTGACCGTGTCGCGACGGTAGGTCAACGCATACTCGAACCCGCGGTCCATGTCCGGGCCGGCGTCTCCGAGGTCGCGGGCGAGGAGTGCGGTGCTGAAGTGCGGGGCGAGGACCACCACATCCCACTCCCCGAGCACCGGGTCGCCCGGCACCAGCCGCGCTCCGCGCACCCCCGGCACCGGATCCTCCGGCAGGTCCTCCCCCAGCGCGCACACGAAGCCGGTGTGAGCCGCCAGCTCCTGGTAGCGCAGCCTGGTCGACGGGGTGAAGTGGCGACCGTGCTGGAAGGTCGAGGTGACCACGCAGCTGCTGCCCAGCCGCACCGCCTCGCGCTCGAGCTGCTTGCTGAGCTCGATGAGCAGCCGCTTCGGCGCGCGCCGCAGGACGACGTCGTCGGGCAGGCAGCCGAACGGTGACCCGGTGCGGCCGCAGCCCGCCCGCCGGCCCCGCTCCCCGAGGGTCAGCGCCTGCACGCGCTCGGGCAGCGGCGGAGCGGCGCTCGGCTGGCCGAACAGGTATCCCTGGCCCAACGTGGCGCCCAGCGCCCGCGCCGTCGCCAGGTGGGCCGGGGTCTCGATGCCCTCGGCGAGGACCACGGCGCCCGACCGCTCGGCGTAGGAGTTCACCGCGTGCATCACCTCCGCCGCGGCAGCAGACGGACGGTCCTGCACCAGCCGCAGGTCCAGCTTCACCACATCGGGCGCCAACAGCGCCATGAACGCCAGCGACGCCGTCTCGGCGCCCACGTCGTCCAGGGCGACCCCCCACCCGAGGTGCCGCACCCGCTCGACCGTGCGCAGCAGCTCCGCCGGCCGAGCCGCCAGCGCCCGCTCGGTGATCTCCAGGACGATGCGCAGGCCGTCCGGAGCCGCGCCGCCGGCCGCGAGGGGCGCGCCGGGAGGGGTCTCGCCGAGCACCTCCGGCTCCACGTTGACGAAGACCGTGTGCGGCGCCAGCAGGCCCGCTGCGCGGGCTCCACGAAAGGCGGCCGACCTGCACGCCTCGTCCAGCTCCGCCAGGAGCCCGTGAGCACGGGCGGCGGCGAACAGCTCGTCAGGTTTCTGCAGGGGACCCGACGGTCCCCGGGCGAGGGCCTCGTAGGCGGTGACGGCTCCCGTGTCCAGGTCCACGATCGGCTGGAAGACGCTGCGCACGCCACCGCCCGCGAGGACCTCCGCCACCGCAGCCGCCGCGGGAGGTGCCGCGGGCGCCGCGTCGACCCCAGCGGTGGTCACGATGTCCCCCCGGAGGTCTCTGATCGGCTGCCGCAGGCTCCCCGCGGGCCGGGGCGCCTCGTCCCCAGGGTACGAAGCGCGCACCTCAGGAGCTGCGGTTTCGGGACAACTCCACCGCTAGGGTCGAACCGTGCCCGTCCCCGTCGCCCCGGTCCCTGAGCTGCTGCGGGGGCTGGTCGACGACGCCGCGGTGCTTCCTCCGGGCGAGGCGCCCCTCGAGGCGGCCGTCCGCGAGCACGCCGGGCACCGCCGCTCGACGTACGCCGCGGTGCTGGGCTCGTTCGCCGTCCTGGACAGAGCGCTCCCCCGTCTCGTGGAGGCGGTGGCGGCGGTGTCTCCGGACCGTCCCCTGCCCGTGACCGTGGTCGTCAGCGGTGGGGCCGGTGCCCTGCAACCGGCGGTCGCCTGGGCCACCCGCAGCGAGCGTCTGGCCCTGCGCTCCGTCGTGCTGGCGGTCCGCGAGTCCGACGCCGGCGACCTCGCACCCAACGCTCGCCGGATCGTCACCGCAGCCGACGCCCTGGTCGCCGGGGGCGCGCTCGACGAGGACGTGACGGTCCACCTGGAACCGCCTCGCCTGCACGGTGCCGCGCCATCGGCCTCCTGGCTCGGCGTGCTCGACGAGGTGGCGGCCGCCGACCTGCGCCTCACGCTGCGAGCCGGAGGTGCCGACGGCGCCGGCTCTCCCGGCGCCCAGGAGCTGGCGACCTGCATGGTCGCGGCCCTCGACCGCGAGCTCGCCTTCACCTGCACGGGCGGGCCGCACCGCGCGGTGCGACACCGCGACCACGCCGGCTGCTCCGCGGGGCACGGCCTCCTCAACGTGCTGGCCGGCACCCGGGCGGCCCTGGACGGAGCCGGACCCGCCGACGTCGCTGCCGCGCTCGAGGAGCAGGACCCCTCGCGCCTGCTGCAGGACACCGAGGCGCTGGCGTCCGCGCGGCGCTGGTTCCGCTCCTTCGGCTCCTGCGACGTGCCGGGCACGCTCGCCGACCTCACCGCCCTGGGACTCCTGGTGCCGGGATCGTGACCCGGTCGTCGTGGGTCGACGGCGCGGCGGGATCCGGCTACGACGTCGACCACCTGCCCTACGCGGTGGTCTCCGCGGGCGACGAGCCACCCCGGGTCGGCGTACGCATCGGGGACTCCGTGCTCGACCTCGCCCCCGTCGCGGCCGCCGAGCTGCTCGAGGTGGCACACGTCCTGGAGGCCCCGTCCCTGCGCCCGCTGCTCGCCCGCGGACGACCGGTCTGGGACTCCGTGCGCTCGTGGCTCACCTCCGTGCTCACCGACGAGGCGGAGCGGGCGCTCGTGGAGCCTCACCTGGTCCCGGTCCCGGACGTGACCGTGCTGATGCCCTTCGAGGTGGCCGACTACGTCGACTTCTACTCCTCGATCCACCACGCCGCCAATGTCGGCCGGATCCTCCGTCCCGACGACGAGCCCCTCGCCGCCAACTGGCGGCACCTGCCGGTCGGCTACCACGGGCGCGCCGGGACGGTGGTCGTCTCCGGCACGGACGTACGGCGTCCGCACGGTCAGCGTCGCGCGCCGGAGGACCCGGCACCCACCTTCGGCCCGAGCCGGCGGCTGGACCTGGAGGCCGAGCTCGGCTTCGTGGTCGGCGGCGGCACCTCCATCGGTGAGCAGGTGCCGGTCACGGCCTTCGCCGACCACGTGTTCGGGGTGGCCCTGCTCAACGACTGGTCCGCGCGGGATCTCCAGGCCTGGGAGTACGTCCCGCTGGGCCCGTTCCTCGGCAAGTCCTTCGCTACGTCGGTCAGCGGCTGGGTGACCCCGCTGGAGGCACTCTCCGCGGCGCGGGTGGACCTGCCCCGCCAGGACCCGCAGCCGCTGGAGTACCTGCAGGTGCACGGCGGGGACGGCCTGGACGTGGAGATCGAGGTGGTGCTCAACGGTGAGACGGTCAGCCGGCCGCCGTACTCCTCGATGTACTGGGGGCCGGCGCAGATGCTGGCCCACCTGACCGTCAACGGAGCCTCGCTGCGCGCGGGTGACCTCTTCGCGTCCGGCACCGTGAGCGGACCGGACCGCGACCAGCGCGGCTCCCTCCTCGAGCTGTCCTGGGGTGGCCGGGAGCCGTTCCACGCCGGCGGTCGGGAGCGGACGTTCCTCGAGGACGGCGACACCGTCACCCTCCGCGCCTCCGCACCCGGAGCACTCGGCGGCCGCATCGCGCTGGGGGAGGTCACCGGCACCGTGCTGCCGGCGCGACCCCGGGCCTGACGAGGGCGCCCGACCCGCCGGTCAGCCGCGCAGCCGCACCACGTTGGTCGCAGCGGCCTTGTCGTGCAGCGCCTGCTTCTTGGCGTCCCACAGCGGCCACAGCCCGTCGAGGAGCGGGTAGATGGCGGCCACGCTTCCGATCACCGGCAGCAGGGACAGGAAGCTGGCGGCGTTCTGGGTCAGCCACCGGACCAGCACCGTGCCCCACGACAGCGGGCCCGGACGGTCGCGGAGCCGGACCTGCAGGCCGAGGGCGAGCTTGCCGGGCGTCGCCGAGAGCGCCTTGAGGAAGCCGGCGTGGTAGACCAGGCTCACCGCCAGACTGAGCGCCGCGAAGCCCAGCAGCGGACCCGCGACGTCGGCGGTGGCGATGCCCGAGCCGGGAAGCGCGGTGCCGCTCTCGGCCGCCCGGCGCGCGGAGTCGAAGGCGTCGGCGTAGGCGGCGCCGATCCGGCGCACCAGGGACCAGCCCAGCACCGCTGCCACCGCGAAGACCAGCACCGAGTCCACGAGGTACGCCGCGAGCCGCTGCCACCACCCGGCGAGCAGCTGCCCGTCCGGGGTCCGGGAGGGGTCCGCGGCACGCCCGTCCGGGCCGGCGGGCGCCCCGGCGTACCGGCCGGTGTAGGGCGCCGGCGACCGGCCCGACCTGGCGGCCGGCTGCACGTGCTCGGTCCACTGCCGCCCGTCCCACCAGCGCTGCTGCGGGGGAGCGCCGGGTGGGGCGGGCGCAGGATCGGCGTACCAGCCGGCGGGGATCTGCTCCATGGCGGCCAGCGTAGGCGGCCGGCGCCGCAGCCACGGGGCGTCCGGCCCTGAGGCGAGCTAGAGGTTGCCGCGGCGCGCCTGCTCGCGCTCGATGGCCTCGAAGAGCGCCTTGAAGTTGCCCTTGCCGAAGCCCAGGGAGCCGTGCCGCTCGATGAGCTCGAAGAAGAGCGTCGGCCGGTCGCCGAGGGGCTTGGTGAAGATCTGAAGCAGGTAGCCGTCCTCGTCGCGGTCCACCAGGATCCCGCGCGACTGCAGCTCCTCGACGGGCACCCGTACCTCGCCGATGCGGGCGCGCAGCTCGGGGTCCTCGTAGTAGGAGTCCGGGGTCTGCAGGAAGCGGACGCCGTTGGCGCGCAGGGCGTCCACGGAGGCCAGGATGTCGCCGGTGGCCAGCGCCAGGTGCTGCACCCCGGGGCCGCGGTGGAACTCGAGGTACTCGTCGATCTGGGACCGCTTGCGGGCGACGGCGGGCTCGTTGAGCGGGAACTTCACCCGGTGGTTGCCACTCGCGACCACCTTGGACATCAGGGCGGAGTAGTCGGTGGCGATGTCGTCGCCGATGAACTCGGCCAGGTTGGTGAAGCCCATGACGTCGTTGTAGAACCGCACCCACTCGTCCATCTGCCCCAGCTCGACGTTGCCGACGACGTGGTCCAGGGCCTGGAACAGCCGTCGGGGCTGGCCCTGCCGCGGCTGCCACGAGCTGTCCGCGGCGACGTAGCCGGGCAGGTACGGGCCGTCATAGCGTGATCGGTCCACCAGCGTGTGCCGGGTCTCGCCGTAGGCGGCGATCGCGGCGACCCGCACGGTGCCGTGCTCGTCGGTGACGTCCTCCGGCTCCCGCAGCACCGAGGCACCGGCTCGGCGGGCCTGCGCGATGCATCGGTCCACGTCAGGGACCTCGAGGGCGATGTCGACCACGCCGTCGCCATGCCTGCGGTGGTGATCCGCCAGCGCGCTGTCGGGGTCCACGGCACCGTCGAGCACGAACCGGACCGAGCCGGACCGCAGCACGAACGACACGTGGTCCCGGTTGCCGTGCTCGGGGCCGGAGTACGCCTCCAGCTGCATCCCCCACGCGGACTGGTAGTAGTGCGCGGCCTGGGTGGCGTTGCCGACGACGAGCACGATGGCGTCCCAGCCGGTGACCGGGAAGCCGTCGGCCTGCTCGTCGTACTCCACGAGCCCGACGAGCTGGCGCAGCTGCTCGAGGGTGAGGTCGGCCCGCAGCTCGTCCCCGGTCAGGGCCCGGGGGGCGGGGCGGGCGAGCGCGTCGGTCATGTCGGCAGCATGCGGCAGCTGCACCGAGTGTGCAACAGTGCAGCAAACAGCTGTGCAACCTGACCAGTGGGAAGGCGCAGGATGGACGTTCTGGACGCCACATTGATCCGTCTGTTCGCAGACGAGCCCCGGATCGGCGTCCTCGAGGCGTCCCGTCGGCTCGGCGTGGCCCGGGGCACCGTGTCCGCCCGGCTGGACCGGCTGTCCCGCCGCGGCGTCATCACCGGATGGGGACCGGAGCTGCAGCCGGAGGCGCTCGGTCATCCGGTCACCGCGTTCCTGACCCTGGAGATCCGGCAGGGAGCCGGG
>DASQDP010000077.1:0-15512 GCA_035634095.1 Nocardioidaceae bacterium | reverse complement strand
ACCTGGATGTTGTGCTCGGCGAGCTCGTCGCAGTACGCCCTCGTGAAGCCGACCAGGCCGGCCTTGGTGGCGGCGTACGCCGGTGAGGCCCGGCCGCCCAGGAAGGCGAACAGCGAGGCGATGTTGATGATCTTGCCGCCGCCCTGGGTGATCATGAAGCGGCTGGCCTCGTGCGCGAGGTCGAACGCGGCGGTGAGATTCACCGCCACCATCCGGTCCCACTGGTCGCGCCCGAAGCTGAGCACGTCGCCGCGCAGGCTGATGCCGGCGCAGTTGACCAGGATGTCGACGGAGCCGAGCTGCTCGACGCACTGGCGGACGACCTCCCCGGCGACACCCGGCAGCGAGATGTCGGCGTCGAGGAACAGCATCCGCCGGCCCTGCTTGTGGATGAGCCGCTCGGTCGTCCCGTCGTCCTCGCCGAGGGCGACCACCAGGACGTCGGCACCGGCGGTCGCCAGGGCGAGCGAGACGGCACGGCCGATGCCGCTGTTGCCGCCGGTCACGATGGCGTTGCGGCCCTCGAGGGAGAAGAAGTCCAGGCCGAAGTCCTCGATCCTCATCCGGACCGGCTCCTCCTGCCGGTCCGTCGGTGCCGCGGCTCAGGCGTCGCGGGAGCCGGCAGGGAGACGCGCTCGGCGAGGTGGGGGTAGGGCAGCGTCGAGTGCGGGAACCCCATCGCGTCCACGAAGTGCGCCTGGAAGGCGGGCTCCAGGGCGGTCTCGATCTTCTCGATCCGCGCCGTGGCGGCCTCCACGTCTGCGCGGGAGCGACCGGACAGGAGGAGCATCAGCGACCCGCGTCCGGCGGCGTTGCCCACCGACCGGACCCGGTCCAGGTCGCAGTCGGGGACCAGCCCGAGCACGGTCGCGTACACCGGGTCGATGTGGTTGCCGAACGCACCGGTCAGCCGGACCTCGTCCACGGTGTCCACGCCCAGGTGGTCCATCAGCAGCCGGCACCCGGCCTGCAGGGCCGCCTTGGCCAGCTGGATCGCACGCACGTCGGCCTGGGTCACCTCGATCACCGGGTCGTCCCAGAGCCGGTAGGAGAACGTGCGGCCCTGCGGCACCACCCGGTGGGACGCGGACTCACGGATCGTCCCGTCGGCGGAGATCACCCCCGCCAGGAACAGCTCGGCGACCACCTCGATGATCCCGGAGCCGCAGATGCCGGTGACCCCGGTGCGCCGGACCGCCCGAGCGAACCTCGGGTCGTCGGACCAGATCCGGGACCCGATCACCCGGAGCCGCGGCTCCAGGGTCTCCCGGTCGATCCGCACCCGCTCCACGGCCCCGGGAGCCGCCCGCTGGCCGCTCGAGATCTGGGCCCCCTCGAAGGCGGGACCGGTGGGCGAGGACGCCGCCAGCAGCCGCTTCGAGGAGCCGAGCACGATCTCCGCGTTGGTGCCGACGTCGACCAGGAGGGTGAGCGCGTCCTGGTGGTGCGGGGCCTCGGCGAGCACCATGGCGGCGGCGTCCGCGCCGACGTGGCCGGCGATGCAGGGAGGCGAGTAGACCCGGGCGCCGGGGTGCACCCCGAGGCCGAGCTCGGCGGCCGGCACGGTGACCGCCTCGGTCGTGGCCAGCGCGAACGGCGCCGAGCCGAGCGGTCGCGGGTCCAGCCCGAGCACCAGGTGGTGCATGATCGGGTTCCCCACGACCGTGACCTCCAGCACGTCGAGGGGGTCCACGTCGGCCTCGGCACACAGCTCGGCGACCATCGCGGCCAGCGCCTCCCGCACCACCGAGGTCAGCCGCTGCTCGCCGCCGGGGTTCATCATCACGTAGGACACCCGGCTCATCAGGTCCTCGCCGAACCCGATCTGCGGGTTCATCCGCCCCGCCGAGGCCAGCACCTCGCCGGTGAAGAGGTCGCACAGGTGCCCGGCGAGCGTGGTGGACCCCACGTCGAAGGCCACCCCGTGCGCCCGGTCGTGCAGGCCGGGCCAGACGGCCACCACGTCGCGACCCGAGCGGACCGCGACGGTGACCCGCCGCCCACCCCGCTCCAGGGCCGGCTGCAGCGCCCGCAGCACCGCGTGGTCGACGCGCAGGTCGGACAGCTGCCACTCGTCGTGGAGCGCGACCCGGAGCCGCTGCAGGTCACCGGTCGCGTCCTGCAGGGTGGGGGCTGCCACCTCGACGTAGCGCAGGGCGAGGACCGGGTCGACCGGCACGTCGAGGCTCCCGGCGTCCTTGCGGACCACCTGCCGGTGCACCTGGCTGGACTCGGGGACGTCGATGACCACGTCGTCGAGGATCCGGGCGGCGCAGCCGAGCCGGTGCCCAGTCGGCACGGGACGCCGCCCGGCGTACCCGGCCTCCGTGGCCGAGGGCGAGCTGAGCCGGTCAGCGTCCGCGCCGACACCGGGGCGCGACCCCAGCGTGACCTGGCACCGTCCGCAGATCCCCCGGCCGCCGCACACGGAGTCGAGGTCGACGCCGAGGGAGCGGGCCGCCTCGAGCACGGTGGTGCCCGACGGGAAGGCGCCCCGCCTGCCCGCCGGGGCGAACGAGACGTCCACCGTCCCCGCTGCGCTGACCGGCACGGCTCACTCCGGCCCGCGGGAGCGGCGACGGTTGGTCCGGCGGCGGGACCCGCCCTCGTCCTCGCTGTCGGGCGGGCGGTTCTCGGCGATCCACGCCGTGCAGTTGCGGTCGTTGCCGGTGAGCACGTCGGCGGCCCGCACCATCCGGCGCACCTCCGGCTCCAGCGGGTTGGTGATGGCTGACGTCAGCCCGGCGCCGATCGCCATGGCCAGGAACCCTGCGTTGATCGTGGGCCGGTTGGGCAGCCCGAAGCTGATGTTCGAGGCGCCACAGGTGGTGTTGACCCCGAGCTCTCGCTGCAGCCGCTGCACGAGCGCGACCACCTGCCGGCCGGCGGATCCCACCGCGCCGACCGGCATCACCAGCGGGTCGACCACGATATCGGCTGCGCTGATCCCGTGGTCGGCCGCGCGCTGCACGATCATGCGGGCGACCTCGAACCGCACGTCGGGGTCCTCGGCGATGCCGTTCTCGTCGTTGGTGATCGCCACCACAGCGGCGCCGTGCTTCGCGACCAGCGGCAGCACCGACTCGAGCCGGTCCTCCTCGCCCGTGACCGAGTTGACCAGCGCCTTCCCGTCGTACGCCGCGAGGCCGGCCTCGAGCGCCGCGACGATGGAGGAGTCGATGGACAGGGGCACGTCGACCGCGCGCTGCACCTGCCGGACCGCCTCGGCCAGGATGGCCGGCTCGTCGGCCAGCGGGATGCCGGCGTTCACGTCGAGCATGCACGCCCCGGCCTCGACCTGCGCGACGGCGTCGGAGCAGACGCGACGGAAGTCGCCGTCCTTCATCTCCTGCGCGAGCACCGTGCGTCCGGTGGGGTTGATCCGCTCCCCGATGACAGCGAACGGACGGTCGTAGCCGATGACGACCTCCTGGCTCCCCGAGCTGAGCACCGTCTCGTTCACGACGCGATCCCTCCCTGCGCCCGGTCGGTCGCCCGCGCGCCGCGCCGGGCCGCCCGCGCGGCGCCGATGATGCGCTCCAGCTCGCTGTCGGGGAAGCGCTCGACGAGCGCCTCGACCTCAGCGTCCAGCTCGGCCTGCAGGTCCGGTGAGCAGGGGCGCTCCGACCTGGTCCAGCCCGCCGCGTAGGACTCCGAGCCGGCCTGTCCACCGCCCATCGCGGCACGGTCGATCGCCTCCGCGAAGCGAGCGGGCAGCTCCGCCTTGACCGTCCGGTCACCGTCGCGGACCACCACCTCGGAGGGGATGTCGCCCCACCAGATGACGGTGCACCGGGGGCCCGTGTCCCGCCGGGGGTTGGCCGCGGGCGTCCCCTTCACGGGAGGTGGGGTGGCGGCCTCGCCGCGCCGGGCCAGCACCAGCTGCTGTGCCGTCTCCGCGGCCACCGCCGCGTCGCGGCAGTAGGCGTCGGCACCCACGGCCGCCTTGAACTCCTCGTTCACCGGCGCTCCGCCCACCATCACGATGTAGCGGTCCCGCACGCCGCGCTCGACCATCTCGTCGATGACGACCTTCATGTAGGGCATCGTGGTGGTGAGCAGCGCCGACATCCCGAGGATGTCGGGCTGGTGCTCGTCGAGGGCGTCGAGGTAGGCGCTCGCGTCGTTGTTGATGCCGATGTCCACGACCTCGAAGCCGCTGCCCTCCAGCATCATCCCGACCAGGTTCTTCCCGATGTCGTGGATGTCGCCCTTGACGGTGCCGATCACCACCTTGCCGATCGACTCGGCGCCGGTCTCGGCCAGCAGCGGGCGCAGGATCGCCATGCCGGCCTTCATCGCGTTGGCCGCCAGCAGCACCTCGGGCACGAACAGGATGCCGTCCCGGAAGTCCACGCCGACGATCCGCATGCCTTCGACCAGGGCGTCGTTCAGCACCCGCTGGGGCGTCCAGCTCCGCTCCAGCAGGATCCGGGTGCCCTCGGCGATCTCGTCGGCCATCCCGTCGTACAGGTCGTCGTGCATCTGCTCGACCAGCTCGTCGTCGGGCAGGGTCGACAGGTCGAGCTCCTCACCGCTGTCGTCGTCGCTCATGTGCCGCCTCCAGGGTCTCGCCGGATGGGTGGTGCCGAGTGGTGCATGCGGGGTCAGCCGCTGACCGAGAACGAGCTGGCGCGGTTGATCTCGCGGTTGCGGGAGAAGAAGCCGAGGTCGAACTCCGCGCCGGTGTAGGGGCCGTGGACGACGACAGGGTCGGCCTCGTGGTCGCGGCCCGCCTCCACCGCGACGACGAGCTCCGCCATCGCATGCGCCGCGAACGGTGCGTTCTTGAACTGGTTGCCCGACGTGCCGATGGCGACGTAGAAGCCGTCGAGGTCGGTGCGGTCGTAGATCGGGATCCAGTCGTCCGCGACGTCGTAGATGCCGACGATCCCGAGCGGCTTGTTGGGGATCCGGAGCTCGGGCACGCGGCGCGCCAGGCGGAGGGTCTGCCGCTCCCACCCGGCCCTGGTCACGGTGGGCTGGTACTCGTCGGGGTCGTCGAGCCACTCGAGCTCGTCGCACGCCGGCTCCAGGGAGCCGACCGCGACCATCGTGCCCGCCTCGGGCCGGGAGTAGATGCCCGTGTCGTCATCGGCCAGCAGGTAGTCCAGCCGGTGGCCGTCCGGCCCGACCGGCGACGGCAGGTGGTGCACCTCCTGGCGCATCGGACGCGTGCCGATCGCCATGGTCCCGGCGAGCCCGGCCAGCTCGTTGACCCGGCCGGAGTCCGGGCCGGCGGCGTTCACCACCACGGGGGCCTGCACGACGTGGCCGTCGTCCAGCCTCACTCCGCTCACCCGCCCTCCCCCGGTCTCGACGCCGACCACCCGGGTGCCGAAGCGGAACCGCGCGCCGAGCCGCTCCGCGGCGTGCTGGAGGTTCCGGGTGGCGAGCATGGGGTCGTCGACGTAACCCGCGTCGGGCATCCACACCGCGCCCGCGAGCCGCTCCCCCGGCTCGGCCCAGAAGTCCTCGGAGTCGACGGGTGCGGGCGGACCCATCACCCGGGCGTCGACCAGGGGCAACCGCCGCTCGAGCTCGTCGGCGTCCCAGTGCTCGTAGGGGATCGCCAGCTGGTCGAACAGCGGCATCACCGTGGCCGCGCGCCCGCTCGGGGTGTCCAGCAGGGCCATCCCGCAGGTCACCAGGCGCGCCAGCCCCGGGTCGTCCACGGGGCGCCCGAGGTAACCGGGCCAGTCCCGCCAGTAGTGCAGCCCCTCCCAGGCCATCGACACGCCGGCGGCCGTGGAGTAGCTGAACCGGACGATGGCGCTGGAGTTGCTGGTGGAGCCGTAGCCGGCGCTGGGCAGGGCGTCGAGGTTCAGCGTCGCCAGGCCGCGGCGTGAGAGCTCGTAGGCCAGCGCGGAGCCGATCACGCCCGCGCCGATCACCACGACGTCGGGCGACCGGTCACGTCCCGGGTCGTGCCCGGGGGTGCGAGATGTCGCCATACACCTGGGCCCCTCCGAGCCCCTTTCCGCTATGCTGCAACCAGGTTACCGCTAGATGGGAGTCCCGCTGGACATTTTCCCGGAGAGCGGTAACGTACGGCGAACCATGGCCGGTGTAAAGAGCGTCGAGCGCGCCATCGCGCTGTTGAGCCAGGTCGCGCACCGCCCTGGTGGCCTGGTCGACCTCGCCGACGCGACCGGCCTGCCCACCTCGACGACGGCCCGCCTGCTGGCGACGCTCGAGGGGCTGGATGCGGTGCGCCGCGACGACGCGGGCGTCTACCGGATCGGCCCGACCGTCGCCGTCCTGGGCGTGACGGAGGCCGGCGAGCCCAGCCTGCGCGACATCGCGTTCCCCCACCTCGAGGAGCTGGCGACCACCCTCGACGAGGCGGTGGGGCTCTCGGTGCTCGCCGGGGAGCAGTCCGTGACGATCGCCCAGGTGGACATCCCGCGGCCGGTGCAGGCGCAGAACTGGGAGGGCACCCGGTGGCCCCTGCACCAGGGCGCCTCCGGCCATGCCCTGGTGGCCACGTGGGACCCCGAGGACATCGCCGCCTTCTTGAAGGCACACCCCGACGCCCCCGGCCTGGCCGAGCACATCGCGAGCCCGCCGGCGTCCGGAGTGTGGTGGAGCGTCGGTGACTACGTCGAGGGCCTGACCAGCGCAGCCGCCCCCATCCTCGACGGCCGCGGGTACGGCGTGGGGACCCTGTATGCCTACGGACCGTCGTACCGCTTCCCCAGCGAGGAGACCACCGGCCTCATCGAGGAGTCCCTGCTCGACCGGGCCGCCCGCATCTCCCGCGCCTGGATCGCCAGGAACCCCGGCCCGTCGAGACCCGGCCGCGCAGCGATGGGCGCACCCCTCCAGAACGGGAGCTGACATGACGACCGACGACGCCGCGACCGCAGCCGGAACGGCAGCGGGAGGCGGACGGGCACCGCGCGGCCGACGCCGCCACCGGAACGAGGGCCCTCGGGGTCCGGCGCAACCCCCCTGGCGTCAGGTCCGCCGCCTCCTGGAGCCGGTCCGCGCCGTGTCCGACGACCAGCTCGAGTCCATCGTCGACGCCGCCAAGCGCGTGCTCCGCGAGACCGGCGTCGACTTCCTGCACCCGAGGGCGCGCGAGCTGTGGGCCGCTGCGGGCGCCGACGTCGACGGCGACCGCGTCCACCTCGACGGCGACCTCGTCGAGGAGCTCGTCGCCCACGCGCCCGCGGAGCTCACCCTGCACGCCCGCAACCCGGCGCACCACGTGCACCTCGGTGGCGCGTCCGTGGCGTTCGCGTCGGTCGCCAGCGCGCCGTACGTCAGCGACGCCGGGCACGGTCGCCGCGAGGGCAACCGGGCCGACTTCGAGAACCTGGTCCGGCTCAGCCAGAGCCTCAACGCCGTGCACCTCCTCGGCGGCTACCCGGTCGAGCCCACCGACATCCACGCGTCGGTGCGCCACCTGCACGCGACGCAGGCCATGCTCACGCTGACCGACAAGGTCCCGCACGCCTACAGCCTCGGCGCTCAGCGCAACCTCGACTGCCTGGAGATGGTCCGGATCGCCCGGCAGGTCGACGACGCGACCCTGGAACGCGAGCCGTCCATCCACACGATCATCAACGCCAGCTCGCCGCTGCGGTACGACGAGCCGATGCTCGAGGGCATCCTGCAGTACTCGTCGCGCAACCAGCTCGTCGTCATCACGCCCTTCACGCTCGCCGGCGCGATGGCCCCGGTGACGGTCGCGGGCGCGCTGGTGCAGCAGCACGCCGAGGCGCTCGCCGGCATCGCCTTCACCCAGGTCGTCCGGCCCGGATCGCCGGTGGCCTACGGCGGCTTCACCTCCAACGTCGACATGAGGTCGGGCTCCCCCGCGTTCGGCACCCCGGAGTACATGAAGGCGGCGCTGGTCGGCGGCCAGCTCGCCCGGCGGGTGGGGGTGCCGTACCGCTCGTCCAACGTGTGCGCCGCGAACGCCGTGGACAGCCAGGCCGGCTACGAGAGCGTCTTCGCGCTCTGGGGCGCGGTCATGGGAGGGGCCAACCTCGTCATGCACGCCGCCGGGTGGCTCGAGGGAGGGCTGCGGGCGTCGTACGAGAAGCTGGTGATCGACGCCGACCTGCTCCAGATGGTGAGCGCGTTCCTCGACCCGATCATCGTCGACGACGCCAGCCTGGCCGTGGATGCGATCGCCGAGGTGGGCCCGGGCGGGCACTTCTTCGGCACCCAGCACACCCAGGACCGGTTCCGCGACGCGTTCTTCGCGCCGATGGTCTCCGACTGGCGCAACTTCGAGTCGTGGGAGGAGGCGGGCAGCCCCACCGCCGACACGCACGCCGCCCGGCTCGCCAGCGAGCTGCTCGACGCCTACGAGCAGCCCTCCCTGTCGCCCGACGTCGCCGCCGAGCTCGACGACTTCGTCGCCAGGCGGGTCGCCGAGGGCGGCGTGAAGACCGACTTCTGACCCGGCGGTCCCGTCAGGCTCGACCAACGCTGAGGAGTGTGCGATGAGGAGTTCCGCCCGGGTCGTCGTGATCGGCGGCGGGGTGGTCGGCGCGAGCGTGCTCTACCACCTGACCAGGGCCGGGGTCGCCGACGCCGTGCTGCTCGAGCGCAGCGAGCTCACCTCGGGGTCCACCTGGCACGCCGCCGGCGGCATGCACACCCTGAACGGCGACCCGAACGTCGCGGCCCTGCAGAAGTACACAGTCGAGCTGTACGACGAGATCCAGCGCGTCTCGGGGATCGACTGCGGCATCCACCTCACCGGCGGGCTGCTCCTCGCCGACACCGAGGAGCGGATGGACTGGCTGCGGCTCGCGCACGCGCGGAACCGCTACCTGGGCCTCGACACCGAGCTGATCAGCGTCGCCGAGGCGAAGAAGTTCCTGCCGGTGCTCGACGAGAGGTACTTCGTCGGCGCGATGTTCGACCCGGTCGAGGGCAACGTCGACCCGTCCGGGGTGACCCGGGCCTACGCCCGGTGCGCCCAGCTGGCCGGGGCCGAGGTGGTCCAGCACACCCGGGTGCGGTCGATCCGCCAGCTCCCCGACCAGACCTGGGAGCTCGACTGCGGCGACCAGGGCACGATCACCTGCGAGCACTTCGTCAACGCGGGAGGCCTGTGGGCGCGTGAGGTCGGCCGGATGTGCGGCATCGAGCTGCCGGTGCTGGCCATGGAGCACATGTACCTCGTCACCGAGGCGGTGCCCGAGCTGGAGGGGTCGCCGCTGTTCCACGCCATGGACTTCGCGGGCGAGGTCTACATGCGCAAGGAGGGGGCCGGACTGCTGCTCGGCACCTACGAGCCGCACGGCGTGCCGTGGTCCCCGCACACGACGCCCTGGGACTTCGGGCACCAGCTGCTTCCGCCGGACCTGGACCGGATCGCGGACAACCTGGAGGTCGCGTTCGACCACTTCCCGGTGTTCAAGGAGGTGGGCATCACGTCCGTCATCAACGGTCCGTTCACCTTCGCGCCCGACGGCAACCCACTGGTCGGCCCGGTCCGCGGGCAGCGCGGCCACTGGGTCGCGTGCGGGGTGATGGCCGGCCTCAGCCAGGGCGGCGGCGTGGGCCTCGCGCTGGCCAGCTGGATCACGTCGGGCGACCCGGGCTTCGACGTGTGGGGCATGGACGTCGCCCGGTTCGGCGACTGGGCCACCCCGGCGTACACGAACGCGAAGGTCCGCGAGAACTACGGCCGCCGGTTCCGGATCGCCTACCCCAACGAGCAGCTGCCGGCGGCTCGCCCGCTGCTCACCTCGCCGATCCACGACCGGCTCGACGCTGCGAACGCCGTTTGGGGCGCGGCGTACGGGCTCGAGCACGCGCTGTGGTTCCAGCGCTCCGAGGACGTCGTACCCGGGTCGCCGCGGCTGGAGACGGCGACCCTGCGCAGGTCCAACGCCTGGGAGGCGGTCGCCGAGGAGTGCCGCGCGGTGCGCGAGGGCGTCGGGCTGATCGAGACCACGAACTTCGCGAAGTACGAGTTCAGCGGGCCCGGCGCGCGCGCCTACCTGGACGGCATCCTGGCGAACACGCTCCCCGGCACCGGACGGATCTCGCTCTCCCCCATGCTCAACGAGCAGGGCCGGCTGATCGGCGACTTCACGGTCGCAGCGCTGCCGGCGACCTCGGCCGGCCAGGGCCCGGAACGCCTGCTGGTGTTCGGGAGCGGCGCCGCCGAGCGCTACCACGAGCGCTGGTTCGACGCCCACCTGCCCGCCGACGGCTCCGTGCACTACCGGACCCTGGGGCCGAGCCTCACCGGGCTGTCCATCGCGGGCCCGGGGTCGCGTGCCCTGCTGGCCGAGCTGACCACGGCCGACGTGTCGGCGGAGGCGTTCGGCTTCCTGCAGATCCGCCGTCTCGACGTGGGCATGGTGCCGGCTCTCGTGGGACGGATCACCTTCACCGGCGACCTCGGCTACGAGCTGTGGGTCGAGCCGTCCTACCAGGCCCGGCTGTTCGACCTGCTGGTGCAGGCCGGGGGTGCGCACGGCGTCCGGCTGTTCGGCGGGCACGCCCTGAACTCCCTGCGCCTGGAGAAGTCCTTCGGCTCGTGGGCCACCGAGTACCGGCCGGTCTACGACCCGTACGAAGCCGGGCTCGGCGTGTTCGTCAAGCCGGACAAGGGTGACTTCGTGGGACGCGACGCCGTGGCGAGGTTGCGCGAGCGCGCCCCGGCGCGACGGCTGGTGACGTTCACCGTGGAGGTCGGCGACGGACCGGAGGCCGCCGACGTGATCGGCGACGAGCCGATCTGGCACGACGGCCGCGTCGTGGGCTGGGTGACCTCGGGCGGCTACGCCCACACCTGCTCGGCGTCCGTGGCGATGGGCTACGTGCCGCTCGAGCTCGCTGCCGCCGGCTCGGGCTTCGAGATTGAGGTGCTCGGGGAGCGCCGCTCCGCCACTCGGCTCGACGACTGCCTGTTCGACCCTCAGGCCCGTCGCATGCGCGGCTGAGCCCAGCCGCTCACCGGCTCACCTGCCCAGCGGCCGAACCTGGCGTACGGTCAGGCGACCGGAGCTCCGGCGGCGTGACGGAACGCGCGACGGTGCAGCCGCTCGAACCGCGGGCACAGCACCAGCGCGAGCACCCGGTACGCCGGCCCGGCGATCGCGAACATGCGCCGCCGCGCCTCGGGGGGCAGCTCGTGCAGCACCCACCCGACCACGAACGGGATGCTCCGCTGCTGGAACGACTCCCCGGCGTACGTCTCGGACGCCGCCCATTCCTCGGCGCTCATGGTTGCCTGCACCATCGGCAGGGCCGCGGTCTCCTCGTGCCGCAGGTGCTGTCCGAGCGCCTCGCGGAGGGCGGTGACCCGGACGTCGAGGGCACGCCGGTGGTCCTCGCACGGGTGGCTGACCATGTCCGCGAAGCCGGCGTGGCACGCGGCCAGTGAAGGGTCGATGACCGAGTGCTCGGCCTCCATGGCCTCGAGGGTCTCGCGGCCCTCGGCGTCTCCCTCGGCGTCGGCGTGCTCGAGAAGCACCGGCCAGATCGCGACGTCCTCGATGTCGTGGTGGTGGTGCAAGGCGGTGGCGAAGCCGTCCCAGTACGCCGCCATCGCCCGCCACGCCTTGGCCTCCGTCGACGGCGTACGACGCACGCCGTCGACGAAGTCGTCGAGCGTGCGCCGGAAGCCGAAGTGCATGATGTACATGCCGTCGAGCGAGCGCGGTCCCTCGGCGACGTGGGTCTGACCGGGCAGGTCGAGCTGGGAGTCTGCCGACTTGTGGCGGGCGGTGGTCGTCATGACGTCTCCTCGGTGACGGTGGTGCGAACCGGCTGCCGGTCGCTGGATGCCTCCACTGTGGGCCGGACCGCTTGTGCCTGACTTGGATCCGGCTTGGTTCGCGGATCGGGAGTGCCGTCTCGTCGCGGCTGCACGGGCCACGGGCGGCGGTCCGCCACTACAGTGGCGCCGACGCGGCGTCGGGCGCAGTGCGAGGACGTCGCCGGAGGAGGAAGGTGCGATGCGCGTCGCGGTGCTGGGGCAGAGCCGGGTGCTCACCTCGGACGACCCCGGGTCCGACCGGGGAACCGTGCCGGCCCGCAAGCCGCGCAGCGTGCTGGCCGCGCTGGTCCTGCACCTCGGCACAGCAGTGTCGGCACACCGCCTCGTCGAGCTGGTGTGGGGCGAGAAGCCCCCGCACGGCGCGAACGGGACCCTGCAGGCCTACGTCTCCGGGCTCCGCCACAGCCTGGAGCCGGCTCTCAAGGCCCGGGAGCAGCCCCGGGTGCTGGTCTCCGCCGAGTCGGGCTACCGCCTGCTGCTGGACCGCGACCAGGTGGACGCCACTCGATTCGCCGACGAGGTCCGCGACCGGCACCGCGGCCTGGCCCCGCTCGGCTCCCTGCTGGGCCCGCAGCCCGGCGCACAGCCGGGCGCCGACCCCGGCGTCGCGTGGCCGGGCCGCGACCAGGTGGCCGCGCACGTCACCGCGCTCGACACCGCCCTCGCGATGTGGACCGGCGAGCCGTACGCCGACCTCGGCGAGCATCCTGACGTGGTGGCTGAGCGCGCCGCCCTGCTGGAGCTGGCCGCCACGGCGGAGGAGGACCGCGCCCTCGCGCTGCTGGCGCTCGGTGAGCACGCCACGGTCCTCGCGCTGACCGGCCGGCTCGTGGCCGCACATCCCCTGCGCGAGCGGGTGTGGGCCCTGCACGCCCTGGCGCTGACGCGGGCCGGGCGTCAGAACGACGCGCTCTCGACGATCCGGCGGCTGCGCGACACGCTCGCCGAGGAGCTCGGACTGGACCCCGGCCACGAGGTTCGCGCGCTCGAGGAGGCCGTCCTGCGCCAGGACCCCGGTCTCCTGCGCGCCCTGCCGCCGGCGGCGCCTGCGCTCGTCACCGTGCCGAACCCGCCGTCCGCGTCCCCGGCCGACAGCAGTGCCGGGACGCCACCGCGGCCCGCGGGTGACGGCGGAGCCGCCTGGCCGATGGTGGGTCGGGACGCGGAGCTGGCCGCCGCAGTGCGTGCTCTCGACGACGCCACGTCCGGGCGGGTCGGCTTCGTCGCGGTCACCGGCGACCCTGGGATCGGGAAGAGCCGGCTGTGCGGCGAGCTGGTCGCAGCTGCTCGCGACCGCGGCTTCGCGGTGGCCGTCGGCAGGTGCTCCCAGGACGACGGCGCTCCACCGCTCTGGCCGTGGTCACAGGTCTTCACCGACCTCGGGATCGACCTGCCGGTGGAGCTGGCCGCCGATGACCCCGGTGCACGCTTCCGGACCTGGCACGGCATCGCCGAGCGGCTCGTCGAGGCTGCGGTGGGCGAGCCGCTGCTCGTCGTCCTCGACGACCTGCACTGGGCCGACGCGTCCAGCCTCCGCGTGCTGCGACTCCTGGCCGAGACCGCAACCCAGGGCCACCTCGCAGTGGCGGTCACCTGGCGCCACCACCCGGCTGCCACTGGTGCGCTCGCCGAGGCCGCCGAGGCGCTGGCGCGGCGGCACGGCGTCCGGCTCGCCCTGGAGGGCCTGGACGCGCAGGCCGTGGCCGAGGTGGTCGGCGCGGTCGCGCACTCCACCCTGGACAGCGAGCAGGCCGAAGGCCTGCGTCAGCGCACCGACGGCAACCCCTTCTTCCTGGTGGAGTTCGCCCGTCTCTCGGCGGACCACGGCCGCACGGTCGGCGACGCGGCGGCGATGGAGCAGGCGCCACCTGCTGTGCAGGACGTGCTGCGTCGACGGCTGTCCGCACTGCCCCCCGCAGCCCAGTCGGTGCTGTCGGCGGCCGCCGTGGTGGGACGCGACTTCGACGTGGAGGTGACGGCGGCGGTCGCCGGCCACGACGAGCTCGACGTGCTCGACGCCCTGGAGCCCGCTCGTGGGGCCGGTCTGGTGCGGGACGCGGGCACCGACGCCTTTCGGTTCGCCCATGCGCTGGTCCGCGACGTCCTCTACGCCGACCTGCCCGGCGTACGACGGGCGCGGCTGCACGCGCGGGCCGCCGAGGCGTTCGGCGGGCGCGCCGGGCAAGGCGCCGCCGAGGCCGCGCACTGGCTGCGCGCCGGTCCACGCCACGCCGGCCGGGCGTGGCGAGCGGCTGCTGCCGCTGCCGCTGCCGCTCGCACGGTGCACGCCCACGAAGAGGCCCTGGACCTGCTCGAGCTGGCCGCGGGCGCGATGGCCGACGACCCGCGCGCGACGCCCGCGGACCGGGTCGACCTGCTCCTCGCGCTCGGGGAGTCCGCCCGCCTGGTGGGACGGATGACGCGCACCTCGGCGGCCGCGCACGAGGCGATGGCGCTGGCCCGGGTGCTTGGCGACGACGACCTGCTCGCCCGGACGGCCCTGATGCACAGCGAGGGTGCGCTGTGGCAGCCCTCCGACTTCGGCCTGGTGGACGAGGTCACCGTCGGCGCGCTGCGCACCGTCCTGGCCCGCCTGCCCGTGGCGGACGCGCACCGGCGCTGCCGGTTGATGCTCGCGCTCGCCCTCGAGATCTACTACGCACCGGGCGGGGCCGAGCGGGACGCCCTGGTGACCGAGTCGCTGGCGGCCGCGCGCCGCTCGGGCGACGACTACCTGCTCCTGGACTGCCTGCTCGCGGCGTACGTCGCCCGCTGGCTGCCCGACAACGCGGCCGAGCGGCTGCAGCAGGTGACCGAGGCGGTCGACCTGGCGCGCAGGCTGGGGGCCGGGACCCAGCTCGCCGAGGCGCTGGCGCTGCGCGCCTCGACGCTGGGCGAGCTCGGTCGGTTCGACGAGTTGGGGCCGGCGATCGCGGGCGCCCGGGAGGCAGCGCTGGACCGCCGGCACCTCTACCTCGACCTGCTGCTCGACGGCCTGGCCGTGGGCTGGCTCGCCATGCGCGGGGACCAGACGGCCGCCGAGGAGACCCTCGCGCACATGGCAGCGCTCGGCGACCGGATGGACCTCGTCCAGCTCCACCAGGGACTCGCAGCCGCGATGTTCTCCGTGCTGGTCTGGCAACCCGGAGGTCCGGCCCTGGTGCTCCGAAGCCTCGAGGACGAGCTGGCCCGGGGTCCCGCAGCGGTGTTCCTCTGGCCGACGGCCGCGCTGGCCTGCCGGAGCGGGAGCTGCGACCGGGCACGCGCCCTGCTCGAGCAGCACGGCAGCGACCTCGGGGAGCCCAACTGGCACGCGCTGCTGCGCTGGTCGTTCGCTGCGGAGACCGCCGCTCATCTCCGTGACGCCGACCTCGGCGCACGCTCCTACGCGCTGCTGACGCCCTTGGCCGGGCGTCCCAGCAACGCCGGCTCGGGCGCCTACATCGGGATCGTCGACGGCTACCTCGCGCTGGCCGCGCACGCCGTCGGGGAGCGCGACCTGGCGACCCGGCACGCGGACGCGGCGCTCGACCTGGCGGTCGCGTGGAAGGTCCCGCCGGTCGCGCAGCTCGTGTGCGACCAGCGGGACCTCTTCGGCTACTGACGGGGGCGGGGTCAGGCCCCGGTGACGTCGGAGGTGCGGTGCAGGGCGGCGGCGGCCATGGCGCCGGCCACGACGAGTGCGAGAGCACCGAGCGTCTGGAACGGGCTGAAGAGGAAGCCGACGATGCCGAAGACCGGCCCGGCCACG
>DASQDP010000076.1:0-6362 GCA_035634095.1 Nocardioidaceae bacterium | reverse complement strand
GTGGGAACCCGTGCTCCACGATCGCCACGGCGCCGCCGGTGTCGGCGCCCATGAGCTTGAACTCGACGGTGATCGCCCCCAGGTCGCCCGCCCGGCCCTCGCCAGGACGGACCACGCTCAGCGGCGGAGGAGCAGGTTCGGGCACGTCCTCAGTGTGCACCTCAGCCCTCGCTCCTGGACAACCCCTTCCAGTGCATCAGCGGTCCCCTGGATGAGTCAGAAGATGCTGTTCGAGAACCGGCTGCACGCGCTGCGGGCCAACGTCACGATGCGCTTGGGTATCAACGTCATCGGACACGCCAAGAGCTCCCAGGTGTCCTACTCCGAGCTCGCGCGGCAGGCGCGCCGGTACTGGGCCGCTGTGGTGGTGACCATCGCCACCCCGCGCACAAAGGGCGCCGTGGCACGAGGTTTGTCATGGCGGCACGAGGGCGGTTCGTCGTTGGTCGGCCTTCAGTGGAGGGCGCTGAGCCTTCGGTCCACGAGGTCCACCACAAGGCATCGGTACGGTCCGGGACGGTGCCGAAGGGTGGTCAGCGTGTCCCTAGCCGCTGTGGTCTGCCCGCTGACGGCGTACACGTCGGCCAGGATCAGCCGGAGCCACGAACCGCTCCCGTGATGTCCCTGCCTGTCCAGGTCCCGGAGCAGGGCGCTGATGACGACGATGGCGTCGGCCGCGTCACCTCCGATGCAGGTGGCCGCCCACTTGTGGATGGCCTCGGCGAGGCTCGCGAGCCATCCGAACCTGAACCGGCTGCTCAGCTCGTGGGCCTCGGTGGCGATCTCCAGCATGCCGGCGGGCGGGCTCAAGTACACGGCGGTCGAGGCTCCGAGGGTGCGGGCCACCGCGCGCGGGAAAGGCCTGCCGTCGGCGTCCGCGAGCGCGATGGCGGCGTTCGTCGATGACTCGTGTTTGGCCGCGTCTCCTGTCAGAGCCGCCCAGCCGGCCTCGATGACGAGGAGCATCACGTGCAGGTTCTCGTCGTAGGCAGCCAGCTCCGCGGGTCTCGCGGCCTCCACATGGCCCCGCGCTGCCTGCAGGTGCCGCTCGGCGGCCTCGCGCTGGTCCTCCGCGAGGTCCGCATACGTGTTCATGAGATCGATCGCCGCCCGGGTGGCATGGTGTGGCGACGTCTCGCTCGATTCGGCCGGGTTGTCTGGGCGCTCCAGCGCGGAGAGCAACGTGCGGGCCACCTGTGTGTATGAGGCCGCGTCGTCGCGGTCCAGGAGAAAGAAGAACACCGACCACCACAGGCGGACGGCGTCATCCCGGACGGCGGAGGCGCCGCTCAGCTCCCTCGCCCTTTCCACGAGCTCGCGAGCATCCTCGCTTCCCCACCCACGCACGGAGGTGATGAGTCGGAAGAGGCTGAGGAGGACGGTGATCTCGGCATGCGAGTCGGTGGCGTCGAAGCGCTCCACAAGATGCAAGGCACGACGCAGGTACATCTCCGAGCGTTCGTGGGCGAAGACCGCGGCGGCGGCGTCGGCGGCGATCAGCTGTGCGGGAACCGCGGATGCGCCGGCGATGGCGCGGGACGCCCACAGGTGCTCGGCGAGCTGGTCCACGGAGGAGCTGCCAGAGGATGCGAGGTGCTCCGCGACGCGAGCGTGCAAACGGGTGGCGCGGCCGGCCGGGACCTGGTCGAGCACGACCTCGTGAACGAGGGCGTGGGTGAACCGGGCCTGTACGCCGTCGTCGCCGGCCGGTTCCACGAGGCCATGTCGGATGGCTTCGTCGAGACCGTCGAGCGCCTCCTCCACTTCCAGCGCGGCGGCCGCGGCGGCGGTACGTAGGTCGAATTCGCGTCCCACCACGGCCGCCCCTGCGAGCAGGTCCGTCGTGGGGGCCGACAAGCGTCTCAGGCGACTGGCGATGACGTGCTGCACCCCCGCAGGCACGGGCGCCGTGCCGGGGTCGGTCCCCTCCGCCGCCGTCTCTGACATGTGTCGAGCGAGCTGGCGCACGAAGAAGGGGTTGCCTGCGGTCCGCTGGTGTAGCGCGGTCACGAACGCCTCCGCCGGTTCCTCGTCGGCAGGGACGAGGGAGAGGGCTCGCGCCAGGCTGGCGACCTCGTCGTGGTCCAAACCCGTCACGGCCAGCTCGTCGGCGGTGTCGTCGCGAGAAACCGTCGCAAGCGTCGCCTCCAATGCTTCTGAGCGGTCCGCTGGCAGATCTCTGTAGGCCGCGACCAGCAGCAGGGCGCGCCCTGCCAGTGACGGCGTCACGTAGGAGAGCAGCTCCAGGCTCGGAATGTCGGCCCAATGGATGTCGTCGAGCGTGATGACAGTGGGCCGTCCGCCTGTGGCCCGGTCGATGAAGATCGAGACGCCCTCGTAGAGCAGGAAGCGCAGAGCCTGGGCATCGTCGCCGGTGAGCGGCAGCGGGTGTCCGGCGCGCTCCGCGACCACGTGCGAGAGCTGGGCTACCGGCCGGGCAGCGCCGGCGACCGCCTGTCTGAGCTCGTCGTCGGTGAGCCTGGCCGCAAGAGCTTCGATCACCTGGGACCACAGCCAGAACGGCGGGCCGCCCGTGGCCGCGGGTGAGCGCCCTCGGTGGACGGCGACCCCCCTCTCCCGAGCGCGCGTCGCGAGCGCCTCGAGCAGCGTCGTCTTGCCGACGCCTGGTTCGCCGGCGAGAAGGAGCATCGAGCCGGTGGCCCGGCTGACCAGCACGTCGAGGCGGGACTCCATGACCGACATCTCGCGGGTTCGCCCGACGATGTCGGCCAGAGGCGCCGACAGGCTGCTCGAGCTGCCGACCGCCGCCTCCACCGGTGCTCGGGTGGTCGGCGACGCGAGAGGCGTGACCGGGGCCTCGCGCAACCGAGGGGGTACATCCAGACGGGGGTCCTGCGCGAGGATCCACCCGAGCAGCTGCTCGACCCGTGCAGAGGGGTCGATGCCCAACTCCTCCCTGAGCAGGCGCCGGAACTGCCGGTGCACTGCCAGGGCGTCGGGCGCGCGCCCGGCGCGGTAGAGGGCCAGCATGAGCAGAGCCGTCGGGCCCTCCCGCAACGGCTGCTCACGTACGAACGCCTCCAGGCTCGCGATGGCGTCGGCATGGCGACCATGAGCCAGCAGCGCCTCGAACCGTCCTTCCAAGGCACCCAGATAGGTCTCGGTCAGCTCGGCTACGGCGCCCTGGGCGACCTCGTGGTCGGCTATCTCGGCGAGCGGGTCACCGGCCCACAGCGCCACCGCGGCGTCGAAGGCGGCTAGCCCTTGCTGGACTTCGTCGTTCCGCAGGTGCTCCCTTCCTCGGTCCGCGAGGAGACGAAGCTGCACCGCATCCACGGATTCCGGCGGCACGTCGAGCGCGTAGCCCTGACCCCTGGTGACCAGGGCCCTGCCGACCTCGTCCCTCCCACCGAGCGCCTGGCGAACGGCGGAGACGTAGGACCGCAGCGTCACGGCGGCTTGCGGCGGTGGCGCCCCATCCCAGAGCTGGTCGATCAGTCGCTCGGCCGGTACGACCCGCCCGACGTTCAGCAACAGCAGTTGCAGAAGTGCACGCTGACGCCGTGCTGCGACGCGGACCTCGACCCCGTCGCGGTACACCCGCAACGGCCCGAGAATGCAGAAGTCGGGCCGGGGCAGCTGCGGCGTGGTGTTCACCGGGTGGAGTCGTCGATCAGCACGTGGTGACGCTAACCGATCGGTCCAGGACCGGAAAGCAGGTGCGCGTCAACGACGGCGCCAGCGCGGCGACGCGCCCATCGAGCCGGGTGGGATGGCGAGCCGGGACGCGCTGAAGGCAGGCCGGATAGAGCGATGACACCGACAGGGTGGCAGCCCGGCGACGGGGAAGTGTCGGGGGGCTGCCTTACTGTCGGAGCACAGAACGGGGGTCGACATGAGCACACGATTCGACGACGAGGTCAAGGCCTCATGGGCACGCTTCGAGGCGCGGGTGGATGAGGCCCTCGCCCACATCGGGGAAGGCAGCTTCTCGATCGATCTCGAGGGCGAGACCGACGAGACGGGGGCGTTCCCCTACGTCCAGTTCATGGGGTACGACGACAGGATCCGCGTCGAGGCGGCGGGCAACGACGTCCTCGACCCGGCCCACCGCATGCAGGTCGACCAGGAGAACGCGCTGGTCGCGGTCGGGTGGCAGAGGCCAGCTGGGGGCGAGTCGCCGAACTGGTGGTTCGACGTCGCGCGCGACGAGGTGGACCTCGTGCTACCCATGGTGACCGCGACCTTCCGGCAGGTGTTCGGCGTCCTCCACCCGCGGGTGCTCGTCAGCGAGAGACTGCTGCCGTCCGACGGCGGGGGGGACGACGACGTCGAGGACCAGGCGCACTCGAGCCGCGCACTCGGCGGGGGTGTGGGAGCCGAAGCGCTCACGGGCTACCCCCAGGGCCACGACGAGCTGGTCGACCTCGTCAGCAGGACCCTGGAGCAGCTGTACGGCGACGACCTCGTGCGCGATGAGGACGGTGACTTCGCGATCAGCACCGGCACAGTGCCCGTGTGGGTGCGCGTCCGGCACGACAAACCGCTCGTCCGCATCTTCAGCTTCGTCGTCAGCTCGGTGCGCGACGTCCGCCAGGCACGGATCGAGGTGGGCATCCTCAACCGTCGCCAGGACTTCCTGAAGTTCGTCCTCGGCGATGGGCTCATCACAGCGACCTGCGACCTGCCGGCAGCGCCCTTCGTCGGTCAGCAGCTCCTGTGGATGATCGACCAGGTGGCGGAGCAGCTGGACGACCTGGCGGTGGACGCGGCCCAGCGCGTCGGTGGGAAGCTGTGGTTCGACGAGCTGGGGCAGAGCGCGTCAGACCGTGAGGAGTCGGCGTGACCGCGCGTGCCGTCCACCAGGCCGACGTTCGCCAACGAGGCCGAGGACCTGGTCTGGGAGACGTTGCGCGACCAGCTGCCTGGAGACGCGATCCTGGTCTCGGGACTCGGATCGTCGACCACACCCTCGACCACGAGGCCGACGTCATCGTGCTGCTGCCCCACGCCGGCGTGGTGGTCGTCGAGGTCAAGGGCGGCTCGGTCTGGTACGGCGCGAGCGAGCCGAGCGCCTCGACGCACGAGCCGACCTGGTGGCAGCAAGGCGACGGGCAGCGTCGGATCGACCCGGTGCGTCACGCGATGCGGGTCAAGCACGCCGTCCGTGAGTACGCCTGCGCCGGTCGAGCGACCGATCGCGGTCGAGGCCGACCCCCGCTGGAACCGTCAGCGGGTGGTCTGGGCGCACGCGGTGGTCACGCCGTACTCCGCCTTCGCCGACGACTCCGCTGCTCCCGACTGCCCGCGATGGTCGATGCACGGCCGTGACGACCTGGCCACGCTCGGACAACGGATCAAGGAGAATGCCCGTCGCGCCAGCCAGGGCAAGCGCGCTCCGACTCGCGACGACGTCGAGCTGATCAGCGAGATCCTCAAGGGCCGAGGCTTCACGGGCTACGACCGCAACGCAGAGGCGGCCGAGCGGCGAGCCAGGCTGACCGTGCACGAAGCGAAGGGGAGTACGCCGAGCGAAACCGTCGCGCCTACGCCGACGTGCGCGAACGCGGCCTACTGCCGACCGCCGCCCAGAACAGCGGGTCACAAGACATCGACGAGTACCTGCACGCGCGCGAGTCGCAGGACTGAAGCACCTGAGGGACAGGCGTTCCTGGACGGTGTGCGACGAGTTGGACGGAATGATGGCCACGGTCGACATCGACGGGATCGGTGACGTCGAGACGCCAGCACCTCGTGTCTGCCGAGGTGTTCCCGATGTCTGTCGTGCAGCTGGTGCGCTCCTGCGCCCGTACGGCCGCCTGTTCACGATGATGTACCCGGACGAGGGCGCGTAAGTCGGTCTTCCCCGTCCGTGGGCTGGGTTCTCCATGGAGAAGCCTGGAGCCCGAACGGCGGTCGCCCGCCGCTACCATGCGCGGTTGTTGCGTGACCGCGTCACTTCAAGGGACCGCCCCTCGCGTGCCTTTGCGTGCGCCTCAGCTCCGGCCGCCGCCTGCAACCTGCACGCTGACGGCCTCTACCGAGCAGGCTCAGCTCTCAGGCGCGCGCGACTGACTCGCTCAGCCACTGATCGAAGGTGCGCTCGCCGCGGACGCCCGTGGTGGGGCGAAGGACTCCGGCGGCGTCGGCACGTCGGGCCGCCCCGAGCAGGGGTGCGGAACGCACCCACGCTGATGGGTCGACTCTGTGAGCGTAGCTGCGGACCATGTCGGGGACGAAGAGCGGCTCCGGGCCCCCGAGCTCGGGAGCATGACCCGCGGGCCCGTCGGCCAGCACGCCCAACACGTGGTCGGCGACATCATCGAGGTGCACCGGCTGGCTGTGCAGTGGCGGGGCGAGCACGAGGCGTCGGAAGCGGAAGCGCTGCAGGACCAGCGCCG
>DASQDP010000075.1:0-13560 GCA_035634095.1 Nocardioidaceae bacterium | reverse complement strand
TCACCGGTCCTCCTGGTGGCCCAGCAGCCAGGTCAGCAGTGCCTTCTGGGCATGCAGCCGGTTCTCCGCCTCGTCCCAGACCACGCTGCGCGGGCCGTCGATGACCTCCGCGGCGATCTCCTTGCCGCGGTACGCCGGCAGACAGTGCATCACGATCGCCTCCTCGTCGGCGTGCGCCAGCAGGTCCTCGGTCACGGCGTAGGGCAGGAACGGCCGCATGCGCTGCTCCGCCTCGTCCTCCTTGCCCATCGAGACCCAGGTGTCGGTGACCACCACGTCGGCGCCCTGCACCGCCTGCACCGGATCCTCGACGTACGACGCGGAGCCGCCGGTATCGGCTGCGATGTCGGTGGCCCGTTGCAGGATGGCCGGATCGGGGAGGAACCCGGCGGGTCCGCTGACGCGGACGTGCAGGCCGGCGGTGGCTCCGGCGAGCAGGAAGGATTGCGACATGTTGGAGGCGGCGTCCCCCAGGAAGGCCAGGGCCAGCCCGGCCACGGGGCCCTTGTGCTCGGCGATGGTCTGGAGGTCGGCGAGCAGCTGGCAGGGGTGGAACTCGTCGGTCAGTGCGTTCACGACCGGGACGCCGGAGTGCTCGGCCATCTCCTCGAGGCGGTCCTGGCCGTAGGTCCGCCACACGATCGCGGAGACCATCCGGCCCAGCACCCGCGCGGTGTCCGCGACCGACTCGCGGGTCCCGATCTGCGCGAGGCTGCCGTCGACCTGCATCGGATAGCCGCCGAGCTCCGCGATGCCGGCGGTGAACGAGGCCTGGGTGCGCAGGGTCGGCTTGTCGAAGATGACGGCCACGGCACGCGGTCCCTCGAGCGGGCGCTGCGCGTGGGGCTCCGCCTTCAGCCGGGTCGCCAGCAGCAGCACCTCGGCCTGCTCGTCCGGGGAGAGGTCGTCGTCGCGCAGGAAGTGCCGCGTCACCGCCCTGGCTCCCGGGCGGCCCCGGCCGCCGATGCGTAGCCGTCGTCGAGGATCCGCGGCCACAGCTCGAGGAACTCACTCGCCTGGTCGGCGGTGAGCACCAGCGGCGGCGCGAGCCTGATCCGGCGCGGGGTGCAGGCGTTGAGGATCACCCCGTGCCGCTGCGCCGCCACGGCGACCTCGGCGGCGACGTCGGCATCGAGGTCCAGGCCGACCAGCAGGCCCCGGCTCCGCACCTCGGTCACGCGCGGGTCGGCCACGCCGTCGTGGAGCAGCTCGCCCACCTTGGTGGCGTTGTCCAGCAGGCCCTCGCGCTCGATGGTGTCGAGAACGGCCAGTGCGGCGGCGGCCGCGACCGGGTTGCCGCCGAAGGTGGAGCCGTGGTTGCCGGGCCCGAGCAGGGCTCCGCTCTCCCCTAGAGCGACCATCGCCCCGATCGGGATGCCGCCCGCCAGCCCCTTGGCGAGCGTGACCACGTCGGGGTCGGCGCCGGATCCCTCGTGCGCCATCCAGGTGCCGGTGCGGCCCACCCCGGACTGCACCTCGTCCAGCCACAGCAGCGCACCGTGGGCGGCGGTGATCTCCCGGGCCCGGGCCAGGAACCCGTCGGGGGGCAGCAGCACGCCGGCCTCCCCCTGCACCGGCTCGACCACGACCGCAGCGGTGCGGTCGCTCACCGCCGCGGCCAGGGCGACCGCGTCGCCGAAGGGCACGAAGGTGACGTCGCCGGGCAGCGGCTCGAACGGCTCCCGGTAGGCCGCCTTGGACGTGAGCGCGAGCGCGCCCGTCGTACGCCCGTGGAAGCTGCCCTCCATGGCGACCAGGTGGGTGCGCCCCGTGCGACGGGTGAGCTTGAAGGCGGCCTCGTTGGCCTCGGTGCCGGAGTTCGTGAAGAAGACCCTGCCGTCGACGGCGCCCTGGGACGAGGCGCAGACCAGCGAGACCAGCCGCTCGGCCAGCGTCACCTGCGGCTCGGTGGCGAAGAAGTTGGACACGTGGCCGAGGGTCTTCAGCTGTCCGGTGACCGCCGCCACGAGTGCGGGGTGGGCGTGCCCGAGGGCGTTGACCGCGATGCCGGCCAGCAGGTCGAGGTACCGGTTGCCGTCCACGTCCCAGACGTAGGGCCCCTCGCCGCGGGCGAGGACCAGCTTCGGCGGCCCGAAGGTGTTCATCACTGAGCCGGCGTAGCGCCGCTGCAGACCCTCACCAGCCGTCGTGGGCGTCATGTCGAGCCTTCCTTTCGCAGTGCTGCGCGGATCGTGGTCTCGGCGCCGGGCAGCACCTGCGTGCCGACGCCGTCGTCGGTGAAGATCTCCAGGAGCACGGCGTGCGGCTCGCGGCCGTCCACCACGGTGGCCCGTGGCACGCCGTTGGTCACCGCGTCGAGGCAGGCCTGCATCTTGGGCACCATGCCGCTGGACAGGGTGGGCATCATCTCCGCCAGAGCGTCGGGGCTGATGTGCCCGATGACGTCGTCGCTGCGGGGCCAGTCGCGGTAGAGGCCCTCCACGTCGGTGAGCACCAGCAGCTTCTCCGCACCGAGCGCCGCAGCGAGGGCGGCGGCGGCCGTGTCCGCGTTCACGTTGTGCACCTGGCCGTGCGCGTCGGGCGCCACCGAGGAGATCACCGGGATCCGACCGGCCTCGACCAGGTCGCGCACCGCTTCGGGGCGCACCGTGGCCACCTCGCCGACCAGCCCGAGGTCCACCTCCTCGCCGTCCACGACCGTCGTCGTGGAGACGGCCGTGAAGAGCCCGGCGTCCTCGCCGGAGAGGCCGACCGCCAGGGGCCCGTGCTGGTTGACCAGCCCGACCAGCTCGCGGCCCACCTGTCCGACCAGCACCATGCGGACGACGTCCATCGCCTCGGGCGTGGTGACGCGCAGGCCGGACCGGAACTCGGAGGCGATGTCCAACCGGGACAGCATCGAGCTGATCTGCGGCCCGCCGCCGTGCACGACGACCGGGTGCACGCCGGCGTAGCGCAGGAAGACGATGTCCTCCGCGAACGCCTGCTTGAGGGCGTCGTCGGTCATCGCGTTGCCGCCGTACTTCACCACGATGGTCTTGCCGTGGTACGCCTTCAGCCAGGGCAGCGCCTCGGCGAGGGTGGCAGCCTTGGCGGTCGCGCGCTCCCAGGCCTGCTGGCTCGCGCTCGCCAGGCGCGCCGGCTGGGCGTCGTGGTCGATCGGCGAGGTCGGCGTCGTCATGTCGGGTGCGTCTCTCAGCTCGAGTAGGCGGAGTTCTCGTGCACGTAGGCGTGCGTGAGGTCATTGGTCCACACGGTCGCCTGCGAGTCCCCGGCCTTGAGGTCGATGGTGACGGTGACGGCGCGCGGTGAGAGGTCCACCAACGCCGGGTCCTCGTCCGGCGTCGAGCCACGGCAGACCCACACCCCGTTCATGGCGACGTCGAGGTCGGCGGGGTCGAACGCCGCCCGCGTCGTGCCGATCGACGCCAGGACCCTGCCCCAGTTGGGGTCCTTGCCGAACACCGCGGCCTTGAACAGGTTGCTCCGCGCCACCGACCGTGCCACTTCGACCGCCTCGTCCTCGCTCGCGGCGTTGCGCACCTCGATGGCGATCTCGTGGTCGGCGCCCTCGGCGTCGGCCAGCAGCTGCATGGCGAGGTCACGACAGGCCTCGGCCACCGCCGCGGCGAAGGCCTCCTCGGTGGGGGCCACACCGGCGGCCCCACTGGCGAGCAGCGTCACGGTGTCGTTGGTCGACATGCAGCCGTCGGAGTCCAACCTGTCGAAGCTGGTGCGGGTGGCGCCGCGAAGGGCTCGGTCGCAGAGGTCCGCGTCGACGACAGCGTCGGTGGTGAGTACGACGAGCATGGTGGCCAGCGCAGGCGCGAGCATGCCGGCGCCCTTGGCCATCCCACCGACGCGCCACCCCTCCCCCTCGACGACGACCTGCTTGGCGACGCTGTCGGTGGTCATGATCGCCGTGGCCGCGTCCTCTCCGCCGTCCGCGGACAGTGTCGCCAGCGCCGCGTCCACACCGGTCAGCAGCTGGTCGCGGTCGTTGACCAGGCCGATGAGCCCGGTGGAGCAGACCACCACGTCGATCGCCCCGACCCCGAGCGCGTCGGCGACCCGCTCCGCGACGGCGTGCGTGGTCGCGAAGCCGTCCGCGCCGGTGTAGCAGTTGGCGCCACCGGAGTTGAGCACCACTGCGCGCACGACGCCGTCCTTGACCACCTGCTCACTCCAGAGCACCGGGTTGGCCTTGCACCGGTTGGCGGTGAACACCGACGCGGAGGCGGACAGCGGCCCGTCGTTGACGACGAGCGCCACGTCCTTGCCGCCGGAGGTCTTGAGTCCGGCGGTCACCCCGGCGGCGCGGAACCCCTGGGACGCGGTGACGCTCATGGCGCCAGCCCGACGGTGCTCAGCCCGGTTGCCTCCGGCAGCCCGAGCGCGAGGTTCATGCACTGCACCGCGGCGCCGCCGGTGCCCTTGGTGAGGTTGTCGACGACCGCGACCGCGACCAGGCGCCCGGCCGACCGGTCCACGGTCACCTGCACGTGCACGGCGTTCGACCCGGCCACCGACTTCGTCTGCGGCCACCGGCCCTGCGGGAGCAGGTGCACGAACGGCTCGTCGGCGTAGGCCTTCTGGTACGTCGCGTAGACGGTGTCCGCATCCAACCCGTCGGCGCCGTCGGCCAGCGGCGCGGAGCAGGTCGCCAGGATGCCGCGGGGCATCGGGACGAGCAGGGGCGTGAAGGAGACCCGCACGTCGTCGTCGGTGAGCAGCCCGAGGTTCTGCGTGATCTCCGGGGTGTGCCGGTGCGTGCCGCCGACGCCGTACGCGCTGGCGGACCCCATCACCTCCGAGCCCAGCAGGTGCGGCGTGGCCGCCTTGCCCGCGCCGGAGGTGCCTGACGCGGCCACCACGACGATCCCCGTGGTGTCGACCAGGCCGGATGCCACCGCGGGGGCCAGGGCCAGCGTGGACACCGTGGGGTAGCAGCCAGGCACCGCGATCCGGGGAGCGCCGGTGAGCGCCGCGCGCTGCTCCGCGAGTTCGGGCAGGCCGTACGGCCAGGCGCCGGCGTGCTCGCCGCCGTAGAACTCGCTCCTGTCGTCCTCGTCGGTGAGCCGGAAGTCGGCGCCGCCGGCCACCACCACCGTGTCCGCCGGCAGAGCCGCGGCGATGCCGCCGGACTGGCCGTGAGGCAGCGCTAGGAACACCACGTCATGGCCGGAGAGCACCTCGACCGTGGTCTCCTCCAGGAGGCGGTCGGCCAGCGGGAGCAGGTGGGGCTGCAGCGCCCCCAGCGGCTCGCCGGCGTTGGCCCCGGCGGTCACCGCACCGATCTGCACGTCCGGGTGCCCGAGCAGCAGGCGGAGCACCTCACCACCGGCGTACCCGCTCGCGCCCGCCACCGCGGCTCGTACCTTCGTCGTCACCCGCATGACTATACACAACCTTGCATACCCGCCGGGTGGGGGCGTCTGGCCCGCCTCCACGGCGGCGTCGGCCGTCAGGGGTGCGTCCTGCGCACCACGCATTTCCCTCCACAGCGTCGCACTCCGTTAGCGTCCCCGACGTGACCACCCCCGAGGAGAGGACCGACGGCTCCGTCGCCGTCGGCAGCGTCCTCGCGGTGTCAGCGGCGGCGTCCGTGCAGTTCGGGGCGGCCCTCGCCGCCACCCTCTTCCCGCTCATCGGCCCGGTCGGCACCGTCTCTCTGCGGTTCCTCGGGGCCGCGGTCGTTCTGGTGCTGCTCACCCGGCCGTGGCGAGTGTCCTGGAGCCGGCGCGACCTGCTCACGGTGGCGGGGTTCGGGGTGGTGTTCGTCATGATGAACGTCAGCCTGTACGTCGCGGTCAGCAGGCTGCCGCTCGCGACGGCGATCACCCTCGAGTTCCTGGGCCCGCTCGGCGTCGCGATCGCGACCGCGGCGACGTGGGGCCAGCGCGGCTGGGCGCTCCCCGCTGCCGTCGGCGTGGCCCTGATCGGCGGATCCCTGCGCGCGGACGACGCGCTGGGTGTGCTCGCCGCCCTCGTCGCGGCGCTGGCCTGGGCGTCATACATCCTGCTGAGCCGTCGGATGGGCACCAGCACGCACGCCCTCGGCGGGCTCGCGCTCGCCACCGCGCTGGGGGCGGTGCTCACCCTGCCCGCCGGAGCCGTCGACGCCGGCGCCGGACTGCTGGAGCCACGGACGTTCGCGGTGGGGCTGGCGGTCGGGGTGGTGTCCTCCGCGATCCCCTACAGCCTCGACCTGCTGGCGCTGCGCCGGTTGCCCACCGCCGTCTTCGGGGTCCTCACCAGTCTGCACCCGGCCATCGCCGCCCTCGCCGGGCTCGTCGTCCTGCACGAGCTGCCGCCCCAGCGCCAGCTGCTGGGGATCGCCCTGGTGGTGGCGGCCAGCGCGGGAGTCACCCTGACCGGGCGCGGACCCGGCGCACGTCGGCGTCCCCGTCCGGCGGGCGACCCCGTCCCACCGCCGAACCCCCTCGAGCCGGACGTCGCTGGGGGCAGGCCCGAGCACCTGCACCGCTCACCCGAGCCAGCAGCAGCTCCACCGCCCGGTCACCGGCGCGCAGCCGGGCGGGCGACCGCGCCGTCAGCGCTGCACGGCCCCGTGCCGCTCGGCGGCCAGGGTGACGGCAGCGTCGCGGGCGGCGCCCGTCTCCGCCTCGGTGAGCGTGCGGTCCGTTGCCCGGAACCGCAGCGCGAAGGCCAGTGACTTCTTCCCCACCCCGACCTGGTCACCGGTCCACACGTCGAACAGCCGCACCGACTCCAGCAGCTCGCCGGCGCCGTCGGCAAGGGTTGCGGCCAGGGTGGCCGCAGGCAGCCCCGCGTCCACGACGAGCGCGACGTCCTCCTTGGCGACGGGGTACGTCGAGAAGGTCGGCGCTCTGACGACGTCGGGCGCGAGACGGATCAGGAGGTCGAGGTCCACCTCGACGGCGCAGGTGCGGGGCGGCACGCCGTAGGCCTGGCAGACGGCGGGGTGGAGCTCGCCCGCGTGCCCCACCACCTCCCCCCCGACCTGCAGCCGGGCGCAGCGGCCGGGATGCCACGGCTCGCGGCTGTCCTGCGCGACCTCCACGGCCACCCCGAGCACCCGCGCCACCTCGCGGACGACCTGGACGGCGTCGGCCCACGAGGCCGGCCGGCCGGAACCCCACCAGCCGGAGGTCGAGCGCTCCCCGGCGAGCACGACCGCCAGCGTGAGCGGCTGGTGAGGGACGGCCGCCATGAGCTTGGCCAGGTCGGCGTCGTCGGGGCGCCAGGCGACGCCCAGGATCGGCGCCTTGAGCCGCTCCCGGGTCGGGAGGAACACCGGGGCGGTCTCGTAGATGCCGACCGCGCCGCTGCCCCGCCCGACGTTGCGGGCAGTGGTGTCCAGCAGCCGCGGAAGCAGGGTCGTGGTGAGCAGCGGTTCCTCCGCGGACAGCGGGTTCGCCACCCTGATCGTCGCGCGCCGCGGGTCGTCGGCAGGCAGCCCGAGGCGGTCCAGGTCGGGATCCCCGACGAACGGCCAGGACCTGACCTCGACGAGGCCGGCTCCGGCGAGCGCGAAGCCGGCGCGGCGCCGCAGCCGCTGCTCCTTGCTGAGCCCGCGGCCGGCGGGTGCCGCGGGGAGCACCGACGGGACCTCGGTGTAGCCGACGATCCGGGCGACCTCCTCGACGAGGTCGTAGGGGTCGGTGAGGTCCGGACGCCAGCTCGGCGGGACGGCGGTGAGCACGTCACCCTCCACGGACACCGCGCATCCGACGGTGCGCAGGTGCGCGACCGTGGTGTCGGCGTCGATGGGGATCCCGGTGACGCGCGCGGGGAGCGAGACGTCGGCCGTGATGGTCCGGCTCTCCGGTGGGTGTCCCACGTAGGTCACACCTGCTCCGGCGGTGCCGCCGCCGTGCTCGACGAGCAGCTCGACGACCCGGTCGGCGGCGTACACGGGCAGCAGCGGGTCGACGCCACGCTCGAAGCGCCTGGACGCCTCGGAGGGCAGCTTGTGCCGGCGCGCTGTGCGGAACACCGACGTGGCCTCGAAGTGCGCCGCCTCCACGACCACGTGGCTCGTGGTCGGTGACAGCTCGGTCGTGCGGCCGCCCATGACTCCGGCGATGCCGATCGGGCCGCTGTCGTCGGTGATCAGCAGGTCCTCGGCCGACAGCGTCCGCGTCACGTCGTCGAGCGTGGTGAGCCGCTCACCCTGGGCCGCTCGGCGCACCACGATGGGACCTGACAACCGCTCGCCGTCGTAGCCGTGGATCGGCTGCCCGAGCTCGAGCATCACGTAGTTGGTGACGTCGACCGCCAGCGAGATCGGCCGCATCCCGGCCAGCTGCAGGCGGCGTGCCATCCACCGCGGGGTGGGTGCCGAGGGGTCCAAGCCGGTGACCGTCCGGGTCACGAACACCGGGCAGCTCTCGGGCGCCTCCACCCGGACCGGGTATCCCTCGTCGTTGGGCGCCGGCACGTCGCGGCGAGCCGGATCCGAGAAGGGCACGCCGTAGGCGATGGCGGCGTCCCGGGCGATGCCGCGCAGGGACAGGGCGTAGGCCCGGTCGGGGTTGACCTCGAGCTCGATCACGTCGTCGCGCAGGCCGAGCAGCTCCTCGACGGACCGGCCGGGAGCGAGGTCCTCGTCCGCGTCCAGCGCCGGGTCGAGCACCAGGATGCCGCCGGCGTCCTCGCCGATCCCCAGCTCCTTGGTCGAGCAGATCATTCCGTCGGAGACGTGCCCGTAGGTCCTGCGCGCCGAGATGGCGAAGCCGCCGGGCAGCACGGCGCCTGGCAGGGACACCACCACCAGGTCACCCTCCCCGAAGTTGTGCGCGCCGCAGACGATGCCGCGCTCGCCGTGCTCGGGCCCGCAGTCGACCTGGCACCAGTTGATCGTCCTGCCGTTCTTCTGCGGCTCGGGCACCACCCTGAGGACACGACCCACGACGAGGGGCCCGTGCACGTCCGAGCCGGGCGACTCCAGCGCCTCCAGCTTGAGCCCGAGCGCGGTGAGCCGGTGGGAGAGGTCCGTCGGGGTCACCTCGGCCGGCAGGTCGACGTACTCGCGGATCCACGACAGCGGCGCGCGCATCAGATCTCCGTCCCGAACGCGGTGGTGAAGCGGACGTCGCCCTCGACCAGGTCGCGCATGTCGGCGACACCGTGGCGGAACATCAGGGTCCGCTCCAGGCCCATGCCGAAGGCGAAGCCGGTGTAGGTCTCGCTGTCGATACCGCACGCGGCCAGCACCCGGGGGTTCACCACGCCGCAGCCGCCCCACTCGATCCAGCCCTCCCCCTTGCAGGTTCGGCAGGACTCCACCGCGGGCGCACGGCCGCGGCAGACGAAGCAGACCAGGTCGACCTCGGCGGACGGCTCGGTGAAGGGGAAGTACGACGGGCGGAAGCGGGTGGTGATGCCCTCGCCGAACATCGCCTCCGCGAAGTGGTCCAGGGTGCCCTTGAGGTGGGCCATGGTGATGCCGCGGTCCACGACGAGCCCCTCGACCTGGGAGAACACCGGGGTGTGGGTGGCGTCGAGCTCGTCGGTGCGGAAGACCCGGCCGGGGCAGACCACGTAGATGGGCGGCCGTCGCTCGAGCATCGTCCGGGCCTGGACCGGCGACGTGTGCGTGCGCATCACCAGGCCACCGTCGGCCGGCTCCAGCCAGAAGGTGTCCTGCATCGTGCGCGCCGGGTGGTCCGGCCCGAGGTTGAGGGCATCGAAGTTCAGCCACTCGGCCTCCACCTCCGGCCCCTCCGCAACCTCCCAGCCCATCGCCACGAAGACGTCGCCCACCAGCTCCTGCAGTGTGGTCAGCGGGTGCCGGGCGCCCTGCGGCGCCAGGTCCCACGGGAGCGTCACGTCGACGGTCTCCTCGACCAGCATCCGGGCCTCGGCCTCCGCCTCGAGCTCGGCCTGGCGGGCAGCCAGCGCCCGGGCCACCGCTCCTCGCGCCTTGCCCACCCGCAGGCCGGCGTCCTTGCGAGCCTGCGGCGGGAGCGCACCGATCTCCCGGTTGGCCAGGGCCAGCGGTGAGCGGTCGCCGGCGTGCTCCGCGCGCACCCGGCGAAGCGCGTCGAGGTCCCCGGCTCCGGCGGCCGCCGCCACCGCCGCGGCCTGCATCGCCTCGACCTCGTCGGCCTTCAACGGCGTGACCTCGACGGGGTCGTACTCGGAGTTGGGGCCGGACATCACTGCCTTCCTGGGACCGTCACGGGGCTGGGGTGCGCCCCCGCAGTGTAGGAAGTCCGCAGGGCCGGCCGCGAACCGGTTGCGGTCGGCGTCACGGCGTCGCGTCGTCGCGGTCGACATCGGCTGCGGGCCACAGGATGCTGACCCGGGCGCCGCCGGCCGGTGAGTCGCTGATCTCCACGGAGCCGCCGTGGGCCGTCACCAGGCCGTGGATGATGTACATGCCCAGCCCCGAGCCGCCACGAGTCCCGTGCTTCCAGAACTTGGTGAACACCCGGCTGCGGATGTCGGGGCTGATCCCCTCACCCTCGTCGTCGACGTGCAGCAGCGCTCCTGAGTACGGCGCCTCGTCCCCGATCGGGACCGCCGTCAGCGTCACCTGGCCGTCGCCGTGCCGGAACGCGTTGTCCACGAGGTTGGTGACGACCTGGGCGAGCTTGTCGGGGTCCGCGTGGATCAGAGGGACTCCCTCGTCGACGCGGAGGTCGACCTCGCGGCCGGTGCCGGCGTGCACCGACGCGAGCACGCGCTGCACCGCCACGGTGAGGTCGACGGGTCGGGGGTAGAGCGAGAGCCGGCCGGTGTCGATGCGCGCCACGTCGAGCAGCTCGGTGATCAGCCTGCTGAGCCGGTCGGCGTCCACGTGCACGGTCTCGAGCATCATCAGCTTCTGGGCGTCGTTGAGCCTCTCCCACTTCGAGAGCAGCGTGGACACGAAGCCCTTGACGCCGGTCAGCGGCGAGCGCAGCTCGTGGGCGACCGTGGCCACCAGGTCGGAGCGCTCCCGGTCCAGGCGCGCGCGTGCCCGAGCGGAGCGCAGCGACACGGCCACCTGGCGTACGGGGCTGTGCGGGCCGTCCCGCAGGATGCTGGCGGTGAGCAGGACCTCGGTGCCGTCGGCGAGGTACCACGCCTGCTCGCTGAGCCCACGCCGGGTCGCGAGCCCGGCGTAGGGCTGGGCGCAGTGGTACCAGGCGTTGCCCGCACGATCGGCGAGAGTGAGCACGTCCGCAAGGTGCCGCCCGACGCCGGCGGTGTCGCGCAGCAGGCGCCTGGCCGCAGCGTTCATGACCGTCACCGTGCCGGCCTCGTCAGCGACCACCACCCCGTCGGGCAGCGTGTCCCAGATGTCGTGGCCTTGCATCGTGTCGTTCCCTCCCAGTCCGGACCACAGGCTAATGCAGCCCCCCGACGACACGAGGTGCCATTTCTGCCACGAGTCAGACGGCTGGTCGGGGACGGCGCTGAGCGCGCGCCGAGGCGTAGAGGCAGACGGCGGCAGCGGTGGCGAGGTTCAGGCTCTCGGCGCGGCCGTGGATCGGGATGCGCACCCGGTGGTCGGCCAGCGCGGCCACCTCCTCGCGCAGTCCCCACGCCTCGTTGCCGAACACCCAGGCGGTGCGCCGCACGAGCAGCCCGTCGTCGGCTGCGTCGTCGAGGTCGAGCTCCCCCGTCCCGTCCGCGGCGAGGACGGTCATCCCGTCCTCGCGCATGGCCTGGACGGCGGAGGCCACCGACGCCGGCGTAGCGCCCGCGACGGCGAGTGGCAGGTGGAACAGCGAGCCGGCCGAGGCGCGCACCGCCTTGCCGTTGTACGGGTCGACCGAGGACCCGGCGAGCACCACCCCGCCCGCCCCGGCTGCGTCGGCGCACCGCACCACGGTGCCGGCGTTGCCGGGGTCGCGCACGTCGACGCAGAACGCCAGCAGGCCGGGACGGCGCGAGAGCAGGTCGAGGAACGGCTCGTCCAGGAAGCGGCAGACCGCCACCAGACCCTGGGGATGCACCGTCTCCGTGAGCGCAGCCAGCGCCGTGTCGTCGACCAGCTGCCAGGGGAGCCCGTGGTCGAGTGCGGAGACCCGGATCTCCGGGTGCGTCGCCGCGGCCCCCGGGGCGGCGAAGATCTCTCGAACACATCCGGGCAC
Source organism: Nocardioidaceae bacterium (assembly GCA_035634095.1). Lineage (GTDB taxonomy): Bacteria > Actinomycetota > Actinomycetes > Propionibacteriales > Nocardioidaceae > Nocardioides_B. The sequence goes on along the minus strand of DASQDP010000075.1, from coordinate 1,528 downwards.
GGTGAGCGCCTCCCGAACCGCCTGCGGCCCCTCGGCGAGGAACAGCCGCTGCTCGGCCCGCGACGTACGACGGGCGAGCCGCCCTGCCGTGCGCACGCGCCCGCTCCTCGAGGTGAGGAGCGGGGCGTCGGCAGAGGGGCTCGCCATCGACGTACCTCAGGGACCGGGCGCACCGGCCCCGGTCAGGCGGAGGCCTCGGCGGTCGCAGCCGCCACCGGGCCGGCCTCGACGGCGGACCTCGGCGCGTTGACGTCCTCGGGAAGGGCCGCCTTGGCGGTCGCGACCAGGGTGCCGAACGCGGCCGGGTCGTTGACCGCAAGGTCGGCCAGGATCTTGCGGTCCACCTCGACTCCGGCGTTCTTCAGACCCTGGATGAACCGGTTGTAGGTGAGGCCCTGCGCGCGGGAGGCAGCGTTGATGCGCTGGATCCACAGCTTGCGGAAGTCACCCTTCCTGGCCTTGCGGTCCCGGTAGCTGTAGACGAGCGAGTGGGTGACCTGCTCCTTCGCCTTGCGATAGAGCCGCGAGCGCTGACCTCGGTAGCCGGAGGCGCGCTCGAGGGTCACCCGGCGCTTCTTGTGGGCGTTGACCGCCCGCTTGACGCGTGCCACTTGTTACTCCTAGTGCTGCTAGACCTGCTCGTGCGAGGGGGACGACGGCTCAGCGGCCGAGGAGCTTGCGGACCTTGGCGTTGTCGGCCTTGGACACCTCGGTGGTGCCGCTCATGCGACGGGTCACCTTGGAGGCCTTGTGCTCCAGGTTGTGGCGCAGCCCGGTCTTCTGCCGGCGGATCTTGCCCGAGCCGGTGACCCGGAAGCGCTTGCTGGCGCCCGAGTGCGTCTTGTTCTTCGGCATGCTGGTCAGTCCTTCTGGTCGGTGCTGGGGTGCTGGGGGCGGGTCACACGGGAGTTCACATGTCGGCGTCGACGTTCTCGGAACGACGACGCGGCTTCTTGTCCTCCGGGGCGGTGGGCGAGGTCGCGGTGCGCTCGGCGTGCTCGGCCTCTCGCTCGGCCTCCCGCTCGGCGGCACGCTCAGCCTTGGCGGCCTGCACCTCGAGCTTCGCCTCGGCCTTCTTCTTGTGCGGCCCCAGCACCATGATCATGTTGCGGCCGTCCTGCTTCGGCGAGGACTCCACGAAGCCCAGCTCGTCCACGTCCTCGGCGAGCCGCTGCAGGAGCCGGAACCCGAGCTCGGGGCGGTGCTGCTCCCGACCGCGGAACATGATGGTGATCTTCACCTTGTCCCCGGCCTTGAGAAAGCGCACGACGTGACCCTTCTTGGTCTCGTAGTCGTGCGCGTCGATCTTGGGACGAAGCTTCATCTCCTTGATGATCACGTTCGTCTGGTTGCGTCGGGCCTCGCGGGCCTTCTGGGCGTTCTCGTACTTGAACTTGCCGTAGTCCATGAGCTTGCAGACCGGCGGTCGCGCCATCGGGGCCACCTCGACCAGGTCGAGGTCGGACTCCTGCGCGAGTCGCAGGGCGTCGTCGATGCGGACGATGCCGACGGTCTCGCCGTTCGGGCC
>DASQDP010000074.1:0-24160 GCA_035634095.1 Nocardioidaceae bacterium | reverse complement strand
GGCGAGGGTTACTTCCCGAGCGCCGGGCTGCTGACGTGGGCGTTCCAGACGCCGGCGAACTCGGCGATCAACGGCCACGTCGGCGGCGCGATCTGGGGTGGCGGCCACGACGGCCCCGGCATGGAAGGGGCCGGCATGGACGGGGGCGGCGGGGACTAGGTGGCTGACGGCGACCGGTCGTGCCGGTCGACTGGCGGCCCCGAAAGTGTCGGAGCAGGGTCCTAGCGTCTCGGCCATGGAGACCTCCCACGCCCAGCCCGCGCCGTCGGTCCTGTCGCCACTGTCGACGTCGGCCGCCCTGTCCACCTCGGCCACCTCATCCGCCTCGCCCGCCGGGTCCGCCGGGTCCGCCGGGTCCGCCGGGTCCGCTGAGGACTACTGGGCGCAGGTGCAGGCGCTGCGCGACCAGCTCGCGCAGCTGCGGCCACGTGGCCCACGGCGCCGCCTCACCCGGCTCTAGCATGGAGGCATGCCGGAGCGAGCCGCACCCGGGCAGGTCTGGGAGCTCGTCGTCGGGGACCGTCGGCACCGGGTGGAGGTGCGTGGCAGCGTCTCCCGGCGCCTCAGCTGGTTCGTCGACGACGAGCTGGTCGTGGAGAAGAAGTCGCATGAGCGCGATGATCAGCTCGCGGACGACGAACGGCCCGACCTGGGCGCTGTGTCCGTTCGGCACACGTCGCTCGGCAGGCCGCGGCGCGCGACGCTGTTCGAGCAGTCGAGCGAGGGCGAGCGGACCGCCCTGATGAAGGCCGTCCTCAACGTCGGCGGACTCGATCTCGAGCCGGTCCCGGGCTCACCGGCCGCGACGCACGAGGAGCGGGTTCGGGCCAACCCTCGGCGCTACGCAGTCCTCACGGTGCTCACCGGCCTGGCGACGGTGATCGTGCCTCTCCTGGTCGCCGCGCTGCTCGCGCGCATCGCCATCTCGCTGCCGCTCCCGAGCTGGGAACCGCCCGACATCCCTTGGCCCGACATCGCTTGGCCCGACATCCGTTGGCAGGACCTGCCGCCGATCCCCTGGCCGCAGTGGACGCTGCCGCGTTGGCTGGACTGGCTGCTGGACAGGGTCCACTTCGTGTGGCCGGTGCTCCTCGCGTGCTACTTGGCCAGGAGCGAGATCAGGCGGCGCAGGACCCAAGACGAGCTCCGCGCGGCACGGGCCGCTGAGCGCCGGGTCCACAGCAGCGACGGCGACGAGGCCACCGGCGACGCGGGGGTCTGACACCGAGCGGGCTGGTCGACCGGAGCCGGGGTGCACCACGGTCCCGGCGGCCCTCACGGCGCCGGAGACAGCCCCGCGGCCGTGCCGAGACGACGCGGCACCGAGGTGCTCAGTCTGCCTGGGTCACCGAGGCGTACGACCGCGCAACGACCGCCTCCAGCACCTCGACGTCGACCAGGGCCAGGTCCTTGACGTACAAGCAGCCCTTTCCGACGGTGTGCGGACCGAGGTCGGCCAGCAGGTCGGCGTGGTGGGCCACCCCGTCGACGAGGTAGATCGTGGACGCCGCCTTGCGGGCTGCGAAACCGACGGCCGGAGTGTCTCCCTCGCGACCGGACTCGTAGCGGTAGTGGTGCGCTCCGAAGCCCACGATCGAGCCCCACAAACGAGGAGGCTCCCCCGTCACGCGCTGCATGAGCTCCACCAGCGTCTCCGCGTCCCGGCGGCGGGCAGCTCCGGGGACGGCATCGAGGTGCGCCCTGACCTTCGCGTCCACCGACCCAACGTCGCAGTCGTCGGCACAGGGGTCAAGGCACCGCTCTGGCTGGACGGGGGTCAGGGCTCGTCCACCGGGGCAGGGCTGCCGCCGGCGTTGGTCTCCTCGAAGGCCGCGATGACCCGCACCCTCCAGTGGTCCTCGGCCCACTCCCAGACCTCGGAGTCGCTGAGCCCTTCTCGGGACGGTGGTGTGTCACGGTCCTCGCTCACTCGGTCCACCTACCCCGCCGCGAGCTCCTCAAGCGCGAGGCGGTACCCCTCGATGCCGCGTCCTGCGATCACCCGAGCCGCGTAGTCCGAGACCACGGAGGAGTGCCGGAACTGCTCGGGCCGCCGGGCCGGGTCGGAGATGTGCACCTCGATGAGCGGCGCGACGAGCTGGGCACAGGCGTCCAGCAGCGCGTACGAGTAGTGCGACCAGGCGGCGGCGTTCAGCACCACCGGCAGCTCGTCGTCGGCGGCGGCGTTCAGCCAGTCCAGCATCACGCCCTCGTGGTTGGTCTGCCGGACCTCGACCTGCAGGCCCAGGTCGCGGCCCCAGTCCTGGCACAGCCGGGTCAGCTCCGGGTGCGTCGTGGTGCCGTAGATCTCCGGCTGCCGACGCCCCAGCCGACCGAGGTTGGGTCCGTTGAGCACCAGCACCGCACGGCCGGCCGAGCCGGTCGAGCCGTCGGTCATCGCGCGATCTCGGCGTACGCCGCGGTCAGCAGCGCCGGGTCCGGAGCAGTCAGGATCCCGGGGCGGGCCAGCGCGTCGAGCACCACGAAGCGGAGCTGGTCGCCGCGGGTCTTCTTGTCCAGCTTCATGCCTTCGTGCAGCCGCGACCAGTCGGCGCCGCGGTAGGTGGTCGGCAGTCCCACCAGCTCGAGCAGCGAGCGGTGCCGTTCCGCCGTGGCCTCGTCGAGGCGGCCCGCCAGCCGGGCCAGCTCCGCGACGAACACCATCCCGATCGCGACGGCCGCACCGTGCCGGAAGGTGTAGCGCTCCGCACGCTCGATCGCGTGTCCCAGGGTGTGTCCGTAGTTGAGGGCCTCTCGTCCCGGGTGGCCGCCCATGCCGCCGCTGCCGCCGGTCTCCTTGAGGTCGTCGACCACCACGTCGATCTTGACCCGGATGGCCCGCTCGACGAGCTCGCGGAGCAGCTGGGAGCCGGGGTCCACCGCTGCCTTCGGGTCGCCCTCGACCAGGTCCAGGAGGGCCGGGTCGGCGATGAAGCCGCACTTGACGACCTCGGCGAGCCCGCTGACCAGCTCGTTGCGGGGCAGCGACTCGAGGGTGGCGAGGTCGCAGAGCACCCCGCCCGGCTCGTGGAAGGCGCCGACCAGGTTCTTGCCCTCGGTGGTGTTCATGCCGGTCTTGCCGCCCACCGCGGCGTCGACCATGGCGAGCAGCGTGGTGGGCATGTGCACGACCTTGACGCCGCGCAGCCATGTCGCGGCGACGAACCCGCCCATGTCGGTGGTGGACCCGCCACCGACCGTGACCACGGCGTCGCTGCGGGTGAAGCCGGTCTGCCCGAGCACCTGCCAGCAGAACGAGGCCACCGGAGCCAGCTTGGCCTCCTCGCCGTCCGGGATCTCGATGGCATGGGCCTCGAAGCCCTGAGCGACCAGGTCCTCGCGGACCACCTCACCGGTCGCCGCCAGCGCCCGCGGGTGGATGACCGCGACCCGGCGTACGCCGTCACCGAGCAGGCCGCTCAGCTCGCCGAGCAGCCCGCTCCCGACCACCACGTCGTACGGCGCCGCGCCGGCGACGTGCAGGACGGTGGTGTCCAGGCTGTCGCTCATCACGAGGCACCGCCGGGCCCGGTGGCCGTCTGCTGCTCCACGTGCGCAGCCACCTCGGCCGCCACGTCCTCGGGCTCCCGGCCGTCGGTCGTGACGCTCACCGTGGCCACCGCGGCGTAGATCGGCTGACGCTCGTCGAGCAGCGCCTTGATCCGGGAGCGGACGTTGCCCAGCAGCAGCGGTCGCCCCACGCCCAGCCCGACCCGCTTCACCGCGTCGGAGAGACCGACGGAGAGGAACACCACCCGGTGCCCACGCAGCAGCGCGCGAGTGTCCGGGTCCAGGACCGCTCCGCCGCCCAGGGCGAGCACCCCGGGGTGGGTGCTCAGCGCCTGCGCCACGGCAACCCGCTCCAGGGCCCGGAAGTGCTCCTCACCGTCGTCGACGAAGATCTCCGAGATGGACTTGCCGGCGGCCGCCTCGACGTCGGAGTCGGTGTCGCGCACGTCCACCCCCCAGCGCTGCGCCAGCAGGCCGGCCACCGTGGTCTTGCCGGCGCCCATGGGGCCGACCAGCACCACCCGCGGCCCGCCCCTCGACCCACCATTCGTCTGCGATGAGCCCGCGGCGGACACCTGCTGGACCGCAGACGAATCGGGGGGGGTGGTCATCGGATCCTCAGTGCGCCGAGGTAGCCCTCGAGGTTGCGGCGGGTCTCCCCCACCGAGTCCCCGCCGAACTTCTCGAGCACCACGTCAGCGAGCACCAGGGCGACCATCGCCTCGGCGACGATGCCGGCCGCGGGGACCGCGCACACGTCGGAGCGCTGGTGGTTCGCCGCCGCCGCCTCACCAGTGACCACGTCGACGGTGCGCAGCGCCCGCGGAACCGTCGCGATCGGCTTCATCGCCGCCCGCACCCGGAGAGCCTCACCGGTGGACATCCCGCCCTCGGTGCCGCCGGAGCGTCCCGACGTGCGCCGGATGCCGTCCTCGGTGCGGACGATCTCGTCGTGCGCCCGGGAGCCGGGGTCGGCCGCCAGCGCGAACCCGTCGCCGACCTCGACGCCCTTGATCGCCTGGATGCCCATCAGCGCACCGGCGAGCCGGGCGTCGAGGCGCCGATCCCAGTGCACGTGCGAACCCAGGCCCGGCGGGAGCCCCGAGGCCACCACCTCGACGACCCCGCCGAGGGTGTCGCCGTCGGTGTGGGCGGCGTCGATCTCGGCCTGCATCGCCTTGCTGGCGTCCGCGTCCAGGCACCGGACGGGGTCCGCGTCGAGCGCCGCTACGTCGGAGGGCAGCGGCACCGAGCCCGCCGGCGCCATCGCCGTGCCGATGGCGACCACGTGCGAGACCACCTCCGCCCCGACGGCCTGCTGCAGGAACCGTCTCGCCACCGCACCCAGCGCCACCCGGGCCGCGGTCTCCCTGGCGGAGGCCCGCTCCAGGACCGGTCGCGCCTCGTCGAAGGCGTACTTCTGCATGCCGACCAGGTCGGCATGACCGGGCCGGGGCCGGGTCAGTGCGGCGTTGCGTGCCAGGGCCTCGAGCTCCGCCTCGTCCACCGGATCGGCGGCCATCACCTTCTCCCACTTCGGCCACTCGGTGTTGCCGATCCTGATGGCGACCGGGCTGCCCAACGAGCGGCCGTGCCGCAGGCCGCCGAGGACCTCCACCTCGTCCTGCTCGAACTTCATCCGGGCCCCGCGGCCGTACCCGAGCCGGCGTCGCGCCAGCGCGTCGACGATGTCGGTCGAGGTCACCTCGACGTGCGCGGGCAGACCCTCCAGGACCGCGACCAGTCCGGGGCCGTGGGACTCCCCCGCGGTGAGCCAACGCAGCATGCGCCCAGTGTTCCACGCGTGGTGCGGCGCAGGCTGCGGGCGCAGTCACCGCGAGACCAGGGAGACCAGCGCTTCCACCACCCAGCCGTACGCCGCCGCCAGCTGTGCCGGGAACGCCGCCCCCAGCAGCGCCCCCACGACCAGGTGCGGGCCGAACGGGGTGTGCCGGTGGTGGAAGATGCGCAGCCCGCTGAGGACCAGACCGGCGAGCCCGCCCAGCACGAAGCCGGTGTAGATCCCCAGCACCAGCTCGGCCACCCCGAGCCAGCCCAGAGCCATCCCCAGCACCCCGGCGAGACGGACGTCCCCGTAGCCGAGCCCGCCGGGCAGCCACCACAGCAGGGTGAAGACCAGGAAGGTCCCGGCCCACCCGGCCGCAGCGCCGAGCAGCGACCCCCAGTCCGAGGAGAGCGCCGAGGCGAGGACCGTGAGCGCAGCGACGGCGGCGTAGGACGGGGCCACCAGGCGGGTGGGGAGGTAGCGGGTGCGCCAGTCGACGACGGACAGCGCGACGCAGACCGGCACCAGGTAGAGCAGGAACAGCAGAGCCGGGTCCCAGCCCAGCCGTCCGCCGATGAGGGCGGCGGCCACGGCGGAGGCGAGGGCGGCCTTCCACCGCAGCCCGGGCAGCCCCGCCACCTCGACGTAGGGCTGCTTCGGCTCGTCCACCGGCCGCGCGAACGCCGCCTCGTCTGCCGCCGGGGTCAGCGACGGCTCCGGCTCGGGGGCCGGCTCCGGGATCGACGCGATCACCGCGGGAACGCACGCGCCGGAGACGGCCCCCCACGCCCCGGCCACCAGCGCGGTGTCCAGGAACCAGGTCACGACCAGCGACCCTAACCGCGAGGGGCGCTCCCCGCAGCCCGTCCCGTCGACGTTGTGGACAGCGGAACCCCCCGATGCTCCGTCGCTCGCCAGCGCGCGGTCGTCGGTGACCACGAGCGTTCCACCCAGCGGGAGGAGACCCGCCTCACACCGGCCCCGCGTCGGACCGTCCGGGTGGCTCGGCACGGGCCGCCAGGGCCCGCTCCCCGGCCTCTCGCATCGCCTCCAGCGGGGCCTCTCCCGCGCCGGTCATCAGCTCGACCTGCAGAGCCGCCTGGTGCACCAGCAGGTCCAGCCCGGAGACCAGCACCGCGCCGGTGGCCCGGGTGCCGGACGCGAGCGGGGTCGGCCATGGATCGTAGATCACGTCGAAGACCACGCGGACCTCCTCTCCGAGCGCGACGACCTCCGCGCGCTGGGCATCGGCCGGGATGGTGGAGACCAGGATGTCGGCGTCCGGTGCCGGTGACCCGATCCGGCGTACGTCGACCGCCGGCGACCCCGGGTGCCGGGCGGCCGCCGCGACGGTCTCGGCCGCGCGCGACTCCTCGCGCACCAGGACGGTGAACTGACGGCAGCCGAGGTCGGCCAGACCGAGCACCGCTGACGCAGCGGTCGCTCCCCCGCCCACGACCACCGCTCGCGTGACCGGGCCGTCGTAGCGCTCCCTGACCGCTTGGGTCACACCCGGCACGTCGGTGTTGTGGCCGGTGCGCCGGCCGTCCTCGAGGACCACCGTGTTGGCGGCCGCGGCCTGCGCGGCGCGCGCGGACAGCTCGTCGAGCAGCGGCACCACGGCCCGCTTGAGCGGCATCGTCAGCGACAGTCCTCGCCAGGCGGCGTCGAGGCCGTCGAGGAAGCCCGGCAGCGTCGCCTCGGTCACCTCGTGCGCGGAGTAGTCCCAGGCCAGCCCGAGCTCGGCGTACGCCGTGCGGTGCAGCACCGGCGACAGGGAGTGGGAGATCGGCGAGCCGAGCACCGCGCAGCGGCGACCCGGGCTCAGCACTCGTTCGTGCGGCAGTAGGCGCGGAACTTCTCGACGTTCTTCAGGTGGTCGCGATACGTCGTGGCGAAGCTCATGGCGCCGTCGCTGGGGTCGGTGGTCACGAAGTAGAGCCAGCTGCCCGGGGTCGGGTTCAGCGCCGCCTTGATGGCCGCCTCTCCCGGCGCCGCGATCGGGGTCGGCGGCAGGCCCGCTTTCCGGTAGGTGTTGTACGGGGAGGTCGAGGCGCGCTGCTCGTCGGTGGTGGTGAGCTTGCCGGTGGTCTTGAAGATGTAGACGATCGTGGCGTCGAGCTGCAGCGGCTGGCCTTCCTCGACCCGGTTGTAGATGACCTGGGCGATCTTCGGGAAGTCCGGGGTCAGCTTGCCCTCCGCCTGCACGAGACTCGCCACCGTCATCACGTCGTGGGCCGTGTAGCCGAGCGCCTGCGCCCGGGCGGGCAGATCCAGGCCGGCCGCTGCCGCCTTGTAGCGCTGCACCATCGCGGCCAGCACCGACCGCGGTGTGGCGTTCGGGGGCAGCTCGTAGGTCGCGGGGAACAGGTAGCCCTCCGCGTTGCCGCGGGCGTACGACGGGAGTCCGAGCGCTCGTGGGTTCGCGAGCACCCGGTCGTACTGCCGGGCGGAGAAGTCGGTCTTCTCGACCAGCAGGTCGACGATCTGGTCCACGCGCAGCCCCTCGGGGACCGTGACCACGTCGCTGATCCGGTTGGCCGGCTCCAGGAGCACGTCCAGCGCGGACTCGGCCGACATCTGGCGGCGCAGCTCGTAGAACCCCACCTGGATGCCCACCGACGTCGGGTCGCTCCGGGCGGCGTCGGTGAACGCCTCCTCCGACTTCACCACGCCTCTCGCGCGCAGCGTCCGGGCGATCTGCGGCGCGGAGTCGCCGTCCTTGACCTCCACCAGCACCGTGCCGGACCCGTCGCCGGAGTAGTCCGCCGGCGGGCGCAGCCGGTCGCGGAGCGCACCCAGACCGTAGGAGTAGGCGAGGTAGCCGCCGCCGAGGAGCACCGCGAGGGAGAGCGCGACGGCCAAGCAGCCGAACACCCGTCGACCGTCCCGCCGTCGGGGCGGTGGTCCGGGCTCGTCGGGTCCCAGGTCGCTCACCTGCTGGCCGCCTCTCCTGTGTCGCGCCGGTCAGTGCTGGCCGGCCGGCGGGACCAGCTCGCCCGGTGGACGCCCCGTGCCACGCTCGGTGTCGAGAGCATTCTGCAGGATGACCACGGCGGCGGCCTGGTCCACCACGGCGCGCCGCTTGCGCCCGCTGTGCCCACGCTCGCGCAGCACCGCCTCCGCGGAGACGGTGCTGAGCCGCTCGTCGCACAGCCGCACCGGCACCGGCGCGACCGCGTCGGCGAGGCGCACGGCGAACGACCGGACCTTGGCGGCCGCAGGACCCTCGCCACCGGACAGCGAGCGGGGCAGGCCCACCACGACCTCGACGGCCTCCTCCTCGTCGAGGACGGCCCGCAGCCGCGCCAGGTCCCCGGCGCCGCGCGCGACCGTCTCGACCGGTGTGGCGACCAGCCCGGAGGGGTCGCTGCGTGCGACGCCGATGCGCACGTCGCCCACGTCGACCCCCAGTCGCACCCCTCGTCGCACGGCTGCGTCGCCCCCTGTGGGCCGGACCGCGGCTCAGGACCGGGTCGCCACGGCGCCCACGGCGTGCTCGACCTGCACGAGCGCCGCGTCGGCCTGCGACACGTCGGTCCCGCCGCCCTGGGCGACGTCGTCCTTGCCACCGCCGCTGCCGCCCATCGTGGTGGCGGCGGTGCGGACCAGGGCGTTGGCCGAGAGCCCCCGGGACCTGGCCGCGTCGTTGACCGCGACCACCACCGACGGCCGGTCGTTGGCCGAGCCGACCACGGCGACCACGCCGGGGCGGTCCGTGGGCAGCCGGCCGCGCACGTCGAGCGCCAGCCGCCGCACGTCGGCCGCGCCGGCTCCGTCGGCGCGGTGACCCACGAACGAGACGCCGAACACGTCCTTGGCTGCGGCGGCCACGGTCCCGGCGGCGGCCAGCAGCTGCTGCACCCGGACCCGCTCGATCTCCTTCTCCGCGGTCCGCAGCCGCTCCACGAGGTCGTTGACCCGGGCGGGCAGCTCCTCGGGTCGCACCTTCAGCACCTCGCTGAGCTGCGCGACGAGCACGTGCTCGCGGGCCAGGAACCGGTAGGCGTCGCCGCCGACGAGCGCCTCGACGCGGCGCACCCCCGAGCCGATCGACGACTCGCCGAGCAGCTTGATGACGCCGAGCTGTCCCGACCGTCCGGCGTGCGTGCCGCCGCAGAGCTCCCGGGCCCAGTCGCCGACGGAGACCACGCGCACCTGGTCGCCGTACTTCTCCCCGAACAGCGCCATCGCGCCGGACGCCCGCGCCTCCTGCTGCGTCATCACCTCCGCGTGCACCGCGAGGTCGGCCAGGACCAGGTCGTTGACCCGCTGCTCGACGTCGACCATCGCGGAGGCGGGCACCGCGCCGGTGGCGGAGAAGTCGAACCGGAAGCGGCCAGGCGCGTTCTCGGAGCCCGCCTGCGTCGCGGTGTCCCCCAACGCCTCCCGGAACGCCTTGTGCACCATGTGCGTCGCGGTGTGCGCGCGGCTGATCGACCGGCGGCGCTCGATGTCCACGAGGGCCTGGCCGGGTTGTCCGAGCGTCACCTCCCCGGAGACCACCGTGGCCCGGTGCACCACCAGGCCGGTGAGCGGCGACTGCACGTCGGTGACCTGCACGAGCGCGCCGTTGCCGAGCTCGAGCACCCCTTGGTCCGCGAGCTGGCCACCCCCCTCGGCGTAGAAGGGTGTGCGGTCCAGGACGAGCTCGACCTCGTCGCCCTCCCGCGCTGCCGACGTCGCCCCGGCAGAGCTGGAGATGATGCCGCGCACCGTCGCCTCGGAGACGACCTCGGAGTAGCCGGTGAACTCGACCGGCCGCCCGAGGGACTCCGCGACCTGCCGGTAGGCCCCTACGTCGCTGTGCCGGCCCTTCTTGGCGGCGGCGTCGGCCTTCGCCCGGTCCCGCTGCTCCAGCATCAGGCGGCGGAAGCCCTCCTCGTCGACGGCGAGCCCCTGCTCGGAGGCCATCTCCAGGGTCAGGTCGATCGGGAAGCCGTAGGTGTCGTGCAGCGCGAACGCCTTGCTGCCGGACAGCCGCTGCTGCCCGCTCGCCTTGGCCTCGGCCGCCGCGAGGTCGAAGATCGTGGTGCCGGTGCGCAGGGTCTGCCGGAACGCGTCCTCCTCGGCGTAGGCCACCGACGAGATGCGGGCCCAGTCGCGCTGCAGGTCGACGTAGGTCTGGCTCATGGCGTCGCGGCTGACCGGCAGCAGCTCGGGCAGCGCCCGGTCCTCGTAGCCGAGCAGGCGCATCGAGCGTACGGCGCGCCGCAGCAGCCGTCGCAGCACGTAGCCCCGCGACTCGTTTCCCGGCGTCACGCCGTCCCCGATCAGCATCATCGAGCTGCGGACATGGTCGGCGACGACCCGGAACCAGACGTCGTCCTGGTGCCCCGAGGTGCCTCCGGCGCCGTACCTCTTCCCGGTGAGCTGCTCGGCCCTCTCGATCACCGGGTACATCACGTCGATCTCGTACATGTTGTCCTTGCCCTGCAGCAGGAACGCGACCCTCTCCAGGCCCATGCCGGTGTCGATGTTCTGCTGGGGCAGCGACCCCGAGATGTCGAAGTCGTCCTTGCTGCGGACGGCGCTCAGCTCGTCCTGCATGAACACCAGGTTCCAGATCTCGAGGTAGCGGTCCTCCAGCTCGGTCGGCATCACCAGCCGCTGGGTCGTGGCGAGCTCGCCGTCGGGGCCGTGCTCGGGGCCGCGGTCGTAGAGGATCTCCGAGCAGGGTCCACCCGGCCCGGGCACCCCCATCGACCAGTAGTTCTCCCGGCGGCCGAGCCGAACGATCCGCTCGTCGGGCAGGCCCGTGACCTTCCGCCACAAGGCGACCGCCTCCGGGTCGTCGACGTAGACGCTGGGCCACAGCCGGCTCTCCTCCAGGCCCCAGCCGCCGTCGGCGCGGGGCTTGGTCACCAGGTCCCAGGCGAGCTCGATGGCGCCTTCCTTGAAGTAGTCGCCGAAGGAGAAGTTGCCGCACATCTCGAAGAACGTGCCGTGCCGGGTGGTCCTGCCGACGTCGTCGATGTCCGGGGTGCGGACGACCTTCTGGACGCTCGCGGCCCGCGGGAAGGGCGGGGCCTCCTGCCCGAGGAAGTAGGGCTTGAACGGCACCATGCCGGCGTTGACGAACAGCAGGTTGGGATCGTCCACGAGCAGGGGGGCCGAGGGCACCACCTGGTGCGCGCCCACCGAGGTGTTGGCCTCGAAGTGTGCAAGGAACCGGCGGCGGATCTCCGCGGTGTCCATCAGTGGTCGCCCTCTCTCGTCGTGTCTGGGATGCCCGGGTGCGTCTCGATGCCCGTGGCGGCGCGCTGCGGAGGGACCGGTCCGCCCAGTCGGGGCGTCCCACCTGGCGGCAGCTCGCCGACCCCTCCAGGAGGCGGGACGGCCAGGCGCTGGCGCAAGTCCTTTTCCTTCTCCGCCATGCCGGCGCGGACCTCGTCGCGGAACAGGTGCAGCCCCAGCGAGAGCCCGGCGAGCCGGTCCGCGAGGCCCTCGGGGGTGAACACCTCGGCGACGCGCCGGACCCTGGTCAACGCGTAGACCCCCGCGCCGGCGCCGGCCGCGAACCAGACCAGCCGGCTCATGCAGCGCTTCCCACACCGGAGCCAGTGCCGTGCGACGTGTCCAGGTCGCTGGACCGGCGCAGGTGCCGCCTCGCCTCCTTGAGGTCGCGACGTCGCTGCCGGCGGGACCGCTTGACCTCCCGGCCCATCTCGAAGCGGATCCGGTTGCGGTTCTGGGGCGACAGCGCGCGGCGTACGCCGTAGCCGAGCGACGCGGCCTTGACCACGGAGTCGGTCAGCGCCACGGTCGCGAACGCCCGGCCGGACAGCGGGGCGCCGACCGCGCTGTCCTGCGGCGCTGGAGCGACGGCTGCAGTGGCGGCGGAGGCGGCTGGGTCGACGTGCGGGGGCAGGCTGGTGATGAGGTACTCCTGCGGCGCACCGCTCCTGGCGGACCGCTCGAGTGTCTGCGTCAGGGCGTCGACCCGCTCGCGCAGCGAGGCCAGCTCGGTGCGGGACGCCCACAGCTCGCGCTCCAGTCGGCGGCGCCCCGCCAGCAGCACCACCGACGTCACGGCCAGCACGAGCGCCGTGCCCCCGGCGATCCCCACGACCAGCCCCCACAGGGGTCCCAGGGTGGTCGGATCCATGGGACGTGACCCTACCCGTCGGCGCCCCGCACCTTCCGTCGGATCCGCTCCCAGCGGTCCTTGAGCGCCGCCTCGGCGCCGAGCGTCGTGGGCCGGTAGTAGGTGGCGTCCGCGACCACGTCCGGGGCGTACTGCTGCTCCGCGATGCCGAACTGCTCGTCGTGGGCGTAGCGGTAGCCGGTGCCGTGTCCGAGCTGCTGGGAGCCGCCGTAGTGCGCGTCGCGCAGGTGGCTCGGCACCGCGCCGATCCTGCCGGCGCGCACGTCGGCGCTGGCGGCGTCGATGGCCAGGATGACGGCGTTCGACTTGGGCGCCAGCGCGAGCGCGATCGTGGCCTGAGCCAGGTTGAGCCGCGCCTCGGGCATCCCGATGAGCTGCACCGCCTGGGCGGCCGCGACGGCCGTCGGGAGCGCGGTCGGGTCGGCCAGCCCGATGTCCTCGCTGGCCAGGATGACCAGGCGCCGGGCGATGAACCGGGGGTCCTCCCCGGCCTCGACCATCCGGGCGAGGTAGTGCAGGGCGGCGTCCGCGTCCGAGCCGCGCACCGACTTGATGAACGCACTGGTGACGTCGTAGTGCTGGTCGCCCTGGCGGTCGTAGCGGACCGCTGCCCGGTCCACGGCGGTCTCCGTCGTCGCCAGGTCCACGACGTCGAGGTCCCGGGCCAGCGCGGCTCCCGCAGCGGCCTCCAGGTAGGTCAGCGCCCGCCGGGCGTCCCCACCCGCCAGCCGGACCAGGTGGTCGAGCGCCTCCTCAGCGACGGAGACGGCACCGGCGAGGCCGCGCTCGTCGGCCACCGCGGAGGCGACCACTCCCCGGATGTCGTCGTCGGTCAGCGGCTCCAGGGTCAGCAGCAGTGAGCGGGAGAGCAGCGGCGAGATGACGGAGAAGAACGGGTTCTCGGTGGTGGCGGCGACCAAGGTCACCCAGCGGTTCTCCACGCCGGGCAGCAGCGCGTCCTGCTGGGCCTTGGTGAACCGGTGCACCTCGTCGACGAAGAGCACGGTCTCCGGCCCTCCACGGGCGAGCTGCCCGCGCGCGGAGTCGATCGCCGCGCGCACCTCCTTGATGCCGGCGGCCACCGCAGAGACCTCGACGAACCGGCGTGAGGTCTGCCGGCTGACGACCGACGCGATGGTGGTCTTGCCTGTGCCGGGTGGCCCCCACAGCAGCAGCGACATCGGCTGGTCCCCCTCGACCAGCCGGCGCAGGGGCGCCCCAGGAGCCAGCAGGTGGCGCTGGCCGACAAGCTCGGCGAGGGTGCGGGGGCGCATCCGCACCGCCAGCGGCGCCGAGGAGTGGGTGCTGCCCGCGAGGGTGCCGCCGCCGGGCACGGCTGCCCCGGCTGCGCCGACGGACGTCGAGGGGCCGGGGCGACCGGCGCCGGACGGGTCGTCGAGGGCGAACAGCCCGTCGCCGCTGTCCGGGGCACCGGCGCCGCTGACGGCCCCCGGCTCGTCGTTCAGGCCGTCCCCATCGAGCGCGTCTCGAGGTCGTACCAGGTGTCGTCGTAGCTCGGCTTGTCGAGCTCCCTCGCCACCGGTGTCGCGCCCGGCTCCGGGTCGCCGTGCTTGTCCACGCCCAGCAGCGGCGCGAAGACCGGCTCGGTGGGGTGGTTCCCGATCTCGCCGGCGAAGTGACAGGCCACCTTGTGACGCGGCCCGATCTGCAGCAGCGGTGGCACCACCTTGGCGCAGATGTCCTGGGCCAGCGGGCACCGGGTCCGGAAGCGGCAGCCCGACGGCGGGTTGATCGGGCTGGGCACGTCACCCTCGAGCCGGGTCCGCTCGCGGCGACCGCCGATCGCGGCCTGCTTGACGTCGGGCACAGCGGAGAGCAGCGCCTGCGTGTACGGGTGGTGCGGCCGCTCGTACAGGGTCTCCCGGTCGGCGATCTCCATGATCTTGCCGAGGTACATGACCGCGACCTCGGGGCAGAAGTGCCGCACCACCGCCAGGTCGTGCGCGATGAACAGGAACGAGATGCCGAACTCGCGCTGCAGGTCCTGCAGCAGGTTGATGACCTGGGCCTGGATGGACACGTCGAGCGCGGACACCGGCTCGTCGGCCACCAGCAGCTTCGGGTTCAGGGTCAGGGCGCGCGCGATCCCGATCCGCTGCCGCTGCCCCCCGGAGAACTCGTTGGGGTAGCGGTTGTAGTGCTCGGGGTTGAGCCCCACGATCTCCAGCAGCTCCTGCACGCGGCTGAGCACCTTGTCGCCCGGCACCACCTTGTGGATCTCCAGCGGTGCGCCCACGATCGAGCCGACGGTGTGGCGCGGGTTCAGCGAGGTGTACGGGTCCTGGAAGATCATCTGGATCTCCCGGCGCAGCGGCTTCAGTTCGGCCGGCGACAGGTGCGCGATGTCCTGGCCCTCGAAGCGGATCTCTCCCGCAGTCGGCGTGAGCAGCCGGGTGATCAGCCGCCCCGTCGTCGACTTGCCGCAGCCCGACTCCCCGACCAGGCCGAGCGCCCCGCCGGTGGGTACCTCGAACGAGACGCCGTCGACGGCCTGCACCTGACCCACGGTCCGGCGGATCAGGCCCGAGGACTTCACCGGGAAGTACATCTGCAGGTTGTCGACCTCGAGGATGGCCTTGCCCGCCGAACCCGGCTTGGCGTTCTTGTGCGCCTGCTGCTCCGCCATCATGCCGGTGCCTGCCTGCATGCCGCTGCCCGCGCCCTGGGTGGCTGTGGTGGCGCCTGCGCCGGCGCTGTCGTCCATCATCGCTCCTCGGCGAGGGACGGCGCGATCACGGGCAGCACCTCGGTCTCGTAGATCTGCTCCGGGTTGGCCAGGTGACACCTCTTGGTGTGCCCGGGCCCACGGTTGCCCTCCACCAGCAGCGGCAGCTGGGTGCGGCACAGGTCGCCGGGCACCTTGTCCCGGTGCACGCACCGGGGGTTGAACGGGCATCCGGGCGGCGGGTCGAGGAGGCTCGGCGGGTTGCCGGGGATCGGGATGAGGCGTGCGTCGGTGTCGCCCTTGACGTCCGGGACGCTGGAGAGCAGGCCCCAGGTGTAGGGCATCTCGGGGTGGGTCAGGATCTCGCGGCACGGGCCGTACTCGACGCCCCGGCCGGCGTACATCACCAGCACGTCGTCGGCCATCTCCGCGACCACCCCCAGGTCGTGGGTGATGATGATGACGGCGGAGTCGAACTCCCGCTGCAGGTCCTGGAGCAGGTCCAGGATCTGCGCCTGCACGGTGACGTCGAGGGCCGTGGTCGGCTCGTCGGCGATCAGCAGCCCCGGGTCGTTGATCAGCCCCATCGCGATCATCGCCCGCTGCCGCATGCCGCCGGAGAACTGGTGCGGGTAGTCGTCGACCCGCCGGTCCGGCTGCGGGATGCCCACCCGGTCCAGCATCTCCACCGCCCGGGCGCGCGCCGTCTTCTTGTCCACGGCGTTGTGGACCAGGTAGGCCTCCATGATCTGGTTGCCGACGGTGTAGTAGGGATGCATGGCCGACAGCGGGTCCTGGAAGATCATCGCGACCTCGCGGCCACGACGCTTGCGCATCTCCTCCTCGCCGAGCGTCAGCAGGTCGGTGCCGTTGAGCCAGATCTGGCCGGAGACCTTGCTGCGCTTGGGATTGTGCAGCGCGAGGATGGCCGAGCTGGACACGGACTTGCCGGAGCCCGACTCCCCGACGATGCCGAGAGTCTTCCCGCGAGCGATGTCGAAGTCGAGACCGTCGACAGCCTTGACGACCCCGTCGCTGGTGGGGAAGTGCACGCGGAGGTCGCGCACGGACAGGACGGTGCTGGACGAGGTGGGCGGCGAGGATGCCGCGGAGGCGGTGGTGGTCATGGTGTCTCCATCATCCCCGCCGTCAGCCGACCCTGACCCGAGGGTCGATGAAGGCGTAGAGGACGTCGACGACGATGTTGGCCAGGATCACGAACGCGGCAAGCATCAGCACGATCCCGACGGTTGTGGGGAGGTCCAGCCGCTGGGTGGAGAGCACCGCGAGCTTCCCGAGGCCGTTGTAGTTGAAGACGCTCTCGGTGATGATGGCGCCGCCCATGAGCCCGGCGAGGTCGATGCCGGCCATCGTCACCAGAGGGGTGAGCGCCGCCCGCATGCTGTGCTTGACCAGCACCTTGCGCGGCGCCAGGCCTTTCGCCTTGGCGGTGCGCAGGTAGTCCTCGCCGAAGGACTCGAGCACGAAGGCGCGGGTCATCCGGATGTACCCGGCCATGTAGAACAGCGCCAGGGTGAGGCCGGGGAGGAACAGTCCGTTGAGCCAGGTGAACACCCCGCCGTCGGCGATGCTGGAGTAGGCCGGGATGGGCACGATCTCCCACTTGATGGCGACGAACTTGTACAGGAACAGGCCGGTGAAGAAGGTCGGGAAGGCGAAGAAGACCAGCGACGTGCCGACGATGCCGCGGTCGACGATCGTCCCCTGACGCAGCGCGGCCGCCACCCCGAAGACGGTTCCGCCGAGCATCCACATGATGAAGGCGACCAGTGCCAGCGACAGCGAGATGGGCAGCGCGTCCTTGACCAGTGTGGTGACCGTCTCGTTCTGCACCTTCGAGTACCCGAGACAGGGAGCCGGGCAGTGCGCGATCGTCGCCGGTGCCGTCTTCTTGAGGGCGGGATCGTCGGGGTAGTCCCGTCCCTTGACGATGCCCACGAGGAAGTCGGTCCACTGGAGCACGACCGGCTTGTCGTAGCCGAGTGCCTTGGCGGTCTGCTTCTGCAGCGCCGGGGAGCAGTTCTTGCCGCAGGAGACGCGGGCCGGGTCGACGGCAGAGGCGAAGAAGAGCAGGAAGGTGACCAGGCTCATCACCAGCAGCAGGACGACACCCGACACCAGCCGACGGATGATGTACGCGAACATGGCTTGCCAACCACCTCTCGAGGCCGGCGCGCCTCGTCATTGCGAAACAGTATGCGGTGCGCACGGTCCGCACCATGATCCCGTGTCGGGCCGGTGTGAGGGGCCGGAGTCCGACCCCCCACACCGCGCCTACCGTTAGCGGACCGCTGCCTGCGCGGCCTCGGGGCGAGTCAGCTGGTCACCCCGATCAGACCCAGGTCCGGGTAGCCGTTCGAGCCCGGTCCGGTGACGTAGCCGGTCACCTTGGAGCCGCGCAGCATGTAGAACTGCGTGTTCTCCAGGGGGATGTAGGCCACGTCCTTGCCCAGCTGCTCGTCGATCTGAGCGTAGACCTCGGCCTGCTCTTCGACCGTCGGCAGCGACGCCGCCTTGTCGATCAGCTGGTTGACCTTGTCGCTGCGGTAGTTGCCGTAGTCGTTCCCGTTGGACTCCGAGGTCAGGTTGACCCGGCTGTCGAACAGCGGCGGGATCACCGTCGCGATCGACGGCCAGTCCGCGCCCCAGGCCGCCCACATGACGTCAGCGTCGTTGGTGGGCTTGTTGATCACGTCGTAGTAGGTCTCTCCGAGCGGATCCAGGCTGACCTTGAAACCGGCCTTCTCCCACCCGTCCTGCAGGGCCGCCGCCATCTTGTCCGACGTCGGCGTGCCACCGTTGTAGGTGAACTTGATCGGGTACGGGAGCGTCTCACCAGACTCCTGCAGCAGCTTCTTCGCCGCCTCCGGGTCCCCGCTCGCGGGGGCCGTGAACTCGGGGTTCTCGGTGTAGCCCACGAGATCCGGGGCGACGATGGACTTCGCCGGCGCGCCCGCCTTGGTGCCGCCGAGGGCGCTGATCTGGCCCTCGTTGTCGGTGGACATCATCAGCGCCTGCCGGACCTGCAGGTTCTTCATCTGGTTGAAGTTCGGCAGCAGGTAGCTCACGAAGGGCGAGTCGACCTGGACGGCCCGGTCCGCCACCGGCCCGGTGATCTGGGAGAAGGCGGACGGCGGGATGCTCCGGTCGGTCACTGCGGTCTGGTCCTCACCCGAGTCGGCGACCAGCCGGTCGGTCATGATCTCCGACTCCAGGCCCTCGGTGAACACGATCTTGTCGGGGAGCGCCTTGCGGACGTCGTCCGTCGCGGGGTCCCAGTTCTCGTTGCGGACGAACGTGCCGCCCTTGCCGCTCTTCCACGGCGACTCGAGCTTGTACGGACCGCTCGAGAACACAGCGAAGTTCGACTTGTCGCCCTGGTCCTCGGACTGCTTGAAGGGCGCGAAGGAGAGCAGGGAGGAGATCGCCAGCGGGAAGTCCGGGAACGGCTTGCTGAACCGGTAGGTGATCGTCTTGCCGTCACAGGTGACTGCCTTGTCGAAGTCGGCCTGGTTCTTCTTCTTGTAGGGGCCGTTGTAGAGCGGCAGCCCCGTCTTGTCCTTCGGCACGTCCAGGAAGGACAGGATGTAGTTCGGGCCGCCGGTGATGACGTCGGTGGCGAACGTCCGGGAGGCGCCGTACTTCACGTCCTCACAGGTGATGTCGCTGCCGTCCTCCCACTTCACGCCGTCCTTCAGCGTGAAGGACCAGGTCTTGGCGTCCTTGCTCATCGTCCCGGTGTCGGTCGCCAGGTCGGGGACCGGGGTCAGCGCCTCGTCCTCGTTCTCGGTGGCCGGGAAGGTCACGAGGTTGCGGATGGCGATGCGGGACATGTTCGACAGGTCGCGACCGATGTAGGTGCGCTGCGGGTCGAGGTGCTCGGTCGACCTGGTGGTCAGGTAGTTGAGCGTCCCTCCCTTGGCGCCCTCTGCCGAGGCGTTGTCGTCGGTGGCGTTGTCGTTGGTGGACCCGCCGCCGCAGGCGGCCAGGGACGCCATGGCCCCCGCGGTCGCCAGGGCTACGAGCCGCTTTCGGTTGATCACCATGTATGTGCTCTCCTTTTCGCGTCGCACGTCTGTCGACGGCGGCGACGTCCGGCAGCGGTTTGCTGCCGAAGTGCTAGTGGGTGCGGCTGAGGTGGGTGGGGGTCCGGTGGTCGGCTATCGGGCACCC
Source organism: Nocardioidaceae bacterium (assembly GCA_035634095.1). Classification (GTDB taxonomy): domain Bacteria; phylum Actinomycetota; class Actinomycetes; order Propionibacteriales; family Nocardioidaceae; genus Nocardioides_B. The sequence goes on along the minus strand of DASQDP010000074.1, from coordinate 4,876 downwards.
CTCGGGTCGAGCGCGTCGCGCAGTCCGTCCCCGAGCAGGTTGAAGCTCACGACGATGATCGCGATGAGCAGCGCTGGGGCGAAGAAGAAGAAGAAGTCGGCCTGGGAGTAGGAGATCGAGTCGGTCAGGATGTTGCCGAGCGTGGGTGTCGGCGGCTTGATCCCCACCCCGAGGAAGCTCAACGCCGCCTCAGCCGAGATGAACGCCGGCATGGTCAACGTGAAGTAGACCAGCAGTGGCGCCCACAGGTTGGGCAGGATCTCCTTGAAGTACATCCGGAACCGCGGCGCGCCCATCAGCTTGGCCGCCTCCACGAACTCTCGCTCGCGCAGGGTGAGCACCTGCCCCCGGACGATGCGGGCGATCGGCGGCCAGCCGAAAGCGCCCAGGACGAGCACCACATAGGTCCCGTTCGCCAGGGGGCCTGCCGGGATCCCCGCGTCGATGAGCGTCGCGACCAGCGTGGTGGACAGCGCGAGCAGCATCAGGGTCTGCGGGAAGGAGAGGGTCAGGTCGATCAGCCGGCCGATCGCCGCGTCGACGACACCGCCGACGAACCCGGAGACGATGCCGAGAACGGCACCGAGGGCCACCGCGATCGCGGTCGCAGAGAGGGCGATGCTGAGCGAGAGCGTGATCCCCAGGATCAGCCGGGAGAGCACATCGCGGCCGGTGCCCGGCTCGATGCCGAGAGGATGGCTGAGACTCATCCCGCCGAGTGTCCCGCGAGGGATGCCCCCCGCCTCGATGTCGAGGAACTTCGCGGAGTTGTTGAAGCTCAGGGGGTCCAGGACGCCGAACTTCACCAGAAGGGGAGCAGCCAGGCCGAGACCGAGGTAGATCACCACGACCCAGAACGCGACCATCGAGAGCCTGTCCTTGCGAAACCTCGACATCGCGAGCTGGGTGGGCGACTTGCCCGCCACCTTGCGCACCTCGGGCTCCGGTGGAGAGGTCGGGCTGAGCTGGGCGTCACTCGCCCCGCGGCCTTCCAGCTCACCTGCCGGAATCGTCATCGTCACCTCTGTGCAGCTGCTGCTGCGACTGGTCAGGACCGCTGGCTGTCTGGCGAACGCGGCGTGCGAGAGCCTATGTGACACCAGTGCGAGGAGCGAACACCAGCGCGTAACGATCTGGACACGGGAGGTCAGCGGATCTTCGCTGTGTCCGTCGTCTCGGGGCGCGCGTCGACACCGGCCTCCTTGCGCTGCTGCGGCGTGATGGGGGCCGGCGCGGCGGTGAGCGGGTCGTAGCCGCCGCCGGACTTCGGGAACGCGATCACGTCGCGGATGGACTCCGACCTGCTCAGCAGCGCGCAGATCCGGTCCATGCCCACCGCGATGCCACCGTGCGGCGGCGCGCCGTAGTCGAAGGCGTCGAGCAGGAACCCGAACTTCTCCCGCGCCTCGGCCTCGTCGATGCCCATCACCGCGAAGACGCGGCGCTGGAGGTCGCTGCGGTGGATCCGGATGGAGCCGCCACCGAGCTCGTTGCCGTTGCAGACGATGTCGTAGGCCCACGCCAGCGCGCTGCCCGGGTCGGTGTCGAAGGTGTCGAGGTCCTGCGGCGAGGTGAACGCGTGGTGCACCGCGGTCCAGGCACCGCCGCCCACGGCGACGTCCCCGGCCGCGGTCGCCTCGTCGGCGGGCTCGAAGAGCGGCGCGTCGACGACCCACAGGAAGCTCCACGCGTCCTCGTCGATGAGCCCGCCGCGACGGCCGATCTCGAGCCTCGCAGCGCCGAGCAGCGCGCGGCTGGACTTGACGGCGCCCGCACCGAAGAAGATGCAGTCGCCGGGGACCGCGCCGACGTGGGCGGCGATGCCGGCCCGCTCTTCCTCGCTGAGGTTCTTCGCCACCGGTCCGGTCAGCGAGCCGTCTTCCTGCACGAGCACGTAGGCGAGCCCGCGCGCCCCGCGCTGCTTGGCCCACTCCTGCCAGGCGTCGAGCTGCTTGCGTGGCTGGCTCGCTCCCCCGGGCATCACGACGGCGCCGACGTACGCCGCGTTCGCCGGGGAGAACACCCGGAACGGAGTCTGCGCGAAGTAGTCGGTGCAGTCGGTCAGCTCCAGGCCCATGCGCAGGTCCGGCTTGTCGCTGCCGTAGCGCGCCATCGCCTCGGCGTACGTCATCCGCGGCAGCGGCGTCGGCACGTCGTACCCGACCAGCGCCCACATCGCGGAGACCACCCGCTCCATGAGCGCGATCACGTCGTCCTGCTCGACGAAGCTGAGCTCGATGTCGAGCTGGGTGAACTCCGGCTGCCGGTCGGCGCGGAAGTCCTCGTCCCGGTAGCAGCGGGCGATCTGGTAGTAGCGCTCCATGCCCGCCACCATCAGCAGCTGCTTGAACAGCTGCGGGCTCTGCGGCAGGGCGTACCAGCTGCCGGGTCTCAGCCGGGCCGGGACCAGGAAGTCGCGGGCGCCCTCGGGGGTGGACCGGGTGAGCGTCGGCGTCTCCACCTCCACGAATCCCTCGTCGTGCAGCACCTCGCGAGCGACGCGGTTGACCTCGCTGCGCAGCCGCAGGGCGGCGGCTGGCCCGGCGCGGCGCAGGTCGAGGTAGCGGTGCGCGAGCCGGACCTCCTCGCCGACCTCCCCCACCCCGTGACCCGCGTCGTCGATGGGGAACGGCAGCGGCGCCGACGTGCTGAGCACCTCGACGTCGTGGGCGATGACCTCGACCTCGCCGGTCGGCAGGTTCGGGTTCTGGTTGCCCTCGGGCCGTCGGGCGACCTCACCGGTGACCTGGACGCAGTACTCCGTGCGCAGCTGGGAGGCCACGGACTCGTCGCGGACGACGACCTGCACGACCCCGGACGCCTCCCGCAGGTCGAGGAACGCCACGCCGCCGTGGTCGCGCCGGCGCGCCACCCACCCGGCGAGGGTGACGGTCGTGCCGACGTGCTCGGCGCGCAGGGTGCCTGCGTCATGGGTGCGGATCACGGATGTCGCTCCTCGGTTGCTCGTCCCCCCGGTTCGTCTGCGGTCCCGCAGGGTTTCTGCGCCCAGCGATCGCAGACGAATCGGCGGTGGACACGATGGTGGGACGGAGGTCCTCCGGCGGTGGGGACCAGGTGGTCGGGTCGGCGTCGCGCTGGTCACCGCTGCGGATGTCCTTGACCGAGTGCGTCCCGTCGGTCCCGGAGAACCAGACGTAGGGAATGCCGCGCCGCTCGGCGTAGCGGATCTGCTTGCCGAACCGCTGCGCGGCGGCCGCCACCTCGGTGGGGATGCCGCGGACGCGCAGCCGCTGGGCGACCTCGTTGCCGGCCTCGCGGGCGTCCTCGTCGGCGAGGGCGACCAGGACGGCCGAGGGAACGGGCCGGTCGGCGGTGAGCAGGTCCCTGCTCATCAGCGGGACCAGCGTCCGGGTGATGCCGAACGAGATGCCGACGCCCGGGTACGTCGTACGCCCGTCGGAGGCGAGCGCGTCGTAGCGCCCCCCGCCGCCGACCGACTTGAGGCTCTCGAAGCCGTCCATGTAGATCTCGAAGACGGTGCCGGTGTAGTAGTCGAGCCCTCGCGCCAGGCTGAGGCTGGCGACCACCGAGAAGCGCTCGCCGGCGACCGGAGCACACCCCCGGACCACCGCGGCCAGCTCGTCCAGGCCGGTGTCCAGCAGCTGGTGCGACACCCCGAGCGAGCGGACCCGGTCCACGAACGACGTGTCGGCGGCCTCGATCTCCGCGAGCGCGAGACACTGGGCCGCCTGCTCCCGGCTCAGGCGTCCCTCGCCGGTCAGCAGGTCGGCCACCGCATCGCGCGGGAGCTTGTCGAGCTTGTCGATGACGGTGATCACCGCGGCGGGGTCGGGTGCGCCGATGCCGCGGTAGAACCCCTCGATGAGCTTGCGGTTGTTGACCCTCAGCCGCATCGGCGGCAACGGCAGCCCGGCCAGCGCCTCGGCCATCACGCGGGCCACCTCGACGTCGAAGTGGAACGGCAGCTCGTCGCGCATGACCACGTCGATGTCCGCCTGCGTGAACTCCCGGTAGCGGCCCTCCTGGGGCCGCTCGCCGCGCCAGACCCGCTGGATCTGGTACCGACGGAACGGGAACTCGAGCCTGCCGGCGTTCTCCAGCACGTAGCGGGCGAAGGGGACGGTCAGGTCGAAGTGCAGACCCATGCCGGTGTCCCCGGTCCGACCGCCGGCTCCGTCGGCCGTCCCGGCGTCCGCCTGCAGCCGGCGCAGGACGTAGACCTCCTTGGACGTCTCGCCCTTGCGCAGCAGCTGGTCCATCGGTTCCACGGCGCGGGTCTCCAGCCCGGCGAAGCCGTGCAGCTCGAAGGTGCGTCGCAGGCGGTCGGTGACATGCTGCTCGACGGCTCGCTGGGCGGGCAGCAGCTCGGGGAACCCGCTGAGCGGGGTGGGCTTGCTCATCCGCTCACAGGCCCCGGTGCGGTGCCGCAGCGGCCGACCGCGGGTCCAGGAGGTCCTGGAGGTAGGGGTTCGTGACGCGCTCTCGGCCGATGCTGGTCTGGTCGCCGTGGCCGGGGAGCACGACGATGTCGTCGTCGAGCGGCAGCACCTTGTCGCGGAGCGTGCGCAGCATCGTCGCGTGGTCGCCGCCGGGGAGGTCGGTGCGACCGATCGAGCCGGCGAAGAGGAGGTCACCGGAGAACAGCAGCGCGGAGACGTCCTGAGCGCCGTACGGCGTGCGGAAGGTCACCGATCCCTCGGTGTGGCCGGGCGTGTGGTCCACGGTGACCTGGAGGCCGGCGAGCTCCAGCGTCTGCAGGTCCTCGAGCTCCTGGACGCGGTCCGGTTCGGCGAACTCATAGCGGCCGCCGAGGAGCATCCCGGCGGTCTCCGGGGACATGGCGGCCATCGGGTCGGTGAGCAGGTGCCGGTCACGAGGGTGGACGTACGCCGTG